>CAXTMQ010000264.1:0-6710 GCA_964245305.1 uncultured Pyrinomonadaceae bacterium
TTTTAACTTCGATGCTCGTTTTAATAGCCGCGCTCGGCTGCCGACAAACGAAAGTCGAAAACACTTCGACTGCCGCCGCGCCCAATCAAAATTCGCCCGCGCCCAACCTCGGAAGCGGCAACCGGAGCGATGACGGCAGAACCGCGCTTAATTTCGCCGTCCAAGCGAGCGATTTCTACAAAAATAAAGATTATCCGAACGCCGTCAAATTATACCGGCAGTCGCTCGACGCGGAGGAAAAGCATCCGATGCTCGGAAAGACGATGTGGCGCGTGGTGGTTGACAATATGGGAATGGCTTACGGGATGTCGGGTGATTTGGAGAAAGCTAAAGAGACGTTCGCCTACGGATTATCCAAAGACCCCGACTACGCGATGTTCCATTATAATATGGCGTGCAGTTACGCCGAAACGAACGACGAAGAACAGGCAATCGTTTACTTAAAGAGTGCCTTTCGTAACAAGGAAAATATGATCGAAGGAGAAAAAATGCCGAATCCGGCAACCGACACCTCATTTAGCCGTTTTATGAAAGATGAGAAATTCCTCAAAGCGTTAGACGAAGTTAAGAAGCAATAAAAGTGAAACCTTCCGGCAGCCAGGTTCTTTCGTTTTCAATAGACGAGAGAGATGAGGGAGAAATCAGATAATTAATAAATGAGATCGGAGATTATCAATTGAAAGAAAATACGAGAGCGTGCGTCGCTTATATCGCCGGCTGCTTCATCTCGAACAAAAAGACATCTTCGGTCTACGACCAAAGCCGCTCGAAGCATTTCAATATCAACGGCAGCGTCGAATCCGAAACGGTGAACATCTACGATTACGAGCGCGGCTGCTATGTAACGGGCGGCGCGAGCGGCGCGGATTTCAAGCTGCTCGATCACGGAAACGGCAAACCGATAACTATCACTTTCGATAAAGATAAGTTTGCAGGTTACGACGAAGACTCCTCCACGCATTTTCGCGGGATGGTCAACGGCGGACTCGTTTCGGTTTTCGATTACGGCGAGTCGAATTGGTTCAGATATAACGTGTAAATAATTTTATGAAAGGACAAATACCGACGGGTTAACTAAAATATATGAGATTAATAAAAATCGGCAAAAGCATCTATAACTTCGATTATTTGGTCGAGGCAAATGTCGAAAGGGCAGGCGTTATTCTGACATTTTTGGAAAACGTAAAAGTAACGATTGCCAAAGAAAATTGGGAAGAACTATCCAAAGTTTTAGATGTCGAAACGGAAATCCCGAACGATTATAAGTTTCAGGGAGGCTCTTTTTAGTTTAGAGAAAAATATGAAAGGACAAATACCAATCGGCGGAATATATAACTAAAGAATTGCGGTAAATTATCGACCATAATGACCGGAGCGAAAAAAGATTCTGGAACAGGTTTGCGGCGGCGATGGTTTGCTGGTCGGCGATTATTTATCTGCTGATGAAAGGTTTATGAAAAAATTCTTTTCGCGCTTATCGCGTATTAGAAATTAAATTAAAAAAGGCATTCTTTTTCGGATGCCTTTTTTGATATTGCCGATATTTGGATGTTTGGAAATTTACTTGATGAGATTTTCAAATTGCGGATTCGGGCGCAGGTTGTCTAAAAGCGGATCAACCCTTGCGAACGAAAAACCGACGGCGTGATTGTCTTTGGCTTTTTTGAGCCATTCCAAACCTTTCGCCTTATCGTCGAGCAGCGCGTAAATGACGCTGATTTCATACGGCGTGATTTGTTCGATTTGTTTGGTTTCGACGAGATTGTCGATAATTTGCAGAGCCTCTTCCTTTTTGCCGAGCGCGGCGAACAAGTGTGCTTTTTTGGCGCGGCTGGTCGGCGTGTCGCCGGCGAAAGCGGCTTCTTTATCGTAAATTGCCCGCGCTTCGTCCAACATTCCTTTTTTCTCGTAGTTCCAGCGCAGAATAACGTGCGCGCCGACCGACGACGGATCAATTTCGAGTGAATGTTTTGCTTGCGCGATTGATTCATCGTAAAGTCTGGCGAGAAAAAGTACGTTGGCGACGGCGTTGGCGATAACCGCCGAATGCGGTTCTAATTCTTCGGCGCGGCGAATAACGGCAACGGCTTCGCTGTGTCGCCCCTGAGCCGAAAGCAGAAACGCATACCATTGATGCGCGGTCGCATAATTCGGTTTTAAGTTGATCGCGCGGCGAAATTCGTCTTCCGAGCCTTTATAATCGCGGTCGAAATGAAATTTGATAAACGCCAAAGAAGCGTGCGCTTCGGCTAAATCCGGGTCGAGCGCGACGGCTTTGACCGCCGCTTGTTTGGCATCGCTCCAGGCATCGGGCGGCTGCGGTTCTTGATACCAATTTAAAAGCGCGTTGCAGTCGGCAAGCCCCGTGTAAGCGAGCGCGAATTTCGGATCAACTTTTATCGCCTGTTCAAAGAGCGCGATGGCGCGGCGCAAACCTTCGATGTTGCGCTTGCCGAAATTAAAGCGTCCTTCGAGATAAAGCTGCTGCGCTTCGCCGTTTTCGGTGAAATGCTTGGCGAGATTTTGCCGCTCGGCGTTGGTCAAGCGCAGACTCAAAGATTTAACGATCATCTCCGAAATCGAATCTTGCAGCGCGAATAAATCGCCGTTCGGCTCGTCGAAAATTTCCGACCAGACGACGCGCCCGTTTGCCGTTTCGGTCATTTCGAGTTTGATTTCGACGTTGTTTTCTTTGCGCTCGACCGTGCCGCCGACGACATAATCAACCGCCAATTCCTTGCCGATGTCCTGCGGCGATTTATCGCTTTTCAGATAGCGGCGAACGGAACTCGTCGAGCGCAGATTTATTTCGGTAATCTGGCTGAGTTTGCTTGTAACGAGGTCTGCCGTGCCGACGCCGAGATACTGCTCGTCGTCGGTCGCCGCGTTGACGGTCGTGAACGGCAAAACGGCAATCGAAAGCGCGGTTTGCGCGTCTTTCGGCGGATTGGCGAGCTTCGTTTCGTTCGAGATATTCGGCGCGTCGTTTTTTTGATTTTTCTGCCAGCCGTAGCGAACGGCGAAACCGACACAAGTTAAAAAGATTAGCAATCCGGCAAAAACATATGCCCATTTCGGAATCGAAAAACCGGCGGCGGACGATTTTGCCGGAGATTTTTTTAACGGTTTTTCGACATCAAAAACGTGGCTGTCGGTGTCGGTAATTTGAATTTTGTTTGCCAGCGTCTGCGCTTCGCTCTCCAATATAACCGTATTTTCACGATGAAACAGCGGATTTTTCGTACGTTCGAGCAGACTCATAAATCTGGCGTTTTCGCGCAGAAAATCGAACGCCGGCTCGACTCCGAGCCACGCGATCCACGCCTCGCGCTCGTCGTAAGATTTTTCGAGCGCGGCGAGCGTTTTTTCCTTTTCGTTCCAAAAAGCGTGAACGATGGCGATATGATATTGCGAGACAAAGCGTTTTTCGGCGAGATTATCGAGTCTCGTTAAAATTTCTTCGGCTTCTTGGCGGCGGTTGGCGGCGGCTAAAGTCTGCGCGTGCGAACTCAGAAGCATCGTGCTTTCAGGATCGAGCGCGAGCGCGCGTTCGCTGATTTTGATGGCTTCGTCAAATTTTTTGATCTGGCGCAGATTCCAACTCAAACCGAACAGCGCGAGCGGATATTTTGAATCGGTGACATTAATTAAATGACGATACTGCGCGATGCTTTCTTCGAATCGTTTAGCGAAATACAATCCCCAGCCGAGATTGTGCTGATTGAACGGCGACAACGGATCAATCTCGATGCCGCGTTTGGCGTGTTTGAGACCTTCGTCGAAACGCCCTTCCATAAAAAGCTGAATCGAATACCAGACGTGCGCGGTCGAATTATTCGGATTTAATTTCAGAGCGCGGCGGCATTCGGTCTCGCCCTGCTTCCAGTCGTAATGTCCGCCGATAGCGGCAAAGCCGAGCGCGGCGTGCGCTTCGGACAATTCTTTGTCGAGTTCAATCGCTTTGGTCGCGGCTTCGATTGCCGACTCGAAACATTCCTGCGCGGGCAGAATTCCGAACACGCCGAGCCAGTTGTAATAATCGGCGATTCCGGCATACGCCATCGCGTAATTCGGATCGTGCGCGACGGCTTCGTGATACGCGACAATCGCTTTGGAAAATCCTTCTTCGGTAAAACTGTTCCAATGAAAACGACCGCGCAGAAACGATTCAAAAGCCTGCGGATCGTCAGTTCCGCGTTTCGCCAAATCTTCGCGCTCGTCGGTCGTCAAATGCGGAATCAGAGCTTCGGCGGCGCGAACCGAAATCACGTCTTCGAGATGCAGAACGTCCGTGTAATTTTCATCGAAACGCTCTGCCCACACGGTCGTCTGCTCGGCGACGTTGAGCAGTTGGACGGAAACGCGAATGCGTTTGGCGACTTTTTGGATATGCCCTTCGAGAATATATTCGACGTTCAGCTCGCGCCCGACGACGAACGGATCGAGATGTTTTTCGCCGAACCGCAGAACCGAACTCGTCGGTCGGACGACAAAGCGTTTGACGTTCGACAGGCGCGTAATCAGCGCGTCGGTCAAACCGATGCCGAGAAATCTTTCGCCCGTATTTTCATCGGCGGAAGCGTTCAAAAGTTTGAACGGCAGAACGGCGATTGATTTGTTGCTGCCGGTCGCTTTATCGAGCAGAATGTCGCCGGACAGCGAATTGACGAAAAGTTTCGGTTCGGCAAGCACCGCGCTGCCGCTCAGAAAACGCGCAACGTCGGCGGCGAATTCTTTAACCGACGCGAACCGTTCTTCGGGCTTTTTGCTCAAAGCCTTCATTATCAAACGGTCTAAATCGTCGGTTAATTCGAGCTGCAAATCGCCGACGCTTTTCCCGCGAAACACGGCGGCTTCTTTACTGTTTACGTCGTTGGTCGTGTAAACAGGCAAAAGCGATTCGTCGGCGGCGACGGCTTGGCTCGGCAGTTTCGGCGGCACGTCGCAGATGACGCGCGAAATTTCGTGCGGCGAACGACCGCGCGGAAAAATATACGGGTTATGCCCGGTTAAAAGCTCGTAAAGCAGAACGCCGAGCGCGTAAACATCCGACGCGGGCGTGATTTCGCCGCCGCAAATTTGTTCGGGCGAAGCGTAATCGAGCGTCATCAGGCGCATCATCGTCGAAGTCGGATGAACCGATTCGTGTATCAAATCGGGATCGAGAACTTTGGCGATGCCGAAATCGAGCAGTTTCGGAACGCCCGCCGCCGTCATCAAAATATTGCCCGGTTTGATGTCGCGGTGAATGATTTGATGTTCATGCGCCGCCTGCACCGCCGAACAGATTTGCTCGAAAATCTGAAGGCGGCGGCGCGTATTTAATTTGTTTTTGTCGCAGTAACTGTAAAGAAGTTCGCCTTCGACAAACTCCATCACGAAATACGGCAAGCCGTCTTTGGTCGTACCGCCGTCGAGCAGATTGGCGATGTTCGGATGCCGAAGTTTGGCTAAAATCTGACGTTCGTGACGGAAACGCTTGATGATAAAATCCGTGTCCATTCCGCGCTTGATTAATTTGACCGCGACTTTTTGATTAAATTCGCCGTCGGCGCGTTCGGCAAGATAAACCGCGCCCATTCCGCCGCGTCCGATTTGTCTTTTCAATTCAAACGCGCCGATGCGCTGTCCGAGCATTCGATCAGAATTAGTTTCCTCGTCGCTCGTTTTCGGTTCTTCGCGTTCGGAAAAATCTATTTCATCTTCGGGCGCGACAATTAATCTTTCGGTGGTTTGATGGCTGGCAAGCCGTCGCTCGACTTCTCTTCTGATGTCTGGATCGTTGGTCGAAGAACGCAGAAATTCCGTCCGCTCGGCGGGCGCGAGAGCGATAATTGATTGAAAAATTTCTTCAATTAAAAGTGCGCGTTCTTCTGACATTGAATTTTAGGAAAACTCAAAAGAAAATTTCGTAACTCGAAGCAAAAATTTCGGCAGACAGATTTTTGAATTTGTTTTATCTGAAACAAGCTGAACTCAGTTGGTCAATTATAAGAAAATAGTGATATTTTCGCAATTTAATTTAATGTTGCCGGCAGAAATTTTAGAATTCGCCTTTTGCACACACCGCTCAGGAAATCGCCGGCATAATCATTGCGGATGCAAATTTCCGGAGATATTCGTGAAATGATTATGAACAGATTAAAAATTACGACGCTGACCGCTTTGATTTTGTTTTCGATTTTCGCGCTTCTGCAAAGCGTTTCCGCGCAAAACCGCGCCGACCGCGCTTTAATCAACGAAGCGCAAAAAATCACGAAAGATACATTTCCGGTTTCGACGCAAACGCCGAACGGCGCGCGTGTTTATGCCGTCAATCAGCCCGCAGCGAAAATGCTCGACGCGATTGATACGGGCTTGCAAAATCTTTTCGCCATTGCCCGCAAATATAAATATCGCAATCGCCTGAATTATTCGGATTATACGATTTTCATCGCCAAAGCCGACCGCACGCAGGATAAAGATAAAAATTATTCGCCCGACATCGCCGTCGGCGCGGCGCAATACGCGGGCAGCGTTTACGACCAGGGCGGCTTCGTCTACGCGGCGGGAATGGTTTTGTCTTTCAACCCGTGCGCGTTCGTTTTCGCCGAACACACGAAAGATTTTCAGCGCGTCTCCGATGTCGTGCGCTATGAAGGCGAACATATCGTTCTTTATCACAACGACCGCCAAAAATATGCCGAAACCGCCGACCACAGCAAAGGCGG
>CAXTMQ010000265.1:0-6708 GCA_964245305.1 uncultured Pyrinomonadaceae bacterium
TGGTCAGAGAAGCCGGCGCGAAGGAAGTTCATCTGCGGATTTCGTGTCCGCCGACCGTTTCGCCCTGTTATTACGGCGTTGACACGCCTCGTAAAGCCGAGCTAATCGCCGCGCAAATGTCGGTCGAAGAAGTTTGCCGCTACGTCGAAGCCGACTCATTAGGCTATCTTTCGATGGACGGAATGCTCGCGGCAATCGGCTTTGAAAAAGAAACGGTCTGCGCCGCCTGCTGGAACGGCAAATACCCGACGGCGGTTGCGAACGCCACGCCGACGATAGATAATAGTTGAAAACGAATAGTGAAAAGTAAAAAAATAAAATTTAACAACTGTTTGGTTTTTCGCTTTTCACTAAATTTGGAGGTTTTTATATGAAGAAAATTTTATTGCTGTCAATTTTTTTGACGCTCGCGCTGTTCATCGCAACGGCGTGTCAGACGGCTTCGACGGCAAGCGACAATTCAAATAACAAAGCCGCGCCGACTCCTGAAAATAAAGCGGAAGAGCCGCCGCGTATTTCTTTAGCCGACGCGAAAAAAGATTTCGACGCGGGCAAAGCGATTTTCGTGGACACGCGCGCCGCCGAATCATTTAAGCTCGAACATATTAAAGGCGCGATCAATATTCCGGCGGGCGATTTTGAAACGCTCTACACGGAACTTCCCAAAGATAAAAAAATTATCGCCTACTGCTCCTGACCGAACGAACACACCAGCGCCCGTGCGGTGCAGATTTTGAAGGAAAAAAATATCGGAAACGCTTTTGCCTTGCTCGGCGGCACAAATGCATGGAAAGAAGCCGGTTATCCCATGGAAACCAGCGAGAAAAAATAAGAAACCGCTATTGTAAAAGAATGAAAAGGGCTTTCGATCTTTAAAGATCGAAAGCCCTTTTCATTCGAGCCGAAATTTATTCTTTAAGAGTAATTGATTAGCGCGTCGCAGATGCGCGGCGCGGTGTTTCCGTCCCAGAGCGGCGGAATTTTTTTATCTTTTGACACTGAATTTTCGAGCGTTTCAAACGCGGCTCGTTTGATTTTCTGCGGATTCGTGCCGACCAAAATATTCGTGCCGTGCGAGATCGTCACGGGACGTTCGGTGTTTTCGCGCAGCGTCAAACACGGAATGCCGAGCGCGGTCGTTTCTTCCTGCAAACCGCCCGAATCGGTCAAAACGATGCGCGCGTCCGAATACAGCCGCATAAAATCGAGATAACCGAGCGGCGCGATTAATCGGATATTCGATTGTTCGATTTTTTCGTCAAAACCGAAGCGTTCGATATTCGCTTTCGTGCGCGGATGAACCGGAAAAATTATCGGAATTTTTCGGCTGATTTCGGCGAGCGCGGCGAGCAATGCGCCGAGTTTCATTTCGTTGTCAACATTCGACGGACGATGCAGAGTGAGAACCGCGTATTCTTTTTCCGTCAAATTTAACTCTTCACGAATCTTTGATTCTTCGGCGAGCTTTAAGCTGTAAAAAAGCGAATCGATCATTACGTTGCCGACGAATTTTATCTTGTCCGCCGCGATGCCTTCGGCTTTTAAATTTTCGTCCGCGTCCCGGCTGGTTGTGAGCAACAAATCAGAAATTTGATCGGTTAAAAGACGATTGATTTCTTCGGGCATCGAACGGTCGCGCGAGCGAAGTCCGGCTTCGACGTGGGCGACTTTGACATTGAGTTTCGCGCAGACCAGAGCGCAGGCAATCGTCGAATTGACATCGCCGACGACCAAAACCCAATCCGGCTTTTCTTCTAAAATAATCGGCTCGAACGCCGTCATAATTTTCGCCGTCTGAACGGCGTGCGAGTGCGAGCCGACTTCGAGATGAAAATCCGGTTTCGCCATTCCCAAATCTCGAAAAAACGAATCGGACATCGCCGCGTCGTAATGCTGTCCGGTGTGAACGATGAGCGGCAAAAATTCATAATCGCGCCGTTTCATCTCACGCTGAATCGGCGCGATTTTCATAAAATTCGGACGCGCTCCGACGATGTTTAGGATTTTTAGCATTTGGTTTTCGGTTTTCGGTTTTCGGTTTTTCGTGTTTGGTCAACCGAGATTTTCCTTGACAGCAAATTCAAAAATCTCAGACCATAAGCCAAAGTCCAAAAACCAAAAACCGCTGTTTTACAGCCTAACAATTTTCGCTTTGCTCGCTTCGCGCAAATCTTCTTTGAGAGCGTTGCGCGTGTCAACGATGACTTTGGAAAGCGCGCAGACGCGGTTGTAATCAACGCCCGAATGTTCGGTGCAGATGACGACGCAATCGGCGGATTTGATTAAATCGTCGGTCAAATCCTGGTTGTAAAGCGGTTCGCCGTCGCCGATGGTGTAGGCGTGATCGAAGGTAACTTCCGGCACGAACGCATCGTGATAGACGACTTCCGCGCCGCGCGAACGCAGCAGATCAATTACCGACAGCGCAGGGCTTTCGCGCATATCGTCAATATCTTTTTTATAAGCCACGCCCAAGATTAAAATCTTCGCGCCCTTGACCGATTTTTCGTTGTCGTTCAAAGCGTCGCGCACCAAACCCGCGACGTATTTCGGCATCGAGGAATTTATTTGCTCGGCGAGCGTGATAAATTGCGAGTCGAAACCGTGCTGACGCGCTTTCCACGACAAATAATGCGGGTCGAGCGGGATGCAGTGTCCGCCGATTCCGGGTCCGGGATAAAACGGCATAAAACCGAAAGGTTTAGTCGCCGCCGCGCGGACGACTTCCCAAGTGTCAATGTTGAGCGCGTTGCAGACTTTCGCCATCTCGTTCGCCATTCCGATATTGATGGCGCGGAAGGTGTTTTCCCAGAGCTTGCAGGCTTCGGCGACTCTTGCCGAAGATACGGCGTGAACGTCGCCGACGATTTCCGCATAAAGCTGCGCCGCAACCTCGGTCGAATCTTTGCCGACTCCGCCGACGACTTTTGTAATATTGTGCGTCTGAAACTGCGGATTACCCGGATCAACTCGTTCGGGCGAAAAGGCGAGCAGGAAATCTTCGTCTAATTTTAAACCGGCTGCTTCGATCATCGGCTGTAAAACTTCGTCGGTCGTTCCCGGATAAGTCGTTGATTCTAAAATAACGAGCTGACCTTTGCGGGCGTATTTTTTGATTTGCTCGCCCGAAGCCAGAATATATGACATATCCGGGTCTTTGGTTTTTCGCAGCGGCGTTGGAACGCAAATGATAATCACGTCGCAATCTTTCAATTTGGAAAAATCCGTCGTCGCTTCAAATTTTTTCGCGTCTAAAACTTTTCGGACGTTTTCCGAAGGCACGTCAACGATATGCGAATTTCCTTCGTTTAGCTCGTCAACTTTTTTGCGGTCAACCTCGAAACCGACGGTCGGAAAATTTTTCAAAGCAAATTCAACAATCAAAGGCAAGCCGACATAGCCGAGACCGATGACACCGATGCGGGCGTTTTTCGCCGCAATAAGATTTTTAAGTTCGTCTTTAACCATTATTTTTGTAGATACAGATTTTTCGATAATGTGATTTTTAGAGCGAGTCGGGAGTAATCCGAAACAGCAAATTTCAAGATTATGTTAAGCGTTCGGCGACTGTCAAGAAAGTGTTCGATTCGTTAAAATTTATGTTACAATGCTTTTCGGCTCTAAAATTCCGCCGAGCCGTCTTTTCAACAAAACTCGCAATTAGATAGAAATTCCGAATCGAATAGCAAACAAACTTTTATGGATTTTGAAACGAATTCAACCAATCCGGTTGTTAAAGCCGTTATTTCAGGAACTGCGCCGCAGCCGGCGAGACTCGCCGCCGCGCGCGGAATGCTGCCTTTGCCGCAGACGGATTTACTGGAAATTCTCGTCGCGCTCGCCGCGCAGGACAATGCGGAACTTGCAGACACAGCCAAGAAGACGCTCGCCGCGCAAAACGCCGACGATCTCGAAATCGTTTTCAAATCCGACGAAATCGCCGCGCCGGTTTTGTCGTATTTTATCGAAAAGGAAAACGAATCGCGCCCGATTTACGAAGCGATTTTAAGCAATCAGAAAACGCCAGCCGCTTCAATAGTCAACTTCGCAAGACAGACGAACGACGGCAGCTTGCTCGAACTCATATCGTTCAACCAGCAGCTTTTAATCGGCGAGCCGCAAATTATCGAAGCGATTCTCGCCAACCGCTATCGCACCGCCGAAGCCGACCGTCGCGCGCTCGAAATCAAGCGCGAATTTTTCCAGAAAGAGCGCGGCGCGCAGCAAATCGCCAACGAGCTTCGCGCGCGCGGCAAAACCGCCGCGGCGGAATTTATCGAACAAGCGGATTTTTCCGACAATTTAACGGTCAGCGCGACCGACGGAAATTTATCTTATGAAGACGCGATTCTGCTCGCCGAACACATCGAAGTCTCGGACGCGGAAATTGACGACAGTTGGCTTGCGTCGAGCTTTATCGAAGAATTTTACGAAGAATCAGCCGAACAACGCGAACAGATCGCTAAAAAAATCCTCGGCGAACTCCACTCGGAAGACGACGAAATTTCCGGCGACCGCGTTTCGATGATCAACCGCATTTTGCGGATGGGAATGAAAGACCGCGTGAAATTGGCGGCGAAAGGCGACCGCGAAGCCCGCAATATTTTGATCCGCGACCCGAACCGTATCGTCGCGCAAGCCGTCATCACCAACGCCAAAATCACCGAGCAGGAAGTCGAAAAGGTCGCCGCGATGCGCTCGGTTCCCGAAGACGTTCTGCGGCAAATCGCCGCCAACAAAGCCTGGTCGCGCAATTATTCGATTATGCACACGCTCGCCAGAAATCCGCGCACGCCGATGGCAAACATCATCAGCATTCTCACGCGCCTGCAATTAAAAGATTTGCAAAGTATGACCAAAAACCGCAACATTTCCGACGCGGTTCGCAAACAGGCATTAAGATTGGTCAACACGCGCAGCGGCAAACAGTAGAAACAGTTATCAGTCAACAGTTAACTGTTTTCAGTATTGGTTTGTGATAACTGTTGACTGTTAGAGGAATTCCGAAACGCGCCCGTGTTTGATGAACGAACCGGCGATGTCGGTGAGCGTGTGGCTCGCCGCGCCGAGCCACAGCCCTGCGAAAACCGCCGGAAAAGCGGCTTCGCCCAAATCGGCGCGGATGTAGTTACCGATTGAAGTCCAGACTTTGGAAAACTCCATCAAATTCGGCAGATCGCCGCCCGCATAAATCGCCAAAGCATACGCGCCGGCGAACGAAACAAGCGTCAAAACGCCCATAAAATAGACGATTCGCAGTAAAGTTCCGAAGATCAAACCGTGCGACCAGCGCGAGCGATGCTTGAAAAAAACCTGGTACGGATACCACAAAAATCTAAAAATTCCCCAGCGCGTATATTGTTTGGAATGCGTGTCTAAATCGGGACCGAACATCAAGCCGCCGAACAAAAAAGCGACGCTGACAATTGCCGCGAGCGGAACGCTTTTAGTCGCTCCCCAAGCCGCCGCAAATGTCGGCGTGACGAGAAAAAATGTAACCGCGTCGTGTGTTTTTCCTGAAGGCATCTTTTGATTTTGGATTTTAAGTTTCGGATTTCGGATCGGTGAGATCGGCTAATCGCTAATTCATTCTAGCCGAATCTCTTTTTAATTCAAACAATTAATTTGCAAAACGCATTTCGCATCGCGCGATTTTGGCAACTTGCCGTGCAAAAGTGCGATAAAACGGCGATTTTGTTAGAATTTAGATTTGGCATTTAATTTGCAAAATCGAAATCAATAATTTGGAATCTTCAATGAATGATTTTTTCACGAAATTAAAAACGACGCTTTCGATGATAAAGTTCGAGCATACTTTGTTCGCGCTGCCGTTCGCTTTTCTCGGCGCGGTTTTGGCGGCAGACGGTTTGCCGACCTGGTGGCAAGTTCTCTGGATAACCGTCGCTATGTTCGGCGCGAGAAGCGCGGCGATGACGTTTAACCGCATCATTGACCGCAAATTCGACGCGGCGAATCCGCGAACCGCGAACCGCGAACTGCCGAGCGGAAAATTAAGCGTCTCTTTCGCTTGGTCGTTTTTCATCATCTCGGTCGCGTTGTTTGAATTAGCGGCTTATTCGTTGAATTGGCTGACCTTCGCACTGTCGCCCGTCACGCTGCTTTTCGTTTTGGGCTACTCTTACGCGAAAAGATTTACGGCGTTCGCGCATCTGATTTTGGGCGCGGCTTTAGCGATCAGCCCGACCGCCGCGTGGATCGCCGTGCGCGGCGCGATTGATTCGGAAGTGCCGCTTTTATTATCGCTTCTCGTGATGATGTGGACTGCCGGGTTCGATGTTTTATACGCCTGTCAGGATTACGAATACGATAGAAAAGCCGGACTTCGTTCGATTCCGGCGCGTTTCGGCATTAAAAATTCGCTGAACATCGCCCGCATTTTTCACTTTCAGGCGTTCGTCGTTTTAGTTTTGCTTTATCTCGTAACGGGTTTGGGCTGGCTCGCGCTTCTCGGCGTTTTCGCGGTCGGCGCGTTGATGATTTACCAGCACACGCTCGTTAAACCAAACGATCTTTCACGAATGAACGCCGCGTTTTTTACGACCAACGCTTTCGTCAGCGTGATTTTATTCGTGACCTTCGGCGGCGCGGTTTTCGCATCAAAGTATTTGCATTAATAATTTTATGGCTTCACGCAAAAGAAACATCGCCTGTCTCGAATCAATGTGGGACAACCGCACGGAAAATCGT
>CAXTMQ010000266.1:0-6692 GCA_964245305.1 uncultured Pyrinomonadaceae bacterium
CGCGCGAATCAAGAATTTCACGCGCCCAGACTGTTTCGATTAAACTCATTTTTTGTTGCTTTCTCCGTTGATAGATTATCGGTTAGATTAATTGATTTAAATGTAACTTGAATCGTTTTGAAAAACAAAAAGAGCCGCTGAAAACAACGGCTTTAATAAGATTAATTTTTGAATTTTTAAGGTGTGGCATTTTGCAACTTGCTTTTCTCCATCCGAACTTTCAAAATTCGCCGTTTATCAACTTTTTCGATTTTGAAAAGATGTCCGTTGTATTTAACCGTTTCGCCTTCGTTCAAAATTTGTCCGGTTTCGCTCATCAGAAATCCGGCGATGGTCGTGTAGCCTTCGGAGACGGGAAAATTCAGATTGAGACGGCGATTTAAATCGCGTACTGCCAAACCGCCTTCCAAAATGTAAACTTCGTCGCCAATTTTATGAATCTGCTCGTTGACTTCTTCGTCGTGTTCGTCGGAAATATCGCCGACGATTTCTTCCAAAAGGTCTTCGAGCGTGATAATTCCTTCCACGCCGCCGTGTTCGTCAACGACGAAACCGAAGTGCGATTTGGCTCGCTGCATTTGCCGCAGAACGTCTTCAAGCCGCGCCGTGTCCACAATATACATCGGTTTTTGCAAAACTTTTTCGAGATTAAACGATTTCGGGCGCAGCAGAAACGGCATTAAATCTTTGCTGTGAACAAAGCCGAGAATATCGTCGAGCGAGCCGCGCCACACCGGAAGGCGCGAATAACCGTTTTGCCGAAACGCGCGAGCGATTTCTTCGAGCGTGCAGTTTTCCGAAATGCCCACAATTTCCGTGCGCGGCACCATCGCTTCTTTGACGGTCGTTTCCGAAAATTCAAAAACCCGATTAATCAAACGCCGTTCTTCTTTGTTCAGATGCCCGCTTTGTTCGGAAACTTTAATGAGCTGGCGAATTTCTTCTTCGGTGTAAACCGCGCTTTCGTCCAATGACGCTTTTAAGCCGATCAATTTGGCTAAACCGCCGCCGGCTTTGTTCAAAACCCATAGTAGCGGCGAAAAAACTTTGGCGAAAATCTCCAAAGGACGCGCGGCGAATGACGCGAATATCTCGGCTTTTTCGAGCGCGAACATCTTCGGCACGAGTTCGCCTAAAACGATATGTAGAAAAGTGACGACAGCAAACGAAATAATGATCGCCGTGATATGAACGACGTATCCGACCGTTCCTTCGCTGGCGATTTTCTCAGCGAGCGGTTCGATAATTTTTGCGACTGTCGGTTCGCCGACCCAGCCGAGCGCGAGCGACGCGAGCGTCACGCCGAGCTGCACGGCGGAAATAAAAAGCGTCGGATTTTCGAGCAGTCTCAGTGCCGCTTTCGCGCCTTTGCTTCCTTCAACGGATTTCGCTTCGAGCCGCGTTTTTCTCGACGAAACGAGCGCGAATTCCGACGCGACGAAAAAAGCGTTGATTAAAACGATCAGAATCATCAGCGAAAATTCGATTGTGGCTTCGGTAAAGGAAATTGAAGCCGTCTGAATCGGCTCTTGGAAAAGAAGAAAAAAACTACCGGCGGGATCGTCCATATTTATTTTGTCGTTTCGTGCAAATTCTCCTTGCGGTCAAACTTGATTAACAAATTATATCATAACAATTATTTTTGCCCGGAAATCTCAATTTTCAGCCCAATAAACGTCTATCAATTCCTGAATCAACGGCTGACACGAACCGCAGCCGCCGCCCGCGCCGCAATTTTCGATTATTTCTTCAACGCTGACGAGTGATTTTTCTTTGATTAGATTTTCAATCGTTTCTTCGGAAACGCCGAAACACGAACAAATCAAAGCCTTTTCGCCCGCGAATTCTCTGACTTTTGCCGCGCGGAAATCCGCGAAAACTTTCCGTAAAGTTTCGAGCGATAAATTTAAACAATGTCGCCGGTTCGCATTGAACTTTTCCAATTCGCTTTCGAGTTTTTCTTCGAGAATTTTATTTTCCAAGCCGTGCAGTTCAGAAAGTTTTTTGCCTTTGATCGTTTCTGTCAAAACGTCCGCTGCCGCAATCGAAAATCCGCAGCCGTCGGTTTTAAATTTCGCTTCGACGATTCGTTTCGATTCTTCGTCAATTCGCAGATAAAACTTTAAAACCGCGCCGCAAACAAAAATCGCGCCCGCGCCAACGGCGTTCGCATTTTCCGCTTCGCCCGCATTGCGCGGCGCGGCAAATCGCGCGTTGATTTTCGGCGGGTAGAAAGTCATCGAAATAAATATTAAGCGATTGTTGTTGAATCTCGAAAGCGTAAAATTTTTATCGCGCCGCATAATCAACTATTTACCATTTAGCATTTACCGTTTACCATAAAACAAATGCGACTTTTCATTTACGGTTTAATAATTTCCGCGTTTTTGCTCGCCGCGTCGTGTCGTCCGGCAGCCGCGCCGATTTCGATTTCAAATAAACCCGTTTCGATTAATAATATTCCGCAGACGAATCTGCCGCTTCCGCCGATTAAAGGCATCGAAACGCTCGGCTGGCAAACGCTCAAAGGCGACGCGCAGAAATTCGCCGCCTATCGCGGAAAAGTTCTCGTTCTGGATTTGTGGGCGACGTATTGCCCGCCGTGTTTAGAGGAAATTCCGCATTTGAATTCGCTGCAAACGAAATACGGCGAAAAAATTCAGGTCGTCGGCTTACACGTCGGCGGCGCGGAAGACGAGCGAAATGTTCCGGCGTTTGTCGAAAAATTGAAGATAAATTATTCGCTCGCCTTTCCCGAAGACGAATTGATGCGAATTTTGACCGACGGCAACGACGCGATTCCGCAAACTTTCGTTTTCGACCGCAACGGAAAGCTCGTTAAAAAAATCGTCGGTTTCGACAATATTGCCAAAGCGGAATTAGACGACGCAATCGAGCAGGTTATTAATTGATGCCGGCAAAATCGTTAAAATACAAAACCTTGGAACAAGTTTCGGCGGGCGGCGCGGCGTTTCGGCGCAACGGCGGAGCGTTTGAAATCGCCATCATCTCCGTCAATCCGAGCGGTCGCTGGCAATTGCCGAAAGGCTTGATTGACGCGGGCGAATCGCCGGAAACGACGGCTTTGCGCGAAGTGCGCGAGGAAGCCGGAATCGAAACGAAAATTCTCGCGCCTATCGAAACAATCGAATATTGGTATTTCGGTCTGCAAAGCGGCGAAAGCGTGCGATTTCATAAATCCGTACATTTTTTCCTGCTCGCATATTTGAGCGGCGCGGTTGAAAATCACGATGCGGAAGTTTTGGAGGCGCGTTGGGTTGATGTCGTCGAAGCGTTGGAAATGCTCGCTTTTAAAAGCGAAAAAGTGATTGTCGAAAAGGCTTCGAAAATGATTTCCGAATTCGCTCTCTGATCTAAATCAAGGCGTTTTTCGTTTGCGAATCGGCGAAAACTCTTTTGACGGCGCGAATCGTGTTGCAGTGAATTTCAACCGTATCGTTGATGTCGGGCGCGTAACCGCCGCTCATCGTCGTAACAATCGGCACTTCTCTTTCTTTGGCAAATTCCAAAATTATTTCATCGCGCCGCATTAAACCTTCGATTGACAGATTAAGTCTGCCGAGTTTGTCTTTTTCAAACGGGTCTGCGCCGCCCAAGTAAAAAACGATGTCGGGATCGTGGAGAAAAATTCGCGGCAGAGCTTCGCCGAGCGTTTCGAGAAATTCCGCGTCGCCCGTTCTATCGGGCAATTCGATGTCGAGCGTTGAATTTTCCTTAAAAAGCGGATAATTTTTCGCGCCGTGCATCGAAAACGTAAAAACGTCAGCATCTTTTCCGAAAATAAAAGCCGTTCCGTTGCCTTGATGAACATCGCAATCTACGATCAAAAATCGTCGCGCTAAATTTTCCTTCTGCAAAACTCTGATGGCGATGGCGACATCGTTCAAAACGCAGAATCCTTCGCCGCGGTCGGGAAAAGAATGATGCGTTCCACCCGCTAAATTCGACGCGACTCGATTTTCGAGCGCGAACTTCGCCGCTTCGATTGTTCCCGAACAAGCTAAAAACGAACGTCTGACAAGCGATTGCGACCAAGGAAGTCCGAGTCTGCGAATTTCCTTCGCCGTCAAAATTCCATTGCGAAGTCTGGAAATATAATCTTCGGTATGAACGAGCAAAACGTCTTCAATCGCGGCGGGTCGCGGCTCGACTATTTCAGACGCTTGCAAAGTTTTTTCAGCCAGCAGTTTATCTCTGACCAATTCAAATTTTTTAATCGGAAAAACGTGATTTTCACCGATGTCGGCGTAGTAATATGGCGAGTAGAAAATGCGGTATGAATTCATCCGTTACATTTTAGACGACGCTAAAACAATTTGGAATCTGGAACTTGAAATCCGGTATTTAAAGTGGTGGTGCGGCTGACACTCGGGAAAATGTCAGCCGCAAATTTGGCGGCAGGCTTACCTGTAGGCAAAACGGAGTAGATAGGCAAAAGGCGGATTGTATAACGGGGCAGGCAAATTGTGTCGAAAAATAACTCTCCGCAAGTTAATTCACCGGCACAAGAACTTTTTCATTCGGACGACTCATTCCGATGCGGCGCGCTTCGCGCCCGAGCGTATATGAATCGGTCTTCAAGTTGTGAACTTCTCCCTGAAGTTCGAGATTTTCATTCGTCAATTGCTCGATGGCTAAACTCAAGCGTTCGTTTTGTTCGACTTCCGCGCTCATTTCTGAGAACGCGCGTAAGTTGATTGCCATACAAAGCATAAATGTGATTGTGGCGATACCGGCAAACGCCAACCATTGCGGCGTTGCATTTGTCCGCGCCGCGGCTAATTTAGCATGGGCTTTGACAGGTATTGAAAGTGTTTGGGAATTACCCCAGTAAGTAGTGGCGACCTTGTTCAAGCAGCACCTCCGAGTCTTTTTTATTTTCTGATTCAGCGTAAATTCTGACCATCGGTTCAGTCCCCGAAGGACGCATCAGCATCCAGCTTTTATCGGCGAAGATAAATTTCACGCCGTCCAACCGATTTATTTTGTCAATCTTTTTGCCGCCGATTTCCGACGGCTCTTGAGCGAGTTTTTCTTTCAGGCTTTTGGCAATTTCATCGGTTAATTTGACACCGATTCTGCCCGATTCCAATTTTCCGACGCGGGCATAAAGCTCGTTTAACTGTTCGGTCAAACTTTTTCCGCGAACGGCGACCGCTTCCGCCGCCAGAAGACAAGCGAGAATGCCGTCTTTTTCGGGATAATGTCCTTTTATGGAAAGACCTGCGGATTCTTCTCCGCCGAGAATAATCTCGTTTTTGTTGATTAATTCGCCGATATATTTGAATCCGACCGGCGTTTCATACATTTTCAAGCCGCGTTCTTCGGCAACTCTGTCTATCAAATGAGATGTAGCGACGCTTCTTGCCAAACCTTCCGTCCAGCCGCGGCTTTCCGCTAGGTAATCCGCTAAAAGAGCGATTAATTCGTTTGGCGCGATAAACGCTCCGTTGCTGTCAATAATTCCGAATCTATCGCCGTCGCCGTCGGTTGCCAATCCGAGCGTTAGTTTTTTGGAAATAACGGCTTCGACTAATTCTACAACCTGTTTCTCACTTGGTTCGGGCGCTTTTCCACCGAAAGTTACATCGCGCCAGTCGTGAATCGTTTCGACTTCTAAGTCGTATTCGCGCAAAATCTCGTCTAAATATCCGCGTCCTGTTCCCCAAAGCGCGTCGTATGCGTATCTGCCTTTGGCGGCGGCGATTTGATCAAACCGAATTTTCGTTCTTAAATCTTCCTTATAACTCGGACGCGCGTCGAAATTTTCAATCGTTCCGCCTGTCGTTTCCGCGCCTTGCGAATTGCTTTCGATAATCGCCTCGATTTGCTTTGTAATCTCCGGCAATGCCGGCGCGCCGTCGGCGGTCGAAAATTTGATTCCTTGATATTCGGGCGGATTATGCGAAGCCGTAAAATTTATTCCGCCAACCGCTTTTTCGTTTCTAATAGCAAAGGAAATAGTCGGTGTCGGTGTTGGATGATCGCAGAGCAAAACTCTAAATCCCTGTCTTTTAGCGATTTCCGAAGCGGTCTGCGCGAATTTCTCGCCCATAAACCGTGAATCGTGACCGACAATCAGAGTTTGATTTTCGCCTTCGGAAGAATTATTTTTCAAATAACTACAAATAGATTCCGTTACCAATCGGACGTTTTGATATGTAAATTCGTCAGCAATGATCGCTCGCCAGCCGGATGTTCCAAAACGTATAGCCATAATAAGTTCGAGAAAGAATAGCTTAGAAACTAAGAACTTTCTGTATTTCCAAATCTGACGTTACTGCTTGTATAATTATTTAGATTTGCGAGAACTAACGGCTGTCCAAATTCCATTTATTCTCTTAAGGTGAAAATGAATTTAGCATATAAAAAACAATTATGTAAAGTTATTTTTATTTCGGCTAAATCCTTTTCATAGAGCAGCTTACAAAAGCTCTTTCAAGTATCCGTTAAGGTTGATGCTTAAATGTGAACGATTAGCGAACGAAAATGCGCAAAATAGTCTTTAACACTCCTTGACTAGTAAACTCAGCTCCTTTGAGTAAATTATTTTCCACAATCGAAAGACATTAAACTTATGCTTAACATTTTTATTTTTTTGATAAAAGATATTTTTTATTATTGTTAAAACCAAGTCAGCTATATTTTGTTGTGTCAAAGTACCTCGGATA
>CAXTMQ010000267.1:0-6689 GCA_964245305.1 uncultured Pyrinomonadaceae bacterium
GAATCGTGCGCCGGATTTCGTCGTCGCGCCCGATGACCGGATCGAGTTTTCCTTTTCTCGCTCTGTCGGTTAAATCAATCGAATATTTTTCCAACGCCTGAAAATTTTCTTCGGCGTTCTGGTCGGTGATGCGCGAACCGCCGCGCATATCTTCAACGACTTTTTTGACATCTTCTTTCGTGATGCCGTTCGAGCGCAAAATGCGTCCCGCGTCCGCTTCTTTTTCTTCCGCAATCGCCATCAAGAGATGCTCGGTCGAAACGTATTCGTCCTGCATTGCTTCGGCTTCCTTCTGCGCGTTTTGCGTCACCGAATTAAAGCGCGTCGAAAAATACTGTTGACCGCCCGAAACCTTCGGGTAACGCGCAATCGCCGCGGTGACATCGTTCAAAATGGTGGCGGCATTCGCGCCGATCTTGCCCAAAACCGGCTTGACCGTTCCTTCTTTTTGCTCGAGCATCGCGGCGAGCAGATGTTCCGGCTCGACCTGCTGATTTTGATTTTTTTCGGCAACCCCGATTGCCTCCTGCACGGCTTCCTGTCCGCGTATTGTAAATCTGTCAAATCTCATAATTTATAAATGTAAATAAAAATCGCTTAGTATGTTTAGATTATAAAATGTGAGTGTGTTGTTGTCAAGTCCTTTTAATTGTAATTTTCGGGCATTTCATAAACCGTTTTTAATCTAATCAGATGACAGATGCTCCTTTGTCAGTTATATTTAGACTCGCATCAACCGTTAATTCAAGTCATAAAACTTAATCATTCCGCGAAAAGAACATTTTTGGCGGAGACTTTTCAAAATGAAAATTTTTCGTGAAATTCTTTCGCCTTTAATTGCCGTTTTGCTGGCGTTCGTGGTCGGCGGAATTATTATTTTGCTGATTAAGGATAATCCGTTCGAGACTTATCGCATACTGCTCGCCAATTCGTTCGGTTCGGTGAAAGACATCGGCTACACGCTTTTTCTCGCCACGCCTTTGATTTTCACGGGTTTGGCGGTGGCGGTCGCGTTTCGCTGCGGGCTTTTCAACATCGGCGCGGAAGGTCAGCTTTACGTCGCTTCGTTTGCGACGGCTTGGGTCGGCATCAAATTCGGCGGCACAATCGTTGACGTTTTCGGCAAACAGGAAGATTGGTCGTGGATGAGTCTGCCCGCCGTTCTGCTCGTGCCGCTCTGCGTTTTAACGGCGATAGTCGCGGGCGGGATTTGGGGCGCGATTCCGGGAATTTTGCGGGCGAAATTCGGCTCGAGCGAAGTTATCAACACGATTATGCTGAATTTTATCGCGCTCGCGCTAGTCAGTTATCTCACGCAGTATCACTACAAAGTTCCGGGCGATCCGATTCTCGAAACCGCGCCTATCGGACAAGCCGCGCAGATTCCGCAACTGCACGAATATCTGTCGTTTATCCCGAAAGACGTGCCGCTCAATTTCGCGTTTCTGATCGCCGTTCTGATGTGTTTCGTCGTTTACGTTTTTTTGTGGAAAACGAAATGGGGCTACGAGCTTCGCGCAGTCGGGCAAAACGCTTCGGCGGCGGAATACGGCGGAATTTCGCCGCAGAAACAGATTATTCTGGCGATGACGTTTTCCGGCGCGCTCGCCGGAATGGTCGCCATCAACGAAGTTCTCGGTTATCGTCATAATTACTACGACGGATTTTCGGCGGAACTCGGATTTTTGGGAATTGCCGTCGCGCTTTTGGGCAGAAATCATCCGCTCGGCGTATTCGTCGCGGCGATATTTTTTGCGATTTTGATGCGCGGCGAGATTTTCGTAGACGCTTTCACGCGCTATGTTTCCAAAGACATCGGCTTGATTTTGCAGGCGATTGCGATTTTGTTCGTCGCTTGTCTGCAAAAATATTCCAAAAAATAAATTATGTCGGAACTTTTCACTTTATCTTTGATTTTTTCGGCGATACGGCTCGCCACGCCTTTGATTTTCGCGGCTTTGGGCGGAATGTTTTCCGAGCGTTCGGGCATTATCAACATCGCGCTCGAAGGCTTGATGCTGGCAGGCGCGTTTACGGCGGCGGTAACGACTTACGAATTGAGCAATCCTTATCTGGGATTTTTGTGCGCGATGCTCGCGGGCGCGGCAACGGCGTTTGTTTACGCGGTCGCCGTTATCAAATTTGAAGCCAATCAAGTCGTCGCGGGAACGGCGATTAATTTTCTGATGCTCGGTTTGCCGCAGTTAATCAGCGGCGCGGTTTACGATTCGTCGGGTTCGACTCCGCAGATTGCGAAGGAGTTTCTGCTTCCAGAATTTTTTAATCGCATCTCGATTGCTTCGATTCTGGTTTTTTTGCTCGTTCCGCTTTGCTGGTATGTTTTGTATAAAACGCCGTTCGGTTTGCGTTTAAGAGCGGTCGGCGAAAATCCTTCGGCGGCGGACGCGGCTGGCGTGAGCGTTGTTCAATTGCGTTATACGGCAGTCGTTTTGTCCGGCGTTTTGGCGGCGGCGGGCGGCGCGTATCTTTCAATCGGGCAATCTTCGCTGTTCACGCGCGGAATGAGCGCGGGACGCGGATTTATCGCGCTCGCAGCTTTAATTCTGGCAAAATGGCGACCCGTGCAGGTTTTAATCGCGTGTTTATTTTTCGGTTTTACCGAAGCCTTAACGATTCCGCTCGGCAATGTCAAAATGTCTTCCGGCGAGCCGATTCCGGTGCAGTTCGTCCAAATTATTCCATACGTTTTGACGATCATCGTGCTTGCCGGATTCATCGGCTTGTCGCGCGCGCCGAAGGCTCTCGGCATTCCGTATCGCAAGGATAAATAACAAATGTCCGACGAAGCGATTCACAATACGGAGACACGCCGCACCGAGACGAAACGCATCGAGCGTTTGACGCTTTCGACGCGGCTGAGAGATTTCTTTTTGATCTGGGCGGGCATCGCTTCGGCGACCGTCGGATTGAAGGGTTTCCTGCTGCCGAACGGATTTTTGGACGGCGGCGCGACCGGCATTTCGCTCCTTATAAATCGTCTGTCGGGCATTGATATTTCAATTTTAATCGTGCTGATAAATTTGCCGCTGATCTTTATCGGCTGGCGGCAGGTTTCCAAAACTTTCGCGCTCCGCACGTTTTTCGCTATTGCCGCGTTTGCGATTGTCATCCATTTTTTCGAAATGCGGATCTTGACGCAGGATAAACTGCTTATTTCGGTTTTCGGCGGATTTTTCCTCGGCGCAGGCATCGGTTTAGCGATTCGCGGCGGCTGCGTGATTGACGGCACGGAAGTTCTGGCGGTTTTCATCAGCCGCAAATCGAGTTTGTCGGTCGGCGATTTTATTTTGATTTTCAATATATTTTTGTTTTCCGCCGCCGCGCTTTTGCTCGATTTGGAAACCGCGCTCTATTCGATGCTGACGTATATTACCGCGTCGAAAACGATTGATTTCATCATCACCGGCATCGAAGAATATATCGGCGTAACGATTATTTCCGAACGCGCCGAAGCGATCAAAGAAAGCATTATCAGCAATTTAGACAGAGCCGTCACGGTTTACAAAGGCGAAGGCGGTTTCGGCAAGCGCGGTTTGGTTGACGAGGAAAGAAAAATTATTTTCTCGGTCGTCACGCGCCTCGAAGTGCAGAAACTAATGGTCGAAATCGAAAAAATTGACCCCGAAGCGTTCGTCGTCCAACACACAATCAACGACACGAAAGGCGGAATGATCAAAAAACGCTCGCTGCATTAAGTTCTTATTCTGATTTCAATAAAATAAATCCCGTTTTCCGTTTCCTCAAATCCGAGTGTTTGTGATAAAAAATAAGTCCTTTATGAATTACGAAAACGCGGCGGAAGCCGCCGAATTTATCCGGTCGAAATACGACAAGGAAATAAAAGTCGCCGTTGTTTTGGGCAGCGGTTTGGGCGCGTTTGCCGAGGAGATCGAAAACGCGGTCGCCGTTCCATACGAAGAAATTCCGCATTTTTCCCGTTCGACGGTCGAAGGACACGCGGGCAGACTTGTTTTGGGCGAAGTCGAAGGCATTTCCGTCGCCGTTCAGCAAGGGCGGTTTCATTTCTACGAAGGCTACGACATCGAGCAGGTCATTTTTCCCGTCCGCGCTTTCAGCGTTCTCGGCATTAAAAATCTGCTTTTGACGAATGCCGCCGGAAGTGTAAACACGGATTTCGCGCAAGGCTCTTTGATGCTCATCCGCGATCATATCAATATGATGGGCGTGAATCCTTTGCGCGGCAAAAACGATGGGCGATTCGGCGCGCGATTTCCCGATATGACCGAAGTTTACGCGCTTGATTACCAAGAAATAGTTCTTTCCGAAGCCAAAGCGATGACGCAGGAAAAAGCGGCGCGAATCGAAGCTGAAACGGGTAAAAAACAAAAGCCCGAAGATTTTCTGCGGCGCGGCGTTTACTGCGCTTTAACGGGTCCGAGCTATGAAACGCCGAGCGAAATCCGAATGCTCAGATTTCAAGGCGCGGATGCCGTCGGAATGTCCACCGTGCCGGAAGCCATCGCCGCTCGTCACGCCGGAATGAAAGTCATCGGCATTTCCTGCATCACCAATATGGCGGCGGGCATCAGCGACGACATCATTCACCACGAAGAAGTAATGGAAACCGGCGCGAAGGTCGCGGCAACTTTTAAAGAATTACTAAGACGAATAATTACGAAAATAAATTAGCCTTATGATCATTGGGATATGCGGCGGAACGGGCTCGGGGAAAACGACTCTCGCCAGAAAAATTATCGAATCGGTCGGACGCGCGAATGTGATTCTCGTCGAGCAGGATTCGTATTATCGAAATCTCGCCGATATGCCGCTCGACGAACGGCGGCAGGCGAATTTCGATCATCCCGATTCGATTGACAGCGAAATGCTGATGAATCATTTAAAACGTCTGCGGCTCGGACAGCCAATCGAGATGCCGATTTATGATTTTAAATCGCACACGCGCGAGGATGAAACCGAACACATCGAACCGAAGCCGGTCGTCATCGTCGAAGGAATTTTAATTTTCGCCGAAACGCGCATTGCGGAACTGCTCGATGTCAAAGTTTTCGTGGACACGCCCGACGACATTCGTTTTATTCGCCGCCTGAAACGCGACATCGCCGAGCGCGGGCGCACTACCGAATCGGTCATCGAACAATATTTTGCGACCGTTCGCCCGATGCACTTTGAATTCGTCGAACCGTCAAAGCGCAACGCCGACATCATCATTCCCGAAAACGGCAATCCAAACATCGGCATCGAATTTATTTGCAGCAAAATCCGCGAAGAAATCAGTTCGCCGAAGCCGAGCGAAAGCATTTTGGTCTGAAAAATTTCTAAATGAACAACGAACAAACAGAATTAATTGAAGCGGCAAAAAATGTCCGCGAAAGAGCCTACGCGCCTTATTCAAATTTCCGAGTCGGCGCGGCAGTTCGCACCAAAGAGGGGAAAATTTATACGGGCTGTAACGTCGAATCGGCAAGCTACGGATTGACCGTCTGCGCCGAGCGCGTGGCGATCTGGAAAGCCGTTTCCGAAGGCGAAAAAAATTTCACCGAAATCGCCGTCGTCGCCGACACAAAGGAATTAACGCCGCCGTGCGGAGTCTGCCGCCAAATAATCTGGGAATTCTGCGGCGATATTCCGGTCGTTTTCGCCAACCTCAAAGACGATTCGGAAATCGTTCAAATGAGCGAGCTTTTACCGCGAGCTTTTGATACGAAGTTTTTGAAATGATGTAAAATAAGATTTATGCAAGATGTTTTAGAAATGCGTTTGGATAAAACAAAAATCTCGATTTCAGATTCTTTTGATAATTCCGAAGTGAAAGAATATTGGCTGGCGAGAACGCCCGAAGAGCGACTATTGCACGTTGAAAGATTAAGACAAATAGCATACGGTTATGATGAAAATTCCGCCGGACTTCAAAGAGTTCTTGAAATTATTAAACGCCAATAACGTCAAATATTTATTAATTGGCGGCTATGCGGTCAGCTATTACGGTTATCCGCGCCCGACCGGCGATATAGATTTTCGGATCAGAATCGATGAAGACAACGCCGAAAAAACCGTTAAAACATTGAACGATTTCGGATTTTTCTCGTCGGAATTGACAAAAGAATTATTTTTGAAAGAAAACCAGATAGTGCGAATGAAAATTCCGCCGTTTCGCCTCGAAGTTATAAATCAGATTGACGGAGTTGATTTCGATGAATGTTTTACCGAGAAGGAAACGACTGAACTGGATAGCGTTTTGGCGAATATAATAAGTTTGAAGCACTTAAAAATCAATAAAAGAGCTAGCGGCAGATACAAAGATTTGGATGATTTGGAGAATTTGCCGTAGGTTGCGTTTTTGGCTGGTTTTATTGTAAATTCAGCTATGGAAAACCTAATAATTTTAATCTTCGTTTCTTTCTTAATTCTCCCGCTGACCACCTTCGCTCAAAAGCAAACAGTTGATTTAATCATCAAAAACGGAACAATCGTGACGATGGACGCTTCGCGGCGCGTGATTGAAAACGGCGCGGTCGCCGTTAGCAAAAGCGAAATCGTCGCGGTCGGCGCGGCGGCGGAAATCTCGGCAAAATTTAACTCCAAACAAATTGTTGACGCAGACAACAAAGTCGTCATTCCGGGTTTAATAAATACGCACACGCACGTTCCGATGTCGCTGTTTCGCGGCATCGCCGACGATCTGGATT
>CAXTMQ010000268.1:0-6676 GCA_964245305.1 uncultured Pyrinomonadaceae bacterium
GTGTCGGCAGCGTCAGCGTGTCGAAAACGCGCGTGACGCGACCGGCAATCGAGCGCGTCATTCGTCCCGCCAAAACTTCTTCGGCGTTCGGCTGCACGAGCGGCACGTCGCGCGGAATTCGTTCCTGAAGCAGCAGTTCGGTTGATTGGACGAGCGGCTCGGAATGAAAACGCCGCTGCATTACGTTGTCGTGCAGAACATTGTCGAGCGCGACTAAAATCATTCCCTGGTGATGCGTCATAAACGCTTTGATAATCTGTTTGTCGTGGTTCGGCGGCAAGCGTTCCGGCGTGTAATCTATGGATTCGTAAAACCCGAAACGCGCCAGCGCGCCGACTTTCGCCAGTGCCGCGAAATTTTCCATCGCCGCTTTCGGTGAAACCTGCGCGGCGAGCGCGGTCGAATACGGCGAGACGACCAAATCCTCGTTCAAGCCGCGTTTTAAACCGAGTCCGGGGATGCCGAACGCCGCGTATTGATAATTAAGCTGCAAATCGCGCGCGTTGTAGGCGGCTTCGGAAATGCCCCACGGAACGCCGTTTTTCGCCGCGTATTCGACTTGATTTTTGACGATTGTTTGATAAGTCTGATTGAGCAGCGTCCGTTCGTAATCGCGCATCACGAGCAGCGGCATCAGATATTCAAACATCGTCGCCGTCCACGAAATAAGGGCGCGGCTGCCGTCAACCGGAGTCAGCGGACGACCGAGCCGAAACCAGTGTTCCTGCAAAATTTTGCCTTTGGCGATGGCGACGAAACTCGCCAAACGCGCTTCGGACGCGAGCAAATCGTAAAACGAATTATCGGGCTTTTGCATTTCGACGTTGTAGCCGATGACGAAAACTTTGCGCTCCTTGTCGAGCAAAAAACCGAAATCCATTTCTTCAACGAGCATTTCACAGGAAAATTTCAGAGCGTTCAATTCAGTCAAAATATTGTGAGCGGCGGCGGATTTTTTAATTTGGTCAGAATCGCCCGGTGACAATGCGCTCGAAACCGCTTCATAAAATTCGGGAAGCTGCGTGAGCGACGGGAAAACATTAAATAAATTTTCAATTTTCTGCCGTTCCGGTGCGGAAACGAGCGGCAAAAAATCCGTCGTCGTCCAAGGCAGAAAAATTTCCAAATCGCGGCGCAGATGTTTTGTTTGATGAATCAAACTGCTCGCCCAAAAACGCATTTCGTCGAAATGTTCGTCGCCGTGTTCCTGCGCCATCGCACCCATCGTGTCGTTGATAATTTCGGCGTGTTTTTGTAAAGCGGCGAGCAGTTTTACCCATTCGGCGGGCGCGTTGACCGATTGATTTTTCTCCAAAAGTTCGACGCAGGCGGCGACTTCGCCGCGCAGTTGTTTGCCGGTAAAAGCGTCGGTGCGACGACTGGCTCCGCTCATAAATTTCGATTCCTCGCGCATCAATTCGACAGTATCGCGGATTCCCGCCAGCACGCGATTATCGAACAGCGGGCGATTTTCAATCTCGATAATTGACTGTTTGAAGGCAATCAAATGTCCGGCGAGATTGCCGCTGTCCACCGTCGAAATGTAACGCGGCGCGAGCGGCGCGAGCGTTTTCGTGTCATACCAATTCAAAAAATGCCCGTGAAGCGTTCCATTTTTTCGAGCGATTTGAAAGTCAGATTGAGCCTTTCCGCCAATTCAATCGCGCCGACGTAACCGAAATCACGCGCCGCAACGGTTGATAAAAGCAGCAAGCCGATGTTCGTCGGCGACGTTCGATGCGCGACGATTGATTCGGGCGATTCCTGAAAATTATCGGGCGGCAGCCAGTTGTTCTCGTCGCCGACGAACGTCTCGAAAAAACGCCACGTTCGACGCGCAATCAGACGCGCCGTTTCCGCTGCGGCGGCGGATAAAGTTTCGCGCTTTCTGACGAACGGGCGGCTAATGCGATAAGCGACGAACGGCGACAAAAGCCACAAAACGAGAAACGGCGCGGCGACAATCAGAGCCGCCGGACGCAGCCAGAAAACGAGCGCGAAGGCGACGGCGGATAAAAATATCGCCGTCCACATTTGGCGCAGAAACGCCGCCTGATCGTGACGGCTGCCCGTTTCGGCTTGCGCGGCGGTCGTCCATTCGAGCAGGCGGCGATGCGAGATAAATTTGCGGTAGAGAGTGCGAACAATCGCGTCCGTTTTCAAAAACGCCTGATGCGCGATGCAGACGATTGAGAGCAAAACCTGCGCGGTGTTAATCAGAAAATCCATCCAAACGCCGCGCAGATGACTCGCCCACGAAAAGCCTTTGCGGTGCGCGAACAAATTCGTCTGCAAGTGCGTGTAAATCGGAAATCCAAGCACGGACAAAATAAAAATCGTCCACCAGAGCGGTTTGCCCGGCAGAAGAGTCCAGACAAAAATCAGCCACAAAAAAATGCTTGGCGCGACCAGACTGCGCCGCAGATTGTCGAAAATTTTCCAGCGCGAAACGAGCGGTAAACGGTTTCTCCGCGTTTCCCGATTCGCGCCCGGAACAAACGGAAAAAGCCAGCGGGCAATCTGCCAATCGCCGCGCACCCAGCGATGAGCGCGCTGCGCGAAGCTGTCGTAAAATGCCGGAAAATCGTCGAAAATTTCGATGTCCGTAACCAAGCCGCTGCGGGCATAGAGACCTTCAAAAAGATCGTGGCTCAAAATCGAATTTTCGGGAACGCGCTCCGCCAGCGACTGCTCGAAAGCGTCCACATCGTATAAACCTTTGCCGATGAAACTGCCTTCGCCGAAAACGTCTTGATAAACGTCGGACGAAGCCGCCGTGTATGGGTCAATGCCCGCGTTATTGGAAAAAATCTGCGCGAAACGCGATTGCGAAGAACTCGTCAGAGTCGTCCCGACGCGCGGCTGCAAAATGCCGTAGCCTTTGACGACGCGCCGCAGTTTTTCGTCGAACTGCGGGCGATTGAGCGGATGCTCCGCCACACCGATCAGTTTGCAGGCGACATCGCGCGGCAGCTGCGTGTCCGAATCAAGCGTGAGAACGTATTTGATTTCCGCAAGCAATTTTTTATCCGTCGTTCCGGTAACGAAGCTCGTGTTTTGCGCGGCGCGCAAAAGACGGTTAAACTCCTGAAGTTTGCCGCGTTTGCGCTCCCAGCCCATCCATCTATTTTCGCGCTCGTTCCATTGGCGGCGGCGATGAAAAAGATAAAATTGCGAAGAATCGTTTTTGCGATATCGCTTGTTTAGATTTTCGATTTGCGCGAGTGCCGCGTCCAAAATTCGTTCGTCGTCCGGCATTTCTTCGTTGGGCGCGTCGGCAAAATCGCTCAGGAGCGCGAAGAAAATATTTTCGTCCTGATTCGCCAGGTAATGAATTTCTAATTTTTCGAGCAGGTTTTCGACCGTCGCAACGCTCGTCAAAAGCGTCGGAATGACGACGAAAGTTTTCGCGCCTCCCGGAGTGCCGGAAGTGAAATCCATTCGCGGTAAAAGGCGCGGCGCGAAAAAAACGGACGCATCGAAATTGACCAAACTAACCGCCAGATCGCTTGCCGGAATCAGCGACAGCAGGGCGAAGCCGACGAGCAGAGACATTCCGCCGTCAAAAACGTCGGCGATAAAGACGAGAAAACAAATTATCGCCGCCGTCAAAAAAAGAACCGCGCCGAGGTAGAAAAAAGCCGGACGTTTCAGAATCAGCCGGTTGATGCGCTCGAAAAAAAACGGACGAAAACCGAATCTTTTTTCGAGTTCGGCGAGTCCTTCGTCAATCAGATAATAGCCGACGTGGGAAAGCTTTTCGTTATTCGAGTCGGCTCTGCGGGCGAGTTCGACAGCGTAGCGGGCGACTTCCAACTCGTCGGTTTTCGTGCGTTTGGCGATTTTTTCGACGGCGCGGCGGTAATGGTCGCGCGTTTTGAAATCCATTCGCGCGTAAATATCGGGCGGATCGTTTTGCAGAATCGGGTCAACGAGGCTGACGCTTTCAAAAAAATCCTGCCAGTCAAGCGTCGAGAGCAGCCGCATACTCGTGATAATGTTGCCGACCGTCACCTGCGTCGCGGCTTGCCGCTGATGCTCCGATTGGACGATGCGCTCGATATTTTCGCCCTCGTTTCGCAATCTCTTTTCCAACGCTTCAACGACCGGATTGATTGACGGGTCTTGGTCGCGCAGGCGCAGCGCGAGTTGCGCGACGAAAGCGTGATCGAAAGTTTTCCGCTTGCCCAGTGTTTCGCTCAGCAGCGGCATCAACTGTTCGGGCTGACCGGCGGCGATTTTGAGAAATTCGTCGGCAAGGTCATTGGCTTCCTCGCGCTCCTCGCGGGCGGCGGCGACGCGCGAAGCCAGACGGCGCAGATTTTCGACCAGCGCGAGCCGCAAACTGATCGCCGAAGCCCACAATTCGCCGATAGAGAGCGGCGTAACGGTTTGATAGGCGCGAAAAAATCTTTGCAGCGTTTCCGCCTCGAGGCGGCTATCGGTGTGCGCGACAAGCATTAGCGCAATCGCGTAAATGCGCGGATAACCGGCGAAATTTCCGGCGGGAAGTTTCGGCAATTCGCGGTAAAAACTCTTCGGCAAATCTTCGCGGATTTCGCGCAACTGCTCTTCGACGATGTGAAAATTATCCACCAGCCATTCGGCGGCGGGCGAGATGGTGTGTTCCTTGCGAATCGCCTCGGCAAGCGAGCGATACGCCGCGATTAAAACTTTGCCGTTGTCTTCGAGACGCGACAGAAGTTTCGGAAAAATTTTCGGCAGCCAGATTTTTTGTTGGTCGGCGGCGAACCAAACCGCGAATTGTTCGAGCCGCTCAACGCTGAACAATTCGGCGCGAATCGGCTCTTCATTTTTGGGGTCGGTAAAGGAGTTTTGAGATTTTCTGAATTTTAACTCTGAAAGTTTTTTCATCTATGTCCGCTTGTTCTTCGTATATTCCAATCATAATATAAATTCCCGCCGATCTGAAAAAATAATGCCGACGAATGCGGACGAGTCATTATGTATTTAGTTCAGCCAGCCGCCCGTAAAACCCGCCCGCCGTAAACCGGCTGTAATATACGGACAATTTCGCATCAGCCGCCAGAAAAATCCGGTGCGGTAATTTTCGATCATCAGGACAATCGGACCTTGATCAAGTCCGTAGTAGCCTTGCGAAATCCAGCCGTTAGCGCCTTGATCGCCGCCTTCAAAGGTCGGGTTAAAACTGCATTTGAGTCCGTATTTACTCGTCATATCGGGAAATTCTTCATTGAAATACGCCAGCGCGGTTAAGACAATATCCGGCGCGAACGGCAGGGAAGCGATTGCCGCCCACGGCGCGATTGTTCCGTCGTCGGGTCCGTTAGGAATGCTGCGCGCTTTGTAATCGAGAAATTCGCGCTCGATGCCGTTTATTTTGAGCGTTTTGGGACCCGGACCGTCGCTTGCCGTAATTCCCCAGCAGTTGGCGTTGTAACCGGCGAATTTTTTCGGATTGTGAACCGCGTATTTTTGCTGAACGTAGGTCGCGCGGCGGCTGTTTTCAAAATAATCAATGCCTTTCCGGCGCATATATTCGTCTTTGATGCCGCGAAAATCTATCCAGCAATGCGAAAGCTGATGAATGAAAAGCGGTCCGGCGTAGAGAAACTCGATGTCGTAGAGTTTTTTCCACTCGTAAGTTTTCGTGAACGCCGCGTAGCTTTTTGCGGGCAGCGGAAACGTCGGCGAAGCCAGACCGAGCGTGTAAAGCAGCAACGCTTCGCTATAACCTTCCCAGTAATGTTTGATAAAACCGCTTTCCGGTTTCCAGCCCATCGAAACTTTCACGTCGCTGCCGTTCATCGCCCACTGCCAATCGGCGCGGCGGTAAAGCGCGTCGGCTAAACGGCGAATTTCCTTTTCGTCGTCCGTGTCTTTGGTAAAATACTGCCCGCAGGCAAGCGCGCCGGCGAGAAATAATGCCGTGTCAATCGTCGAAACTTCCGATGTTCCGGCGCGGCAGCCGGTTTTCATACTGAGAAAATGATAGAAAAAACCTTTGTAACCAATCGCGTCAATGCCTTTCCCTTGCGGACTTTCCCAAAAAAAATTGAGCGTCGTCAGCGTTCGCTTGACCGCTTCGGCGCGGGTCATAAATTCGCGTTCGACGGCGACGGTGTAAGATGCCAACGCCAGTCCGACGGCGGTGGTCGAGCAAAACGAGCCTTCGCGTGTGCTATCCGGCACCAAACCGTTGTCGGGATTTGTTTCCTTCAGAAAAAAACTGAAAGTGTCTTTTTGCAGTTTTGCCAACTTTTCTTCGCTTAAAACGAGATCCTTCATTTCTATTTTTTCCTCTTTATTTCCCGATCTAATTCTAAAGTAACGGCGGCAACCGATTGCGGCGGCAGCTTAATCTCGAAACTGATCGTTTTATCTTTAAATTTACAAGTCAGAGGTTCTCGAATCAGTTGCGACGCTTCCTGAAGCTGCGCCACTTGTTTCACGTTCAGATATTCCGGCTCGCCCATTTTCTGCCAGCGTATTTTCGGATTGGCGTGGCTTGTGTCAATTCTCTCGACGTATGTCAAACCTTTTTCGGGCGCGTTGATCAGAGTTATGTTTACGTCCGTCGTGTCAATCGAATGCTTCGGCAGCGCGTGATTCGTCAATAAAACGGTCACGCTTTTTTCCTTTCGCACGACGAATGCGTCAACCGTCGCGTGCAAACCGTCAACCAGTAATTGTT
>CAXTMQ010000269.1:0-5705 GCA_964245305.1 uncultured Pyrinomonadaceae bacterium
GGTTTTGACGACCGGCGAAAACGGCACGATTACCGTTTCGACCGACGGGCGTGATTTGCAGTTAAAAGTTTTCAACAAACAAAAAATTCTTCGCTGAAAAAACGAAACGGACAAGAATTCTTTCCTTTGGAAGAAAACCGTCCGAGCGTTCCGTCAAAATATTTTATGTCTCAGTTTTACTTCAAAAAAGTTCAAAAGTCAACACTTTTTTTGAATTGTAGAAATTACGCGCCTTTCGCGCGAAATGTTTCGTTGTCGCCTTTTACGCCGACGAGTTGAAAATATAATTCGTTTTGAAGGACATTCCGATATGGAAAATGAATCGTGCCGAACATAAAAAGCGACGGATGCCAGCGGTCTTTTTTAAATGAAATTATTTTCGTGAGATTGTCCGCGCCGTCAACGTGCCAGAGCGCGGCGACGTTTTCGATCTGGCTCGGCGCGTTTTCGGCGGTTGTCGTAAAAAATAAATCGTCGCCGATTTTTTTTGAATAAAAAACAGTTCCGCTGACTTCGCCGAGCGATTTTCTTTCGAGTGTTCGGCGGTCAGCTTTATAAATATGATTCGTGCGATATTCCGCGTCCATTCCGTAGAAAAAAGCGTTTTCATCGAAAAGAATGCTCACCGCCCGCCATGTTTCATCGCCCGCGCCGACAACTTCGACGGTTTTAAATTCGTCGCTCGTTTTAAGAATTTGACATTCTTTTTCGTCGTCGCCGGTTAAGCAAAAAAGCGCGTCGCCGTGCGAATCGAAATAAATTCCGTGAATATGACGAATCGAATTCGGCGGAAAAACGCGCACGATTTCTATTCGGTCAGAGCCTTGCGCGTATTTATAGACGCGCATTTCGCCGCGTTCGGTATTGGCGAGATATTCGCCGAAAAAAACATTGCCGTTTCGATCAACGGCGCACGCCGCCCGCAGAACGCGGCACGGTCGGTCGAGATTTTTGAGCAATTGATATTTTCCGCTGCGGACGATTCCGACTGATTTGTCGAACGTGACGAACAAATCGCCGTTGGCAAGCGGCACGATGTTTGTCGCCATAAATCGCAAAACTCTCTGTGCGAGCCGAAAATTAGCGGGAATTTTTTTCCACATCGGCGCGGCAATTTCGACGATTTTTCTGAACGGCGGTTCCAAGTTTTCCGAATGAAAAATCTCGTTGCGGCGCGACAGGTAAAAATTATCCGGTTCAGCCCATTCAACGGCATAGCCGCGCAGTTCGGGAACTTTTTCGACTGTCCATTTCATAAAATTATTTGATTAGGAAGCGATTAAAATTTTAATCGCTCGACTGTTTTTGCAGAAAAAAGAACCGATCACCAGCACGTCCATTTTCGTCCGCATAAAACATTCAATCGCCTGAAACGGCTCGCAAACAATCGGTTCGTTCTCGTTAAAGCTCGTATTCAAGATAATCGGAATTCCGGTTTTCGATTCAAAATTTTTGATTAAATCATAGTAAAGCGGATTTTCATCGCGGGTGACGGTTTGCAGTCTGCCCGTGTCGTCAACGTGATTGACGGCTGAAAGTCGCTCGCGCCATTCGGGGCGAATTTTGTAAACGTGCAGCATGAACGGTGACGGATGATTCTGCTCGAAAATATCCGCCTGACGTTCCTGCAAAATTGACGGCGCGAACGGTCGAAACCATTCGCGGTGTTTGATGCGGGCGTTCAGAATATCTTTCATATTCGGAAAACCCGGATGCGCGAGAATCGAGCGGTTGCCCAAAGCGCGCGGTCCCCATTCCATTCTGCCCTGAAACCAGCCGACGACGTTGCCGTTTTTAATTTCTTCGGTCGTGCGGTCAATCAATGTTTCGCGGTTTAATTCTTCAAAGGAAAGATCGTAGCGTTCGAGTTCGGCTTTGATAAATGCGTTCGCGTATTCGTTGCCGAGATACGCATTTTTCATCGTCCAGCGTTTTCCTTCTTTGAGAATCGAATTGCTGACATACAAAGCCGCGCCAAGTGCTAAACCGTCGTCGCCCGCCGCCGGTTGAATGCAGTGTTCGGTAAACGCGGTTTCAATCAAAGCCTTGCCGTTCGCTACCGAATTTAAAGCGCAGCCGCCCGCCATCGAAATTTTCGAGGTCGGAACTCGTTCGTGCAGAAGACCGAGAACGCGCATATAATATTTCTCGAAAATTCTTTGCAAACTGAAGGAAATATCTTCGTCGCGCTGCGTAATTTCGGCGTGTCTTTCGCGCGGATCGCCGAGTTCTTTGATGAACAAATCCGAATAAAGACGATGCACGATCATTTCGCCTTCGTCGTTGATTTCCATTCCCTGATTCGCGCCGAACGGCAGAAAATAATCGGGATTCAGTTCAAAGCCTTTGGCTGTCGGTTTGATCATTCGCTCGAAAAAATCGTGATAAACGTCCGTGCCGAGCGGCGCGAGTCCCATCACTTTCCCTTCGTCGCCGTATTTACCGTAACCGATAAACTGACAAACGGCGGTGTAAAGCGTTCCTAAAGAATGCGGCACGAAGATTCTTTGAATCGGCTTAATTTCGTCGCCTGTGCATTCGCTCAACAGACACGAAACAAAATCGCCCGAACCGTCAATCGTGATGCCCGCGCTGTGTTCCCATTCCGAAGCGAAATACGCGCTCGCGGTGTGCGCGAGATGATGCTCGACGTTGTAGGTTTGAAACCTTAACTTCGTTTTATCAACCACGCATTCATTGGAGATTAAGGTTTTCAAGTCGTCGAAGGTTTTGCTTTTACTGCGAATCCGCGCCAAATTTAAGAGTTTCGCCGGATTGCGAATCGCAAATTCGAGCTTTTTATGAAGATTCGCCGACGAATCGCGTCCGACGGCAACCGCGTCAACGTCGGCGAAAGTCAATCCGCCGATTTCCAAACATTTGGCGATTGAAAGTTTTGGAAAACCGGCGAAGTATTTAACGCGATTCAGACGTTCTTCGGCGAGGGCGACAATCGGCTGACCGTCAACGATCAGAGCGGCTGAAGAACCGGCGTGAAATGTGTTAATGCCTAAAATTACGCTCATTTTGAAAAAAGTGTTATTTATTTTCGTTAATTGATTCGAGATAAACGCTGTCGGCGACTTTCTTCATCAAAGGAATTTTTTTGCTGACGCTTCGCAGCATTTCCGACGTGCGAACGATTATTCTGTATTTTGCCGGCAGCAGATCGGCATCGTTTTTTTGAATTCCCAAGCCGAAATAACAATCAACCGTCATCTCCGTCTGCCCGAAGGTTTCGCGGAAAAATTTTAAAAGCTCGGCGGGTGTCCAATAGCGAATGCCGGAAAATTCGTTGTCGTCGGTAAAACCGCGTTTAGCCTGATTGTAAAATGAACGAACGCCGTATTTATTCGGCATCTGCGCCAGAATTTTTCCGTTCTTTTTAACGCATCGCGCGATTTCTTCCAGCGAAACTTTCGCGTTTTCTTTGCTGAAATGCTGAAACACGCCGAACGAAAATCCGACATCGAAACAACCGTCGGCGAACGGCAGATGCCGCGCGTCGCCGACCACAAAATCGGCTTCGACTTTCAATTGGCGGCAAATGCGCCGCGCCGCCAGAATCGCCCTTAAACTCGGATCAATTCCGACCGGCTTATAATTTTTCTGCGCGGCGGCGATTGACCATCTGCCCCAATTACAGCCGACATCGAGCAGGCGTTCTCCGTCGCCGCGCGGAAGACGAAAATCGGGAATCGGATAACGAATCAGATTATTCAGTAAAGGAAAATAAAGTTGTCCGCAGGTGTATGGAATTTCCGTTTGAACGAATTGATCAACCGCGTTTTTATTCGTTTCGATTTCGCTCTTTTCCGCCGCATCTGTTTGTCCTTTAGCGACCGATTCGAGCGTTTCGGTGATGTAGCCGTGTATGTGTTCGGATTCTTCGACGAGCAGAATCGGAATGTCTTCGACAACCGGATAAACGTGATTTGCCGGACAAGTAAGTTTGTTTTCGCTGAATTTTAATCGTTGCTTATCGCGCGGACAGACAAGGTTGTTCAGCAACCATTCATTCATAGAAACTTCCTGAAAACTGAAAAACTTAATTTACTATAACCTTTCGGGTTTGGCAATTTATCTTTAATGTTTGAAATGTCTTGCGCCGGTTAAGACCATCGCAATTTCGTGTTCGTTTGCCGCCGCGATTGTTTCATCGTCTTTGACCGAGCCGCCGGGCTGAATGATCGCTTTGATGCCGAGCTTTGCGGCTTCGTCAACATTGTCGCGGAACGGGAAAAAAGCGTCTGAAGCGAGCGCGGAACGGCTTAAGTCGAAACCGAATCGCGTCGCGCGCATCGCCGCGATTCTGATCGAATCAACACGATTCATTTGTCCCGCGCCGACTCCGTAAGTTTGAAATTCGTCGGCGAAAACAATCGCGTTCGATTTGACGTGTTTGCAGACTTTCCACGCGAAAAGCATCTGTCGAATCTGTTCGTCGGTCGGCTCGATTTTCGTGACGACGCGCAGATTTTCCGCGCGAATAATTAAATCATCCGCCGTTTGCGCGAGCATTCCGCCGGAAATTTGTTTGTATTCGACGCGCGGCTCGTTTTCGATTGGAGCGACGCGCAGAACGCGCAGATTTTTTTTCTTTTTGAAAATATCGAGCGCGTCCGCCGCAAAATCCGGCGCAATCACGACTTCGGTGAAAATTTCGCTGACGATTCGGGCGGTTTCCGCATCAACCGTGCGGTTAAAGGCGACGATTCCGCCGAACGCCGAAACCGGATCGGTCGCCAAAGCGCGTTGATACGCATCGAGAATTGTCGCGCCCGTGCCGACACCCGACGGATTAGTATGTTTGATAATCGCGCAAGCCGTTTCGTCGAATTCGCAGATCAAATTCCAAGCCGCGTCCGCGTCAACATAATTATTGAAAGACATTTCCTTGCCCTGAAGCTGTTCGGCTTGCGCGATGCCGTTTGCGGTTTCAGACGCATACAAAGCGGCGCGTTGATGCGGGTTTTCGCCGTAACGCAAAGCGGCGATTTTATCTAATTCCAAATCGGCAAACGCGGGAAAATCTTCCGCTTCGTTTTCTTCATTGAGCGCGTTTCCGTTTTGGATGAAATTCGATTCCTGAAAATCGTTTTGCGTGTCGAGCAGGCGTTTCGCCGCTTCTTCAAATGTGCGAACCGCCGATTCGTCGGCGAGCGGATCGAATTCTTCCATAAATTCAAACTGCTCGTCGGACAACTGTTCGATCAAATAATCGGAAATTATCGAGTCGTAATTCGCCGTATGCGAGAAGGCGAGCGCGGCAAACGTCTGGCGCGTTTCGAGCGAACTCGCGCCGTCGTTTTTCGTCAATTCTTCGGCGACTTTTTCGTAAAGCCTTGAATCGGTTACAACCAAAACATCGCGCCAGTTTTTCGACGCGCTGCGAATCATCGCCGGACCGCCGATGTCAATTTGCTCGACGGCTTCGCTCATTGAAACGCCTTTTTTATCAATAGTTTGCTCGAATGGGTAAAGATTAACGACGACCAGATCAATCGGTTCGATGTCGTGTTTTTCCATCGCCGCAATGTGTTCCGCGTCGTCGCGCAGAGCGAGAAACGCGCCGTGAATTTTCGGGTGCAGAGTTTTCACGCGCCCGTTCATCATTTCAGGAAAACCTGTTATTTCGGAAACGTCCGTCACATTCAAATTCGCGTCGCGCAGAGTTTTCGCCGTGCCGCCGGTCGAGACGATTT
>CAXTMQ010000269.1:5715-6666 GCA_964245305.1 uncultured Pyrinomonadaceae bacterium
CGGAAACGCTGATCAACGCGCTTTTGATTTTTCTCAATTCGATCATAAATTTTGAAAATTAGTCCAAAAATAAAATTAGCGGTCAAATCCTGACCGCTTCGGTTGCTAAAATTTTACGTAAATTCCATTCGAAGAACCTTTCGTTCTTCGTTAAAATATCTAAAAACAACTTGTTTGCCGCGTCGTCAATTTAGAAAAAATACCGACCGAGAAACAAAAGGCTTAGCAAAAAAGCCAATGTATAGATTACAATTTTGATAAGACTCATAAATTTTTTATCCTTATCATACGAGGCTGGAAAAGCTGAAAAATAAAAGCATATTTTAATTCCGCATTATTTCAGATGTCAATTGTCAAAAAAAGGTTTTCGGCGGCAATCTTTATTTTATCTCTGATTTTGCTTGGCTTTTTTTCAGCTGAGGCGCAGAGATTTGAAGCGAAAATCGAAATCGTTTCCAGTTCCGAAGCAGTCATCGAAGGGAAAATTCTCAATCAATATGACGACGCGACGATTAAAAATTGGAGCTTTTCAAACCCGAACGGCGCGGAAAATTTTAACCAACGAATCGCGGATTTTGTTTTGTTTGATGAAAATAAGCAAGTTATTCCGACGAAAAAACTGGCTGACGGCGAGTTTTACGCCGACGCGAAAGCTGACAGTTTTCAATATCGAATCAATCTGAATCCTTTGCCCGACCTAAAATCAAGAGCGCACGTTTCGTGGCTCGATGCCGAAAAGGGAATTTTGATGCTCGACGATTTACTGCCGCGCGTCGGTTCTGAAAATCAGACGATTCCGGCGAAAGTTCAGATTGAAATGCCTGGCGGTTGGAAGATTTTTTCGAGCGAAACGACGCGCGGCGAAAATGTTTTTGAAGTAAAAAATATCTCCAAAGCGATTTTCGCCGTCGGCAAAAAATGGCGCGAAACGGAAGCGGCGAATTTTAGAAT
>CAXTMQ010000270.1:0-6657 GCA_964245305.1 uncultured Pyrinomonadaceae bacterium
ATTCACTTTAACTCTAATACATCAAGTATTTCTCTCTTAATTCCGCAAATATATTTACGTCCGTCTGCCACGAAAGTTTTATATCTTTTAACGGACTGCCGGATTCGATCATTTCGCGGATTTTCGTTGTTCCGGCGATAACATCGAACGGGTTTCTGTCGAATTCATATTCATACGCCGTCGTTTTCCAGCTAAAATCATTTTCGTATAAATCGCGGATCGTTTTGATGATTGCGATTCCCGCCAAAACCGGCTCGAACGCTTCGCGGTCGGCGACATTGACAAAAACGCCGCCGCAGGTTTTGCCCGCGTGTTTTTGAAAAGTCGGCAAAAAATTAACCGGACGAAAAACCGCGCCGGACAAATGCAGAGAAGCGAGCGCATCGGCAAGTTCGTTCGCTTCGATATACGGCGCGCCGACGAATTCAAACGGTCGCGTCGTGCCTCTGCCTTCGGAAACTTGCGTGCCTTCGAGATAAACCGTCGCCGGAAAAACAATCGTCGTGTCCACCGTCGGCATATTCGGCGAAGGCATCGCCCACGGCGCGTCGGTTTCGTCGAAGAAATCTTTCCTGCTCCAATTGTCCATCGAAACGATTTCGAGTTCGCAATTTAAATAAAATTCTTCGTTAAAAAGTTTCGCCAATTCTCCGACGGTCAAACCGTGCCGCATCGGAATCGAAAACTGTCCGACGAAAGATTCGTGTCCTGTTTCGAGCAGATTGCCTTCGATGTTTACGCCGTTTATCGGATTTGGGCGGTCGAGAACGATCATTTTTTTCCCGAACTTCGCGCAGGCTTTCATCGCGTTCGCCATTGTGTAAATAAATGTGTAAACCCGACAGCCGACATCTTGTAAATCAAAAACGAGCGCGTCAACGTCTTTGAGCATCGCTTCGGTCGGTTCGCGCGTTTCGCTGTAGAGCGAATAAACCGGCAGATCCGTGCGCTTATCCGTGCCGTGCGCGGTTTCGATCATATTGTCCTGCACGTCGCCGCGAATGCCGTGCTGCGGTCCGAACAGCGCGGTCAGGTTGATGCGTTCGTTTTCAAAAAACAAATCAGCCGCGTGTTGAAATTGATGATTGATTGACGCTTGATTGCAGATCAAACCGATTCTGAGATTTTTTAATAAACCGATTTGCTCGTCTAAAATTTTTTCCAAGCCGAGTTTGACCGCTTTGCGCTGAAGTTTTGCCACTGTGTCTGCGAATTCCTTCCGGTTAAAATTTTCTCCGCGAGAATAACAAAAAATTCGCCGTCGCGCGGTTTTGTTTGAACTTTACAATGTTCAAACAAATTGCGCCGACATGTCAATTTGAGCATTTCAAATTAAAGATTTATCATATTCTTTTTTATGAAGTTATCGAAAAATCCGGCTCGCATCCGTTCGACCACCGTTCTTTTGGTTCAGCGCAACAATGAAATCGCTATGGCTGGCGACGGTCAGGTCACTTTGGGCGAAACCGTTATCAAAAGCAATGCCCGCAAAGTGCGTCGTATCTTTAACGGCGAAGTTTTAGTCGGCTTCGCGGGCGCGACCGCCGACGCATTTTCGCTTTTGAGCAAATTTGAAGCGAAACTCGAACAATATCAAGGACAGCTCGAACGCGCCGCCATCGAACTCAGCAAAGATTGGCGCACCGATAAAGTTCTGCGTCACCTCGAAGCACTTTTAATCGTCGCCGATAAAAAAGACGCATTTTTAATTTCCGGCAAAGGCGACGTTATTTCGTCGGACGAAGGATTGCTGTCGGTCGGTTCGGGCAGTATGTATGCGCTCGCCGCCGCCCGCGCGCTTTTGAAAAACACCGAAATGACCGCGCGTGAAATCGCCGTCGAATCTTTGAGCATCGCCGGTGAAATCTGCATTTACACAAACTCCGACATCATCGTCGAAGAAATAAAAAATTAGCGAAAAATTAAAATGGCAATTTACCTAGGCGGCGAAATTACCGAAGCCGCGAAATTAAAATTAGACGATTTAGTGCCGCGCGAGATTGTCGCGGAATTAGACAAATACGTCGTCGGTCAAAACAACGCGAAACGCGCGGTCGCCGTCGCGCTTCGTAACCGAATCCGACGGCAGAAACTTCCGCCGGAAATCGCCCGCGATGTTTTGCCGAAAAATATTTTAATGATCGGTTCGACCGGTGTCGGGAAAACCGAAATCGCCCGCCGTCTCGCAAGGCTCGCCAATTCACCATTTATCAAAATCGAAGCGTCGAAATTTACGGAGGTCGGGTATGTCGGGCGCGATGTCGAAAGTATGATCCGCGAGCTGACCGAAGTTTCGGTCGAGATGACCAAACAAACCGCTTTTGAAGATGTTCGGGAAAGAGCGCGGGAAAACGTCGAAGAAAAAATTCTCGACATTCTTTTTCCCGCTTCGGAAAATTATTATTCGAGCGATGCGGACGGCGATCAAACTTTGGATTTAACCGACAAGCCTTCTAATTCAAACCGCACGCGGGAAAAACTCCGCGAGCAATTACGAAGCGGCGACTTGAATAATCGTTTGATCGAAGTCGAAACGCAGGATCGCGGAAACGCGACGATTGATTTTGTCGGCGGTCAGGGAATGGAAGAAATGGGCGTGAATTTCAAGGATATGTTCGGCAATCTTTTCCCGACCAAATCCGTGCGGCGGAAGTTAAAAATTTCCGAAGCCGTAAAAATTCTGCTCCGCGAAGAACAGGAAAAATTAATTGACACTGAGCAAATCAATCGGATGGCGATTGAAAAACTCGAATCCGCCGGAATAGTTTTTCTCGACGAAATAGACAAAATCGCCGGACGCGAATCGGGCAGCGGAAGCCCCGACGTTTCGCGCGAAGGCGTACAGAGAGATTTACTTCCGATCATCGAAGGCACGACCGTCAATACGCGCTACGGAATGGTCAACACCGAACATATTTTGTTCATTGCCGCCGGAGCGTTTCACGTTTCCAAGCCCTCTGATTTAATTCCAGAATTACAGGGGCGTTTCCCGATTCGCGTCGAACTCGAATCTTTGACTTTAGACGATTTTAAGCGAATCCTTATCCAGCCTAAGAATTCGCTTATTAAGCAGTATCAGGCACTGCTTAATACGGAAGGAATTATTCTCGCATTTACCGAGGATGCCATTTCGACGCTCGCCGAAATGACCGTCAACATCAATAAAACAACCGAAGACATCGGCGCGAGAAGGCTACATACGCTTCTCGAAAAGCTGCTCGAAGAAATCAGTTTTGCGGGCAGCGATTTGGAAAATAAAAACCAAACCATTGACGCGGAATATGTTCAACTAAAGCTCGGCGAACTGATAAAAGATCAAAATCTTAGACAATACATACTTTAAAAACAACGGTTAAGCAAAATGCTTAAATACTTTCTATTAAGCAAGAAACGTCATAAAAAAGCGGCATTAGCGTTTATATTTTTCGCTTTGCTTAGCGTCTTAAACTGCGGCAAACGCAAGCCGCCGCTTCCGCCCGTCGAAAAAATTCAGCAGACACCCGAACTGTCCGGCATACAACGCGGCAAGACGGTAATATTGACTTGGCTTTTACCCGACCAAAACGTCGCCGGCGGAAATTCTTCCAATATCAGCCGCACGGACATTTATCGTCTGGCGGAAGCGAAGAATTCGCCGCTAACGCTTGCGGCAGAAGAATTCGCTTCGAGAAGCACTCTCATTGCGACGCTGCCCGTCAGCCGAACAGAATTTTCTCAAGGTAAAATGTCTTTTGTTGACGAATTGGAGTTTACAGGTCAGTCCGTGCGGCTTCGCTATGCGATTCGTTTTGTTAATTCTTCGGGACAGAAAGCGGCGTTCTCGAATTTTTTAATGCTCGAATCCTTATCTAAAACCGCGCAACCGCCCGCCGATTTGCAGGCAGAAATTCTCGAAGATAAAATACGTCTGCGCTGGAAAAACCCGACTGCAAACGTGGATAATTCGGCACCGGCGAACGTCCTCGGATTCAATATTTACAGAGTGGAAAACGACGCGACGACGCTTTTGAACAAAACTCCCGTGACAAACGAAAACTTTAACGATTCTTCGTTCGAGTTCGGAAAAAACATTAAATATTTCGCGCGGACGATTTCGCTCGGCAACGATGGTGAAATGGTTGAAAGCGGTGATTCAAAAGTCGTCGAAGTTTTGCCAAAAGACATATTCAAGCCAAAGCCACCTGCTTCGATTACCATCGCCGCCGCGCCGAAAAACCTTTCGATATTCTTCGCCGCCAACAGCGAAAAAGACATCGCCGGTTATAAAATTTATCGCTCGACCGACGCTTCAAAACCGAAATCCGAATGGAAGATTTTGACCGGAGAGCTTTTACAAACGAATACATTTCAAGATTCGGCGGTCGAATCAGGCAAGACATATTTTTACTATATTGTCGCCGTTGATCGCGCCGGAAATATGAGTGAACCATCGGAAGCGGTTTCGGAAACTGCGCCCTAAAAATCTTTTCCTAAAATATGAAAATCTGTCGCTTTGAACATAACAACGAAATCTCTTGGGGAGTCGTCAAAAACGAAAAAATTTTCGCTTTTGACAAGTCGGAAAATCTGCCCGCAGCGAAGGAAATAAACGCGTCTGAAAAATCATTCGATTTCGATGAAGTAAATTTTCTCGCGCCGGTCGTGCCTTCAAAAATTGTCTGCGTCGGTCGTAATTACGCTGAACACGCCGCTGAACTCGGCAATGAAATTCCGAAAGAACCTCTGCTTTTTTTGAAAGCTCCATCGGCAATTATCGGAAACAATGAGGCGATCAAAATTCCCGAACAATCCGCGCAAGTCGAACACGAAGGCGAACTCGCAGTCGTTATCGGACGCGCTTGCAAAAATCTGCCGGATGCCGAAAATCCCTTGGAATATGTTTTCGGTTATTTATGCTTGAACGATGTAACAGCTCGTGATTTACAAAAAAAAGACGTTCAATTTACGCGCGCTAAATCGTTTGACACATTTTGTCCGGTCGGCTCACTCATCGAAACGGATTTGGACACCGAGGACATCGCCATTACCGCAAAGGTCAACGGAGTGATTAAACAGAGCGGACGAACTTCGCAGATGGTATTCAGCGTTCCGTTTTTGATAAGATATATTTCCAGACAGATGACTTTGAACGCAGGCGATGTCATCGCCACCGGTACGCCTTCGGGCGTTTCAAAATTGAATCCGGGCGATGTCTGCGAAGTGAAAATCGAAGGCATCGGAACGCTTTCAAATTCGGTCGAATAAAGATGAAACAATGTCCGAGCTGTAAATTTGTTTATGCCGATGACACGCTCGAATTTTGTCTGGAAGACGGAAGCCGGCTCGTTGCCGCGCCGGAAAGACAGACGGAAACGCCGAATGTTTTCGCAACGAAAAAATCTTCAACGACCGAAAAAACGCTTAATCTTCCCTTTACCGAACCGCCTGCGACCGTCGAATTCCGAGGCGCGAAAAATCTGCAAAATCCCGGTGAATCGCCTCTAGCAAAAGACTCTTCAATCAAAGGAAATTACAAAGCAATTGAGATTTCTTCGATCACTGCCGCGCTCGCGCACAACTGGTGGCAGTGGGTTTACTTAAATAACCAATATTATTCGACGTTTTCCGCATACGTTTTATCGGCAAACTTTTTGGTGTGGCTTTTGCTTCTGGCAATCGGCACCGGCATCGGTTTGTATGCAGTCAAACGCGTGCCGAACAAAATCGTTCCGATTATCGGGTTGGTCGTTTTAGCCGTAAATTTAATTTTATTCGTCGTTCCGAAGCGTTGAGGAAGTTTATTTTCGCAGAGGTTTTGAGGTTTTGCTGATTATAAGTTTTAATTTATTTTGCAGACGTTTTTAAATAAAAAGGAGAAAATATGAAATTTTTTATAGACACGGCAAATTTAGATGAAATCAAAGAAGCCAATGAAATGGGATTGATTGACGGCGTAACGACTAATCCGTCGCTGATCGCAAAGGAAGGCAAGGTTGATTTCAAAAAACATATTGCGAAAATTTGCGTACTTACGCCCGGTGATGTTTCGGCGGAAGTTACCTCGCTCGATACTGAGGGAATGCTGAAGGAAGGACGTGAGTACGCGAAAATCGCGCCGAATGTCGTTATTAAATGCCCGCTTACCTTAGACGGTTTGAAGGCGACGCGGACATTTCGTGATGAAGGCACGAAAGTCAATGTAACTTTATGTTTTTCGGCGGCGCAGGCTCTTTTAGCGGCGAAAGCGGGCGCGACTTATGTCAGCCCTTTCGTCGGTCGGCTCGACGACATAGGACAAAACGGAATGGCTCTGATTTCCGACATCGTGCAGATTTACGAAAATTATAATTACGACACTCAGGTTTTAGTCGCCAGCATTCGACACCCGATGCACATCGTCGAATCTGCTTTGCTCGGTGCGGGCGTGGCGACAATTCCTTTTAAGGTTATTCAACAACTCGTCAAGCATCCTTTAACTGATAAAGGTTTGGAGTCGTTTCTCGCCGATTGGAAGAAAAGCGGTCGCAAATAATCCTACTGAATTGAATAAACATAAAAAAGCGGACAATTAAGTCCGTTTTTTTATGTTTGGTTAAAAAGCTTATCATTTCTTGTAGTTAGCAAGCTAATAATATATCATTACCTTGATGATAATCAGCTATGCAATTAAATTTCATT
>CAXTMQ010000271.1:0-6623 GCA_964245305.1 uncultured Pyrinomonadaceae bacterium
TAAGCCGTTTTTTTTTCACGATCTGCGTTGTATTGTTGAAGCAAATGTTCGGTCATTTTCGTTTATATAAATCGTCTTATTCCTTTTCAAAAAATCCGGCAATCGCCTGTTTGCCGGCAACCAGAATCGGGCGTTTCAGAAATGTATATTCTTCGCACATCAAATCGAGCATCTCCGTTTCGGAAAGTGTTTTGTCGCGCAAGCCAAGTTCACGGTATTTGTTTGAGCGGCGCGAAAAAAGATTTGCCGCGCCGCCGAGCATCGCCGCGAGTTTTTCGATTTCTTCGCGCGAAAGCGGCTCGTCTTTGATATTGCGTTTTTTGACGTTTGCGACACGGTGATAATCCAGACGGCGCAGAGCCTTCTGACAGGTCGCGCAGTGCGGCAAGCCGTAAAAATAAATTTCGCTCATAATTTTACTGTTCGGCAACCGAGCATTTAATTCCTTTGATTGAAATTTTCTCGAATTTTTCCCGCTTTAGGTTCGCTTGCCAGGCGTTGATTATTTTGTAAATTTTCGTTTTCGGCGCGAGTTCTGCCCGCACGATTAAATCGAGATTTTCCTTTTTGTTTTGAACGCAGTTCGCGCTGTATGAAAAAAGAAATTCCTGATTTTTTTTCAATTTGCCGAACGTCAAAACGTCTTTGACCTGCCAATCGGGAACGCCGTTTTTGTTTCTCGAAACTATTTTTTCGAGCCAGAGCATATAATTTCCGTTTTTCGTAAAGCGCGTTACGCCGTAATTGTCGTCGGACAGTAAGCCGCCGCCCGAATCTCTTACGCCGTTCGGCAAAGTCGCGCCGAAAACCACGCCTTTGTGTTTGTAACCGATATATGTTTTCTGCTGCGCGACGGCGAAATTTGCAAGCGCGAAAAAGACGAGTGATGCTGAAATTTTTTTCTTCATAAATTCTTCCCTACTTGGTTCAAACCGAAAATTTCAATTTGTTTAAATCAATGATAGTAAATTAGTTTGCGCGTCTCAAGGAAATCTCTTCAAAAGCCGATTTTGCTTTATTCGGCGGTTTATTGTGAAATAGAAGTTTATGGAAAAAGAAGAATTGACAACGCTTCTGTCCTTAATGTTTCAGGCGCATCCGTGGCACGGCGTTTCCGCCGGAGCGTCTGCGCCGGAATTGGTGAATACTTATATCGAAATCGTGCCGCGCGATGTCGTTAAATACGAACTCGACAAACCTTCTGGGCATTTACGGCTCGACCGCCCGCAGAAATTTTCGTCGCTCTGCCCGACGCTTTACGGCTTTGTTCCCCAAACTTACTGCGGCGGGCGAGTCGCCGAATTTACTATGCAGAAAACCGGCAGAACCGGCATTGTCGGCGACGGCGATCCGCTCGACATCTGCGTTTTGACCGAAATGACGATTTTGAGCAGCAATTTTTTCGCCAACACGAAACCGATTGGCGGCTTGCGCCTGCTCGATCACGGCGAAGCAGACGATAAAATCATCGCCGTTCTCGATTCGGACGCGGCGTTCGGCAATTTCCAAGACATTTCCGATTGTCCGCAAGGTTTGATCGAACGGCTCGCGCATTATTTTTTAAGCTACAAACAACTGCCTAACAGTACGCCGCGCGAACTCGAAATTTCGCACGTTTACTCGCGCGACGAAGCGCGTGAAGTTATCAATTTGAGCTTTCAAGATTACCGCGAAAAATTCGGCGCGCCCGAATCAAGAATTGAAACGCTGCGAAGTTTGCTGCGTTCGTAAAACTTTAAATTTATATGAATCAAGTTTCAGAACAGGCGATTTTACAATCGCTCAGTCAAATTATTGATCCCGATTTGCGTAAAGACATCGTAACGCTCGGTTTTGTCAAAGATTTGCAAATCAACGACGGTGACGTTTCGTTTCGCATCGTGTTGACGACTCCGGCGTGTCCGGTCAAGGAATCTTTTGAAACAGAAGCGAAGCGTCTGGTCGGCGCAATCGAAGGCGTGAAAAACGTCTCGGTCGTGATGGACGCGGAAGTTCCGCAAGGTCGCGGCGTGGCAAATAATATTGCCTTGCCGGGCGTGAAAAATATCATCGCCGTGTCTTCGGGCAAGGGCGGCGTTGGCAAATCAACCGTCGCCGTCAATCTGGCGGTTTCGCTCGCGCTCGACGGTGCGAAAGTCGGTTTGATGGACGCGGACGTTTATGGTCCGAACGTGCCTTTGATGGTCGGCATCGGAAATGTTCAGCCGCAGGTTTCGCCGAAAAACCAACTGATTCCGCTCGTCGCGCACGGCGTGAAAATTATTTCGATGGCGGTTCTCGTGCCGCCCGACAAGCCGATGATTCTGCGCGGTCCGATGCTGCACGGCATTGTTCGTCAGTTTTTGACCGATGTTGATTGGGGAGAACTCGATTATTTAATTGTTGATATGCCGCCGGGAACGGGCGATGTTCAATTGTCGCTCGCGCAGCTCGTTCCCGTGCAGGGCGCGGTTCTCGTCACAACGCCGCAGGCGGTTTCGCTCTCCGACGTGCGCCGCGCGGTGAAAATGTTTGATCAGGTTTCGATTCCGATTCTCGGTGTCATCGAAAATATGTCGTATTTCGTGCCGCCGGATATGCCCGAAAAACGCTACGATATTTTCGGCACGGGCGGCGGACAACAGCTTGCCGACGAATATGATTTGAATTTTCTCGGCGAAGTTCCGCTCGGAATGGAAGTCAGAGAAAGCGGTGACGCAGGCGTTCCGGTCGTCGTCTCTGTTCCCGAATCGCCGCAGTCACAAGCGTTTCGCCGGGTCGCCGAAGAAGTCGCGCGTCAGATTTCCATCGAAGCGATGAAGCCGGAACTTGTTATTTTAACCCGCGCAAGGTAAAATTGATTTTAAAGTAAGGATTCAAATTAGTTTGAATCCTTTAGAAATTTTTAAAGGAGATTTGAAAAAAATGTCAGCAGTTGCAGCACCGACCGTTGAATTAAATGTAACGCCGTCGGCAATTAAGGAAATTAGAGGATTTATGACAAGCGAAGACGATTTACCGGAAACCGCCGGTCTTCGCGTGCGCGTCGTGCCGGGCGGTTGCAGCGGTTTTCAATACAGCTTGAATATCGAAGAAGAATCCAGAAACGGCGATTTTATCATCGAGAAAGACGATGTGAAATTGTTCGTTGATATGTTCAGCGCGCAATATTTGAACGGCATTACGATTGACTACACTTCAAATATGATGGGTTCGGGCTTTACTTTCGAGAATCCGAACGCGACCGGCGGCTGCGGCTGCGGCACTTCTTTCTCGGCATAAACCGTTGAAAATTTTCGACTTCGGAAAAATACAAAGTTCTTTGCGCCGCGCTTTTTTCTGAAAGTTTCACTTGATTGAAAGTTTTCTTAAATTAAATAAGACAACTAAAGGAACGCGGCGGAAAACGGAGAAGAGTTTGGCGAGGCGGATTGTCGGAATAAACGACAATCCGCCTTTTGATTTTTCCCCGCTCATAAAGTCATCCCGCGATGAAAAAGTTTTTCGCGGTTTGCAATTTTCTCTCAAATCTGTAGAATCAAAAAAGTTCATTAAAAAACAATATCCCGAACAATTTAATTTTTAGCTAAAAATCTTCGTCATCGAGGATTTTGGAACAATCGTTGTTTTGATTATTTTTTTAAAGTAAGAAGCGAATTTTTCTGTCTCGCTTTCTGCCTTAAAAACTTTCCTTTTCTAAAAAATTAAAATCTGGAGTTCTGCCGATGAGTTTTTGCAAGTCGCTGTGTCTGAGCGTTTTATTCGTATTGATTTTATCTGTCGCCAATTATTCGCAACAACGTCCGCGCGTTGTCCCAAGTCAAACGAGCGAATCGCAACCGACGAATCCGCCGCCCGCGCCGGTTTATAAAAGACCGACGCTGACCACGCCGATTGTCGTTCAAACCGCGCCGCTTATCAAGAAAACAGGTTCATCGCAACCGATCAACGCCGTTGCCAACGCGACTTTCAACAAAAATTTTTACACGCCCGCCTTTAGCCAAAAACTTCTTTCATCAATCCAAGCAAAAATCGGAATTCCGTATCGCTACGGCTCGACCGGACCGAATGCTTATGATTGTTCAGGGTTTGTCTGGAGCGTCTTTAACGAATCAGGCTTTTATTTCGAGCGTTCGAGCGCGAAAACTTTGTGGGAAAATTCCACGCCGGTCGAAGGCGACGCTCGATATAAATTCGGAACGCTCGTATTTTTCAACCGGTTCGGGCATATCGGCATCGTCGCCGATTCGGAAGGTTTTTATCAAGCCTCGTCGAGCAAAGGCATTACCTATTCGAAGTTTGAAGGCTATTGGGCAAAACGCATCGTCGGATTTCGCCAGCTTTCTACGCCATACGTTCAGAAATAATTTTATCGTTCAGCGGAAAAATCAGCCGAGAAAGCCCGGACGATTTTGATGTTCTTTAACTTCCCAAACAATCGCAATCCGTTCGACGGCAACATAAGCGACGCGCTCTTGTTCGTCGCGCAAGTAAAGAATTCCATTTTTCACATCTACAATATCGCCGCGCACAATCGCGCTCGTTCCGCAGGCAATATCAATCTTTTTGCCCATTAATTGTTTCAAAAATTCTTCCATAATATTTTCTAAAAATTAATTCAAATTCGGTTACGATGCGCCGCCGCTCTGCCCGACATCGCCCATTGGCTGACGGATTGTTTTTGCGAATCCGCAGAAACCGTTTTTTGTTTGGCGCGATGCGCTAAAACTGCCGCAATTAATGCCAAATCGCGCGTTGTTTCGTCAAGTTCCTTTGTTTTCTTGCGCTCGTTAAAACGACCGATAAAGCCGGTGTCGAGATTGCCGGAAATGAATTCTTCGTCTTCGACGATTTCCTGAAAAAACGGCACGGTCGTCTTTATTCCGCCGACTTCGTATTCGCGCAGAGCGCGGCGCAAACGATCAATCGCTTCGGCGCGGTTTCTGCCGTAAACGGCGAGTTTGGAAATCATCGGATCGTAATAAATCGAAACTTCCGCGCCTTCGTAAACGCCGCCGTCGTCGCGCACCCCATTGCCCTGCGGAACACGCAGGCGAGTAATTTTTCCGGGCGACGGCAGAAAATTATTTTCCGTATCTTCGGCATAAACGCGGCATTCGATGGCGTGTGTGTTCCATTTAATATCCGCTTGCGAAAAAGATAATTTTTCGCCGAACGCGACGTTGATTTGTTCGCGCACCAGGTCAATGCCCGTGACCAATTCGGTTACGGGATGCTCGACTTGCAGGCGCGTGTTCATTTCCAGAAAATAAAATTCTCGTGTTTCGTCCGACACTAAAAATTCGACAGTTCCCGCGCCGACATAACTAACCGCGCGGGCGACTTTCAAAGCCGCTTCGCCCATTTTTGCACGCAATTCCGGCGAATTGATCGGCGACGGGCATTCCTCGACGACTTTTTGATGACGGCGTTGAATCGAACATTCGCGCTCGCCCAAATGAAGGAAATTTCCGTGCGTATCTGAAAAAACCTGAATCTCGATGTGGCGCGGGCGAACGACGGCTTTTTCGATATAAACTTCGTCGTTGCCGAACGAAGCGAGTGCTTCGCTTTTCGCTGTGTCGTATGCTGATTTTAAATCGTCCGCGTTTTGCACGAAACGCATTCCCTTGCCGCCGCCGCCCGCCGCCGCTTTGAGCATAATCGGAAAGCCGACTTTCGCGGCGACTTTTTGCGATTCTTCAAAAGATTCGAGCGGCTCGGTCGTTCCCGGCACGACCGGAACTTTTGCGTCAATGGCGATTTTTCTCGCTTCGATTTTTCCGCCCATCGCGTCCATTGCTTCGGGCGACGGTCCGATGAAAACGATATTTTCCTTTGTCACCTGCCGCACGAAATCGGCGTTTTCCGACAAAAAACCGTAGCCCGGATGAATCGCTTCCGCTTCTGATTCCTTGGCGACCGCAATAACTTTTTCGCCGCGCAAATAACTTTCCGAAGACGGCGACGCGCCGATAAAATACGCTTCGTCCGCCATTCTGACGTGCAGAGCGTCTTTATCTGCTTCCGAATAAACGGCGACGCTTCGGACATTCATATCGCGGCAAGTGCGAATGATTCGACAGGCAATCTCGCCGCGATTGGCGATTAAAATTTTTTTGAACATAAATTTTAGGCTCAAAGTTTTAAGTTCTAAGACAGGAATAGTTTTGAACTTTGAACCTTGAATTTTGAACTTACACGAGCATCGAGTTTCCGTGATTTTTCGGATCGAATCTTACGCCAACTTTTGCGCCCGGCGAATATTTTAAGGGATTTTTGAGCTGTTCGGCGGTCAGAATCTCCGACGACTCGAAATCAACGCCCTGAATATTATAATAATAAAAAACTATTTCTTCGCCGCTCGCGTTCGTTTCGCTGTCAACGATTGTGCCGTCGGTGATTCTGCCGTTTTTTTCCAAAAACTGTCGCCGTTCCAAGTAAGCGTCGCTCTTTTTTTTAGATTTGAATATACTAAATAATCCCATTAATTTAATCCATAATCAGCGGCGGGCGTTTGTATCTGGCGCGTAAATCGTTGACCGCCGACAAAACCATCGGGCGTTGAATCAATTTCGCTTCGAGCGGACGTTTGCCCGGAATGTCCATCATAATCAAGCCCAAAAGAATCGTCGGAACGCCGG
>CAXTMQ010000272.1:0-4535 GCA_964245305.1 uncultured Pyrinomonadaceae bacterium
CGATTATTTGATGACCGTGTTAGTGTCGAAAATCGGGTGGATAACCATATTTTTTTGATTCTTTCGTCCTACGCTTTCATCGCCGCCTTTGTTGATTCAAGCAACCTTTTCTTGCGGCGTTAATTTCTTCGGTGTAGGAAACATCTTCAAAAGTTCCTTTCCCGTCGGAATTTTTTCTTCCGGCTTATTTCCGTTTTTCTTTGACATAATTTTTACTCCGATTTGAATTTAGTATAAATGTTTTATTTAACAATCTCTAGAACCTTTTTCACATCTTTCAACTGTTGTTTTGCTTCTTTGTATTTCGGATCAATTTCAATGGCTTCTTCAAAATACAAAACGGCTTTCTGATATTTCTTCTGAATCAAATGAGTAACGCCAAGATTATAAAAAGCCTCGTCAATACAGCCTTCTTTACATTTTGTCGCCTTTTGAAATACTTCGGCGGCTTCATCGAATTTTTCAATTCTTAAAAGCATTCTGCCTTGATAGATCAAAAATGTTGCCTCAGCCGGATTTTCACTGTGAGCTTTTGCATACCATTCAATAGCTTTCGGGAATTTTCCTAAGTCTTCAAAGATATGCCCCAAACGTAAAAGAAGCCAACTCAAACGCTCCTGTTTATTAGGTTCGTCTAATAATTCAATCGCTTTTCGACACGCTTTTCCGGCAGCTTTAAATTTATCTGTTCGATAAAGTGCAAGGCTATACATATCCCAAGCACCTTGGCTTTTCGGAAAATCTTTCAAATAATCTTCGGCTAACTCAATGACGCAAGCATTTAAATCGTTACTCATCGCCGAAATGATTTCATTGTATCTTTGCTTTCTGGTTTTTTCTTTCATAATTCCAAATTCTGATTCAGAGTCAAATTTTAACTTACAATTAAAATTTGACTCTAAATATTAACCCTTCACGCAAATGACTTGCTTCAACTGCGCGACGACTTCGACGAGATCGGTTTGGTTTTTCATCACCTCGTCAATGTTTTTATACGCGCCGGGAATTTCGTCAATTACGCCCGCGTCTTTGCGGCATTCTACGCCTTTGGTTTGGCGTTCCAAATCCTCGCGCGAAAAGCGTTTTTTCGCCTGCGTGCGCGACATTTTGCGACCCGCGCCGTGCGAGCAGGAATGATAGCTTTCCGGCGCGCCGAGACCTTTGATGATAAAAGATTTCGCGCCCATCGAGCCGGGAATAATCCCGAAACGTCCGAGCTCGGCGTTGATCGCGCCCTTGCGCGTTACGAAAACTTGCTCGCCGAAATGCGTTTCCGAAGCGACGTAATTGTGATGGCAGTTGACCTGGATTTCGGGACGAAACGACGTGCCTTTATTAAACATTCGGTTGAATGATTTCAAAAGGCGATTCATCATAATCTCGCGGTTTTTCAAAGCGTAACTTTGCGCCCAACTCAAATCGCGCCAGTAATTTTTGAACTCGTCCGTTCCCTGAATAAAGTAAGCCAGATTCGGGTCGGGAAGTTCGTTCAATTTGTGCAAAGATTTCGCGGTCGCAATATGGCGTTCCGCCAATTCCTTCCCGATATTGCGCGAGCCGGAATGCAGCATCAGCCAGACGTTATCTTCGGTGTCGAGGCAAACTTCAATAAAATGATTGCCGCCGCCGAGCGTTCCGAGCTGCACCATCGCCTTGCGCTTTCTGTCCTGCACGTCTTTGTGCAAATCGTCGAAGGTTTCCCAACCTTCCCAGCGCGAGGCTTCGTCAACCGATTCTTTGTAGGCGTTAAAGCCGACCGGAATGGAGCGTTCGATTTCGTGGCGCAAATCTTTTAATTTGCCTTCGAGAATCGAACTTTTAAACGGCGTTTTGATCGCCGCCATTCCGCAGCCGATGTCCACGCCGACGGTCGCCGGAATCACCGCGTCTTTTGTCGCTACGACCGAACCGACCATCGAGCCGACTCCCAAATGAGCGTCCGGCATCAGCGCGACGTGTTTGTAAAGACACGGCAGCCGCGAGACGTTGCGGAGCATATTTTGTTCTTCGATGGAAAGATCGTGATTAACCCACGCGAAAATATCCGATTTCGCGCCTGAAATGTTTAGTTTGTTAAATGGCATATCGCCTCCTTTATAAATTTGATGGTTATGTGTGAAAATTTTCTCACAAAAATTTTGTCGAATGCCGGCTTTTGATATAAAGCGCGACGGGTTTTTCGGAAAAAACGGAACTTCTAAGATTTTGTGTCGTGAATTGCTCAAATAGCTGGCACGTCGGTTGCAAACAACTTCTGAAATAAAATATCGTGCTTTAATTCAATACAAATAAATCGAATTTCGATTTTATACCATGAACCGGAGGAATTTTTATGTTGAATAGAACTAAGTTAGGATTAGGAGCATTAGTGGTTTCATTGTCGAGTATGGCTGTCGTCGGAATCGGGCAACAGGCATCGGCGGACGATTCGATTTTCGCGGCTTTTGCCACGCCGACACCGAAGGCGACCGTTTCGCCGAAGCAAACGCCGCTACCCGCGCCGACGAACAAGCAAACGCCGTTTCCAACGCCGGCGGGTTCGCCGACACCTTTTCCGAAACCGTCGGGAACGCCTTATAGTTTCCCCGATCCGAGTCCGATGCCGTCCGTTTCGCCGACTGTCGCGCCTTCGCCCGCGCCGTCGGTAACGCCGCGTAATCCGTCAGACCCGACACCGACACCGCCGGCAACACCGACACCGATGAATCCTTCAGACCCCGTACCGTCGCCGACGATGATGCCGTCGCCGACTCCGAAGAAATAGAAGGCTGACGAGAAATTGTTATTAACTTTGAAAATGAGTTTCTGCGGAAACTCATTTTTTTACTTTACAGGGCGAAACCATAGTCCGCGGCAATTTGTTAATACTGCGCTTATGCAGTATGACATTGAAAATTTCTCCACGAACCAATCGAAAATTTCGGCGAAAAAAGCCGCGCGCGTCTATGAAATGAGTCTTGAAGCTCTGTTCGGATTAGAAAAATCATAAATTTGAGAAGACGAAACTTACAGCCAAATCGCCGCCGGACTTTTGTGCGATTTATTGATGGAAAAACCGAACAAAAACGCGGAAGTTTATTCGTTTGACCGTAAAAAATTATAATTTATCAACTCGTGAATTTAAGGGATTTCGAGGTGTCACAAAGTCAAACTTCGTTCCGCAAAATTGTTGTAAAAATTTTTTATTTTAATCTCGCAAAATAAACTGATACCGATATGTTTCAATTCTTCGCTTTATGAGTGGAGCGATAAAATTTATCGTTTCCGGCAATCATCAATTTTATAAAGTTCAAAGGAGAATTGTTATGGATACAGGAAAAAGAACCGCTCACGAAGCGCATAAAACGGCGGTTACGGCTGAGAAAACCGTGCAGCGGGGCGGAAAATTATACATCAAAACCAGATTTGCCAATGTTATTGACTTGCCTTTGCCGAGCGCGCAGGTTCGAGCGGTAGCTTCGGTCGGCGACGAAGTGATCTGGCTCGGCGCGTCCGAACAAAATCATCTGTTTCACAAAGTCAGATTCACGGTTCAGAAAATGGTCAGACTGCGCGAAATGAAACTTAATCCGCCGATTGGCACAACCGTCGAAGGATATATTTTCGCCACAAATCTTTCGGTCAATAAACCGAATATGGAAATCCGCTCGAAAAATCCGAATTCACGAATGAACCCGGAAGCGATTCCGAGTTGCGGAGTCGGAATCAAAGCTTAGATAAAGTTTCAGGCGGGTGAAAAACCGGCTGGTGATTCGCCCGCAAAAGCACATTGAATCAGGAATTACTAAATTCAAAATCAGTCTAATAATTTAATGAATTCGTTTTCTGACCGTCGGACATCACGGCTTGTGCTTTCATGCCGCCGATGCCGCCGAATCTGCCTGCCGGAAACACGACGCGAAGCTCGTTCGGGCTGACGAATTCCGTGTCGTCTGCGCGCTCGTTGATTAAAACTTTAGTATTCCCGTCAAAATTTCCGCCCTGCAAGACGAGTTTGTAGTTTTTGGTTGTGCGCCCGACTGCCGGACGATTGACGAATTGTCCGAGCCGCAGAAATTTAAGCGTTACCAATCCGAACGGCGCGGGCGTGTTTGACAGCAGATACTGCCAGACGGATTTGTAAACCGGCACGCCGTTTTGGTCGCGCACGAGACGAATGTCAACCGCAACGCAGCCGTGAAAATTTTCGCACTCAATGTTGCTCGTCAGCGAATACGAATCGTTATACGGCGGCGAAGACGTATCAACGGTTACGACCGCGCCGAATTGCGGCATCGCGTAAGCCGTCCACACGCGGTTCGATAAAATCGTGTAATTGACCATCTCGTCGCGGCGGTGCGAAAAGCCCCGGAATTTGTCGGCGGTCGAAGCGTTCGGTGTCGTGGACGGCTGCGCGATCCGGTTTGCCGGCATTCCGGTCGCGGCGTTAAAAATCATCGCGGCGAACATCACTGCCCACAGAACCGGATGAAATCTGGCGATAATGCCGGCGTGTCCGCCGCCCTGCGAATGACCGGCACGACGATTTTCGTCCA
>CAXTMQ010000272.1:4635-6607 GCA_964245305.1 uncultured Pyrinomonadaceae bacterium
CCGCCCGTGCCGGGAAAAAATAAAAACAATTTATTCTGCGCCGCCGCGCCGTGGTTGATTGCCGCATAATGATTCTGCAAATTCCGGTCAATCTGCGCGCCGGTCGCCTGCGCCGCGACAGGCAAAACGCACAGCCAAACGAGCAGTAAAATTTTCAGGATTTTCCGTGATTTCATCTTCGACAAGCCTCTGAGATTTCGGTTGCAAAAATTATGCTGTTCTGACGTTCAAGATTTCCGAAAAGTCGAAATCAATGTACGAAACAGATTTGAGTGCTGATAAGTTGAAAGTCGTGTTAAACTCCAGATTATGAATACCGTCGTATCCACATCGGAAATTAAGTTAACGAAAACCGAAGCCGGAGTTTGGTGTGTCGGCGATTCGCGCGTTTCTCTCGATACGGTTATATCACTTTCAATCAAGGCGCAACGCCCGAACAGATTGTTGAAGATTACGATTCACTCGAACTCGCGGAAGTTTACGCGGTCATCAGTTACTATTTGCAAAACCGTGAAAAAGTCGAATCGTATCTGGCGAAAAGAAATATCGAGCGCGAAGATTTGCGTCGTCAGATTGAATCGCGCACCGACCCGCAAAATATCAGTGAAAGACTTCTCGCCCGCCGTCGAAGTAACGTTTAAATCGTAATGCTTCTGTTTCTCGCCGAGGAAGATTTTAACCGCCGCATCGTGCGCGGTCTGCGTCGCCGCCTGCCCAACCTCGACATCGTTCGCGTGCAGGATGCCGGATTAACCGCGCAGCCCGACTCGGAAGTTTTGAAACGGGCGGCAAGCGAAAATCGAATCTTTCTGACGCACGATGTCACGACGATGAGCCGCCACGCCTTCGACCGCGTAACCGACAATCTACAGATGCCGGGATGTCATCGAAGTTTCCCAAACCGTCCCAATCGGCGAAGCCATCGAAGAACTCGTCCTGCTCGCCGAATGCAGTCTGGAAAACGAATGGCAAAATCAAGTCATTTTCCTGCCGCTGAAAAGTTAAAATTGTTTGGCGACAAAGTTTAATCGAGAGTTCCGCTACGACAAAATTTATCGAAGCGGGAAAGAGTCGAACTTTCTATACCAATGTACTCCCGACGGCATTCGCCAAATATCCCTACTTTATTCTCAGGCTTCTTTTAACTCTTCCCAAAAACTTGGTGCTTTAATTATAAAATTGTGTCTCTTTTCAATTTCAGGAAGGATAGAGCCAATAAATAATCTTGAGCTAATATTTTGATTGAAATAAATTCTTAAGTCATTAAATGCCTCGTGAGAGTAATACAATAGTAATGCGCTTATCGTTGAATATAATCTGTAATTAAAACCATCAGAAATATGCAAAGGCTTTTTACCGTATTCTTCTAACAGAAAGTGTGCAACGGCGTTTCTATAAACTTTTACCTCTGTAATAAGTTCGTCAAACTTTTTAATCTTTTTTACAAATTCAGGTTTAAATCCCATACTTTCAAGCAACTCAGCTTGAATAGAAGGAGGGCGAGGCATAGGTTGTTCAATTTTGAATTCCTCAACATATTTTCTTATCTGATGTCTGAAATGACTCAATCCTTCACAAAGTCTATATGCACATAAGAATCTATAATAAGGACTTGTTGCTAAAATAGCTTCACGAGACAATGCTTCGTAAGCTGCCAACATTGGAAATGAATCAAAACCACCGATAGGTCCAAAATTGAGTTTAATTAAAAATGGAAAGTGAATTTCGTGCAAAATCGCTCTGTCATTGGTTTCATCAAAAACATCAAGCCTAACGATTACAAGCGGAATCCAGACTTCCCGCATTAAGGTATCTAACAACTGATTGATAGCTGTTCTTGCCGGAGCAAAACAAGCGTTCGGATGATCTGCCAAAACTTGAACGTCAATATGTGCCAATTCGTTATTTTCACGAGGAAATAAATCGTAAAAAACCGCGTGAAAACCTGAATGATGTAGATACATTGTTAATG
>CAXTMQ010000273.1:0-6591 GCA_964245305.1 uncultured Pyrinomonadaceae bacterium
CAAGGTCAAAGACAAACACATCGAATTCCAGCTCGGCGGCGGCGGTTACGGCACGTTCGGCGACGAAACGAGTTCGAGCGTCTACGTTCCGACCGCGACAAAATCACGCCGCGAACGCGATTTGGAAAGAGATTTGAAATACGAAACAGATGATCGCCGCCGCCGAAGAATCCGCGAAGAATTAAGCTATCTGCGGAACGAACGCCAGCGCGAAGACAATGCCAACAGAGCCGAAGCCGCCGTCGCCGAAGAAATCGCCAAATCCAGAATTCAAGAAAAACGCCTGCAAGCTGGCTCGCGTTTCAATATCCGTTTTGAAAGAAAAGTAACCGCCGAAGATTTAACGCCCGAAGTTATTATGGACGCGCTCGCCGAATATTTATATTTCAACGAAAATGACTGAAACAGAGAGGCACGAAGTAAGCGTTACGCTTACTTCGTGCCTCTCTGTTTCAATATTCCGGTTTTCTAATTTTTGCTTTCGTCAATTATTCAAAGATTTTGCCTCGTTAATTAAAGAGTTGCCGTTGAATTCCAAATTGTTTCAAATCATAATTCCTTCAAGACTGTTTTTGCAGTAATTTACTTATGCAATTTCGTCGGAGACAAAAATGATTAATTTATCAACTCAGCGTAAACATTTATTTTTCACTTCGCTTCTCCTGTTGCTTTTAAATACATTCTGTTTTTCTCAAAGCAATATTGATTCAGACATTAAAGTTCAACCCGCATCTGAAACAGCAAGAGGCGGCGAGAATTTTTCTTATGCGCTGACGGTTACTAACATCGGAAATGCTAAAGCAACCGATGTCATTCTCGTCCAAGACGAACCGAAAGGGACTGAGTTCATTTCTTATATTCCGAGCAGAGGTAAATGCATAGTTGAAGAATATAAATATCAAATTGATCGAAAGCTGCAATGCAAATTAGATGACATTGAGGTCGACAATTCAATAACTGTTTCGGTTGAAATAAAATTTGACGACTTTGATTATTTCGAGCCGAAAAAAGGTTCTCTCCCTAAAAACGAGGAAACTTATATAGAGATGAGGAAATCTCTGATTAAGAAAAGTAATCTTATTGGAAATATTTACGTTTCAGCCGAAGAAAAAGAAGAAAATTCGGATAATAATGCTGCTCAACTATTTGTCGAAGTTTTGCCGAGTAAAAATATTGCGCCGCGCATAACTATTCTTACACCGAAAGATCAATCTGTTTTTATGAACTTAGCTAAAAAGCCGACAACAGTCACTTTCTCAATTCAGGCATTTGATCCTGACGGCATAGTTGAGCGAGTTAGAATCCGACAATTCACAGTATTAATCGAAACTCCGGGAAACATCATATATCTTATCAACGGTAAAAAATATACGATGAGAGAACTTAGTGAGAACAAATCAATTTTTGAAGAAACTTTTATCGGCGACGCTGTTAAAATCGGTAAAGATATATATACGTTTACGTTTAAAAATCCACAAATCGGAATGAATGAAGTCTCCATCGAAGCAATTGATAATGGCGGCAGAATCGGGACAGCATCAATTGATTTCACAGTCAAAGGCAAACAGTAAATTTGCCGCCATTTATTTAATTCTATCGTCCTTGGCAGGATGGACTTTCGGAACTTTGTTTAACGCTCACAGAAACTTTGCTCGGTCTCCGCGATTGGCGCGATTTTTAACCGACTGAATATCAACTCAAGCATTTTCATCATTTGCTTGAGTAACAACCGATTCATTTATTTCCTTTTTCAAAAGATTTTTGTCTTTAGCTTTCATTAACCTTCAAAACCGCGAGAAATGCTTCCTGCGGGATCTCCACATTACCGACGCGCTTCATGCGGCGCTTGCCTTCTTTCTGTTTTTCCAAAAGTTTTCTCTTTCTCGAAATGTCGCCGCCGTAGCATTTGGCGATGACGTTTTTGCCCATCGCTTTGACGGTTTCGCGGGCGATGACGCGGTTGCCGATTGCCGCTTGGATTGCCACTTCAAACATTTGGCGCGGGATTAGTTCTTTCATTTTCGCGGTCACGACTCTGCCTTTCGCGTCGGCGGTTTTGCGGTGCAGAATCAGGGCGAGCGCGTCAACCTGTTCGCCGGAAACTAATATGTCGAGTTTGACGAGATCGCTTTCGACGTAGCCGGACAGATGATAATCCAAGGAAGCGTAACCTTTAGAAACGCTTTTTAATCTATCGTAGAAATCAAGAACGATTTCGTTGAGCGGCAGCGCGTAGACGAGCATCACGCGCGTGTCGGTGATGTATTCAAATTTTTTCTGCACACCGCGCTTTTCGTCGAGCAACGGGAGAATGCCGCCGAGAAATGCATCGTTGGTTAAAATCGTCGCTTCGATAAACGGTTCTTCGATTTTTTCGATTCTGCCGGTGTCGGGCATTTTTGAAGGCGAATCTACTTCCATCACTTCGCCGTTCGTTGTCGTGACTCGATAGCGCACTCCGGGCGCGGTCGTGATTAAGTCCAAATTAAATTCTCGTTCAAGGCGTTCCTGCACGATTTCCATATGCAGAAGTCCTAAAAATCCGCAGCGGAATCCGAAGCCGAGCGCGGTCGAAGATTCCGGCTCGAAGAAAAACGAAGCGTCGTTCAGACGGAGTTTTTCCATCGCGTCGCGCAAATCTTCATATTGCGCCGAATCGGTCGGATAAAGCCCGGCGAAAACCATCGGTTTGACTTCCTGAAAACCTGGAAAAGGTTCTTTGGTCGGATTGGCAGCTTCGGTAATCGTGTCGCCGATTTGCACGTCGGCGACGGTTTTGATCGAGGCGGTCAAAAAGCCGACTTCGCCGATTGAAAGCGAATCAATCGGTGTCGGGCGCGGGCGATTGACACCGAGCGTTTCGACGAGATATTCGCGTCCCGTATTGAAAAATCTGATTTTTGTTCCTTTTTTAATCGTGCCTTCGATAATGCGAAAAAGAACGATTACGCCGCGATAGCTGTCATACCAAGAATCGAAAATCAGGGCTTTGAGCGGCGCGTTTTTGTCGCCTTTGGGCGCGGGAATCTTTTTAACGATTTGTTCGAGAATTTCTTCCACGCCGATGCCGGTTTTCGCGCTCGCCAGCACCGCGTCGCTCGCGTCCAAGCCGATGATGTTTTCGATCTGCTCTTTGATGCGGTCGGGGTCGGCGGCGGGCAAATCAATTTTGTTCAGAACGGGAATCAGTTCCAAATCGTTTTCGAGCGCGAGATAAGTATTCGCTAAAGTTTGCGCCTCAACGCCCTGCGAAGAATCAACGATCAAAAGCGCGCCTTCGCAAGCCGAAAGCGAGCGCGAAACTTCGTAGGAAAAATCAACGTGACCGGGCGTGTCAATGAGATTTAAAACGTATTGTTGACCGTCTTTCGCGGTGTAATCGAGGCGGACGGCGTGGGCTTTGATGGTAATGCCGCGCTCGCGTTCCAAATCCATATCGTCAAGTAATTGCGCTTCCATATCGCGGTCGGCAACCGCGCCCGTTAGTTGTAAAATTCTATCGGCGAGCGTTGATTTGCCGTGGTCAATATGCGCGATGATGGAAAAATTTCTGATTAAGTTCGAGTCCATAAATGATAAGAAAAGTATCAAAGTCAAAATTAAACAATAGCAAAACCGCGCCGGATTCGCACATTTTCGCGCTTTTTCAAACTCAATAAAGTTTGCGCGAAAGAAATTAACGAGTGCGCCTTAAACTTTTACAGGTCAAACAATTTCAGTAAAAATTAAAGAAATTTTCGACGGAGATCGCGCCTTCACGAAAAGATTGTCGGCTCATCGAACAAATTGAAATTGACAAAACGCGCGGATTCGGAATAATTGAGAAAATACTTACGGAAAATGCGTTTTTTCTGCATCTGTTATCAAAATTTCGGCGAACTCCAATTTGCAGGATAATTTTCTTAAGTTGAAATAAAACTTTTGACACAATCTACCCGGAATTCGTATGCCGGTAGATGTGTCTTCACTTTTGACGGACTTGACGGAGGGATAATTTAATGAAGCAAAAATTTAATGGGCGTAGCCTCGCGGTTATGCCATTTTTATTGGGCTTGCTGCTTTTTGTCGGAATGACAAGTGCTAACGCTCAAACCAACGCGACCATTTACGGGGTAATGACGAATAACCAGCTCGTGCGTTTTAATGCGACCACGCCGAGCGCGATAACGGTCGTCGGCTCGATTGCGGGCTTGCAAAACGGCGAGTTTATTCTCGGCATAGACGTTCGCCCCGCGACCGGACAGCTCTACGGCTTGGGAAGCACGAGCCGCATTTATGTTATTGATAAAACGACCGCCAATGCCACATCGGTCGGAGTTTTGACAACGGCTTTGAACGGAACGGATTTCGGTTTCGATTTTAATCCGACCGTTGACCGCATTCGCATCGTGTCGAATACGGGACAAAATCTGCGCGTCAATCCGGCTGACGCTTCAGCCATCGTTGACGGCGCGATTAACGGCGGGGCGACTCAGCCGACCGCCGCCGCCTATACGAACAACTTCGCCGGCGCGACCACCACCACGCTTTACGATATTGATGCCTCAACCGACAACCTTTATACACAGAACCCGGCAAATTCGGGAACATTGATTTTAGTCGGTGCGCTCGGTGTAGATTTTCAAAGCATTAACGGCTTCGACTTCTTTTCCGGCAACAATACCGCTTACGCGACAAGTGTTGATATTACGGGACTCCCGCAACTTTATACGATAAATCTTACGACCGGCGCGGCGACTCTGGTAGGTGCTTTGGGCGCGCCTGTTACGACCAGTCCTTTACGCGGTCTCGCGGTTGATACCGGCGCAGCACCGACGGCAGGATTCAGCGTCATCGCTCTCAACACGGCTAATCAGCTCATTCGCTTTAACAGCAATCGCGCCAACGCGCCGATTGGAAGCGCCGTTACCATTACCGGCTTGCAGAGCGGCGAAAGCATTTTAGGAATAGATATTCGACCGGCGACCGGACAACTTTACGGGCTGGGAAGCTCGAATCGTCTTTATACCATCAATCCGGCAACCGGCGCGGCGACCGCCGTCGGCGCGGCTGGCGCGTTCACATTGAGCGGAACGGATTTCGGTTTTGACTTTAATCCGACGGTTGACCGTATCCGCGTGATCAGCGACACGGGACAAAACCTGCGGCTCAATCCGATTGACGGAACTTTGACGGCGACCGACCCGAATCTGAACGGCGCGGCGACCGGCGCGGATGCCGCCGCCTATACGAACAGCTTCGGCGGCGCGACGACCACGACGCTTTACGATATTAGTTCGACAACCGATTTTCTGTATCAGCAGAATCCCGCCAACGCCGGAACTTTAGTCGGAGTCGGCACACTCGGTTTCGACATTACGGGCAATAACGGCTTCGATATTACGAACACCGGCAATGTTGCGTTAGCGGCTTTACAGCCGAACGGCAGCGCGACTTCCAATCTTTACACGATCAATTTAACAACCGGCGCGGCAACATTCATTTCGCCGATCAATTCGACATCACCAATTCGCGGTCTGGTCATCAGCGGCGGCTCGGCGGCGACGAATAATCTCGATTTCGACGGCGACGGACGCGCCGATTACGCGGTTTATCGTTCGAGCAACAGCACGATTTATATTAGACCCAGCTCGACCGGAGTTTTCTACGGATTCCCGTTCGGCGACAGCAGCACGGATACTTTCACGCCGGGCGATTATGACGGCGACGGTAGAACCGACGTGGCGGTTTTCAGAAACACGACCGGAACATTCTTCGTGCTTCGCAGCTCGACAAACAGCGTTCAGGGCGTTCAGTTCGGACAAAACGGCGACGAGCCGGTCGCGCGTGATTATACGGGCGACGGGAGAACCGATTATGCGGTCGTGCGCCGCGCGAACGGCGGAATGACCTGGTATATTCAGGACGGCACGGCGACTCTCGGAACTTTCACGTCAACGCAGTTCGGCTTGGCTTCGGACGTAACCGCGCCCGGCGATTATGACGGCGACGGCAGATTCGATATTGCCGTTTTCCGCGGAATGAGCAATCAACCCGCAACCTTCTACGTTCAGCGCAGTTCCGGCGGCACAAGTGCCGTTCAGTTCGGACAGGGAAGCGATTTGGTCGTGCCGGGCGATTACGACGGCGACGGGCGAACCGATTATGCGGTTCTGCGAACCGGCAGCAGTTATAATTGGTTTGTTTTGCGAAGCAGCGACAATGGCTTTTTCGGAGTTCAGTTCGGTGCAAAACCGCAGTTGAGTACGCAGAACGATTATGACGGAGACGGCAGAACAGATATTTCTGTTTGGGATCCGCTGACCGGAACATTTTTTACTTTGCGGAGTTCAATCGGCGGCATAGCACAAATTCAGTTCGGGCAAAACGGAGATTACCCGATTGCTAATTACGACACGCACTAAGCGAATTTTCGATTTGCGATAAGCGGTTTGCGATTTTATTTTTCGTCAATCGTTGAATTTCCAAAAATAATGAGGGCGGATAAATAAATCGCAAATTGCAAATCGAAAATCGAAAATGTAAGGAGGGAAATTAGAAAAATGAAAAAAGTTTTTTATAAGAAAAGTTTGAAAATGACTCGCATTTTCT
>CAXTMQ010000274.1:0-2191 GCA_964245305.1 uncultured Pyrinomonadaceae bacterium
GGAATCACCCGACGCGCGGACTCGTTCCGCCGAACGAATTTATTCCGGTCAGCGAGGAAACCGGCTTGATCGTGCCGATGACATTATGGATTCTCAGAACATCGTGCAATCAAATAGTCGAATGGCAGCGCAAAGATCCGGCGCACGAAAATCTGACGGTGAGCGTCAACATCTCGGGCAAGCATTTCGCTCAAAAAGATTTAGTCGAACAGATAAAAATGATTTTAGCTGAAACGCAAATCAATCCGACGCAATTGAAACTCGAACTGACGGAAAGCGCGGTAATGACGAACGCCGAAAGCGTGATTTCGATGATGAAACAAATCCGCGAACTCGGCATTCAGCTTTCGATTGACGATTTCGGCACGGGCTATTCTTCTTTGAGTTATCTGCATCGTTTTCCGATCAACACGCTTAAAGTTGACCGTTCGTTCGTCAGCCAGATGGAAGACGGTTCGGAGAACGGCGAAATCGTCCGCACGGTGATTTCTTTAGCCAAAACTTTGAGCTTGAACGTGATCGCCGAAGGCATCGAAACGATTCATCAACTGCATCAGCTTCGCATATTGGGCTGCGAATACGGGCAGGGTTATCTGTTTTCACGTCCCGTTCCGGTTAATGAAGCCGAGCGACTTCTCGATGATTCGTCGCGCTTTGAGCAAACGATTCCGCAAAATACAATTATTCCGCCTATTCCGGGTTCGGAAATTTCCAGCCTTTTATCGTTATCGAAATAAGTTAAACGCTTATTTTCGGTTTCGCTGCAAGCGGAAAATTCTTTTCGTATGCGCTTGCTAGATTTAGTAGAACCGCTTCCGACCAGTAATTTCCAACCAACTGTAAGCCAATCGGCAGATTTTCCGTTGAAAGTCCGCAGGGAACTGAAATGCCCGGCGTTCCGGTCAAATTTGCCGAAACCGTGTAAATATCGCTCAGATACATCGCCAGCGGATCGTCGCTTTTTTCGCCGATTTTGAACGCCGTCGAAGGCGAAGTCGGCGTTAGAATCGCGTCGCATTTCTCGAATGCTTTCGCGTAATCCTGTTTCAAAAGGGTGCGAACTTTTTGCGCTTTGGCGTAATAAGCGTCGTAATAACCAGAAGACAAAACGTATGTGCCGAGCATTATGCGGCGTTTGACTTCCGCGCCGAAACCTTCTTCGCGCGTTTTCATATACATTTCGCGTAGTTCGCGCGCGTCTTCGGCGCGAAAACCGTAACGCACGCCGTCGAACCGTGCGAGATTGGAAGACGCTTCCGCCGTGCAGATAATGTAATAAACCGCGATGCCGTATTTGGCGTTCGGCAATTCGACATCAACGATTTCCGCGCCTAACGATTGATAATTTTCGATTGATTTTTCAACCGCGTTTCGCACCTCGTCGTCCAAACCTTCGCCGAACAAAGCTCTCGGAACGCCGATTTTTCTGCCTTTAATATCTTTTTCCAATTCCGCCGCATAATTCGGAACTTCGACACCGGCGGTCGTCGAATCGTTTTTATCGCGTCCGGCAATCGCTTCCAAAACTCGCGCGACATCTTCGCTCGTTTGCCCGAAAATTCCGATTTGATCAAGCGACGAAGCGAACGCGACCAGACCGAAACGCGAAATTCTGCCGTAAGTCGGTTTTAATCCCGCGATGCCGCAGAGCGATGCCGGCTGACGAACCGAGCCGCCGGTTTCCGAACCCAAACTCGCGCGAACCACGCCCGACGCGACCGCGACCGCCGAGCCGCCCGAACTTCCGCCCGGAACTCTTTCCAAATCCCAGGGATTTTTCACCGCGCCGAACGCCGAATTTTCGTTCGACGAACCCATCGCAAATTCGTCCAGATTCGTTTTTCCGACGATCACCGCGCCCGCGTCGAGCAATTTTTCGACCGCCGTCGCGTTGTATTGCGGGCGATAACTTCCCAGAATGCGTGAGCCGCACGAAGTCTGCGAAAACGTCGTGCAGATATTATCTTTGACCGCGACGGCGAAACCTTTCAAAGGCGATTCGTCGGAACTTTTTTCCAGCTCTTCGGCGCGGTTCAAGGCATATTCGCGCTCGATTTTCAGAAAAGAATTTAATTCGCCGTTCAATTTTTCGGCGTTATCCAGCGTTTTCTCGATGTTCGTCTTTATTTCGCTCATTAACTTAACCAATTAAAAAAAAGTCGTGTAAAATAGAGTTTTAAAAAAAAAAAAA
>CAXTMQ010000274.1:2201-6573 GCA_964245305.1 uncultured Pyrinomonadaceae bacterium
TTCACGACTAAAATCATAACTTAGCGGTTAAAGATGCGTAAAGCCGGAAAATTATAAATCTTCAACCGTCCCGGTCAAAAAGAGCCGCGCGGCTTTATTGTTGGCGTTCGCAGACTTTTTTTAGCGAAAAAGTAAAGTCCGTCGGTGCTTTCCGTCAAACTGACAAATTAATTTTACGGGGTGAAAGTTTCGCCTTTCGCGCTGATTGTGACGATTGCCGATTGTCCTTCGGCTTCGTCGAACATAAAATAACCGTTTTCATCGGTCAGCATCGTTCTCGACGCGCCGTCCTGCGTAATCAATTTTACCCGCGCTCCGCTGATGCCAATCCACCAATTATCCGAAGCGCGCCCGCCGCCGCTGATAAAAAAATGCCGAGAAGAAAGAAAGCGGAAAGAAATTTAATTTTGCGCATTTTTGCCGCGTTTGCGGAAAATTTTATTTATTGAGCGGCTCGATTCGGTCAATCAGCCATTGATTATTTTGTTTGACGGCTTCGACGTAAATTGATTTTTGTTCGTTGCGCGCGTCGTCGCGCCAAAAAAGCTGAATTTCGTGTCTGGTTTTTTCGGGCGAAACGACATCGCATTTGGCGATGCGGAAAGCCTTCGGAAAATCCGTGTTTCCGGTCGTGAAAACATCGCCGCCCGTCTGAATATTTTGCAGATTTTTATCGTATTCCGGCGTTAAAAATTTTTCGAGCGGCTTCAAATTTTCCTTTGAAAACCGCATCTCGCCGCCGAAATGATACGAATAAAATTCCCTGACCGTTTGCCGCGAATCTATGCATTCCGGCGGATCGAGATTCGGAACGCCGCCGCACGAAAAAAGGCAAAAGGCGAAAGGCAAAAGGTAAAATAATTTGAAACCTCGAACCTTGAATCTGAAAGCTGAAATCTTGAATCTGAAACTCATAAAACCTTCGGCACTTGAAAATATCCTTCGACCGCCGACGGTGCTTGATCGAGAGCTTTTTTCTGTCCGAGCGATTCGTGCGGCGTGTCTTCGCGCGTCGTCACGGTCGCCTCGCCTTCTTTGGTCAGACCGCCGATTGACGCTTCAACCGCTTCGGTGTCGAGTTCGTTCAATTGTTCGACATAACCGACGATGCTCGCCATCTGCGGCGTGTAAAGCGCGACTTCCGCTTCGGTAATTTCCAGATGCGCGAGTTTGGCGATTTTTCTGATGTCTTCCGCTTCTATTGCCATAATTATTTCTTTAAATATCGTTCACTAATGATTTTTGTTTGACGAGCTACTCGTTTTCCTTCATTCTTTTCTTTCTTGCCAGACAACTGCCCGCAGTCAGCAAAAATTGATAGCGCAGATTATCGTCTTTAATCGCGTCCGCCGAGCGACGCATTTTCGCCGTCACTTCGTCGAGCGCGATTTCGTTCATTTTTTCATCGCTTATTTTAGCTTGTCGATGTTTGGCGCGTTCGGCGGCGAGCATTTCTTCGTCAATGCGAAACTCGATGAACGTCACAACCGCTTGTCCGAGCAAAGAATTTAATTTGAAAATCATCTGCCCGCTTAAAGTTTCCAGATGCCGTTTCCACATTTTATCGGCAACCGCGATGATCAAGTGTTTGTTGAAAAGCCTGAATGGAACGGTATGGCCGGACAAAGTTTCGCCCGCGATTTTGCGCCACGCGGCGAACACGACGGCTTCGCGGAGTTCTTCCTTGTCTTCAAATTCCTTTAATAATTTCGGCAGCGCGCGGAAAAGGTCTTGCATAATTCAAACGGTCATTTGTCATTTCTTCGCCAAATGATAAATGATAAATGATAAATGATAAATCTGCCAAAATTGATTTTAGCTTCGGCAAGCCCGCGTCGCGCGGAAATTTTAAATGCAGTCGGTTGGGAATTTGAAAAACACACGGCGGACATTGACGAAACCGAACTCCAAGGCGAAAATCCGGCTGATTACGTGCAGAGATTAGCCGTCGAAAAAGCCGTTGCGGTTGCGAAAAATTACGAGAACAATTTGATTTTGGGCGCGGACACAACGGTCGTCATTGAAAATCAAATCATCGGCAAACCGACGGATTTAGCCGACGCGCGGCGAATGCTTCGAATGCTTTCGGGAAATTGGCACGAGGTTTTAACCGGCATCGCTCTGGTCAAAACGGCGGAAGGGAAATCGGAAACAAAAATTGGTTTGCAACGAACGCGCGTTAAGTTTACGGAAATATCCGACGCGGAAATCGAATTTCTCGTCGAGAAGGGAAATCCGCTCGACAAAGCCGGAGCTTACGCCGTTCAAGCGCAAGCCGCGCTGTTCATCGAACGTATCGAAGGCGATTACTGGAATGTCGTCGGTTTGCCGGTGAATTTGGTTTACGAATTATTGAAAAATTTCAAATGAAAATAAAAAGCAGAATGAATTTCTCATTCTGCTTTTATCAAAGTCGCTTTTATCAAATCTTTTACAAAACTTTATCAATCGCCTGCGAAATCGGCATTGAAATATCGCTTTTTGGGTCAAGACCGCTGAACGGCGTACCGACGGCTTTGCCTTCTTTGTCGAGAACGACGAACGACGGAACTTGGTCAATTTTGTAGCGTTTCAAAGTCGCCGCGCCTTCGGAATCGCGCAAAATCGTGATGGTCAATTTATTCGTCGTCGCAAATTTGCGAATGTCGTCGTCGCTCGCGTAATTTTTCGATTTCGCTGAAGTCGAATCGGTTGAAATGAAATAAAAAACCACGTCGCGCCCGTTGTATTTTTTGGCGAGTTTGTTGATGTAAACGGCTTGCTGCGCCGACAGCGGCAGCCATTGCGCGCCGATTGCCAGCACGACGACCTTACCTTTCTGCGCTTCGAGATCAATTTTTTGTCCGTCAATAGACGTAAAAGTGATGTCTTGCGCGAACGCGGCAATTGAAAATACAAACACAAAACTTAAAATCGCTAAAATTGATTTAATGTTTTTCATAATTTTAGAATCGCAAAACTTGTGCAATTCGTAAATTTAGATGCAAGTTTACTGCCAAAAATTGCTTTCGGGCGGGAATTATTACGGTTTCGCGTTGAGAATCGTATTGTCAATCAAGCGCACGTTTCCGAAATTAACGGCGACCGCGATTAACGCTGCGTTTTCACCGATTCGCTCAATCGGCTCGAGCGTTTCGTTGTCCACGACGGCGACGTAATCGAGGCGGGCGAGCGGTTCGGTTTCGACTTTTTCACGCACGATTTCGGCGAGCCGCGCGGCGTTTCGTTCGCCTTCACGCGCCGCGAGCTTCGCTTTCCGTAAAGCCTGAAAAATAATCGAAGCCTTTTGCCTTTCTTCTTCGCTCAAAAGCGCATTGCGCGAAGACATCGCTAAGCCAGATTCTTCGCGGACGGTTCTACCGACGACAATTTCCGTGTCGAATCCCAAATCTTTGGTCAGGCGTTTAATCACCGCGACTTGCTGCGCGTCTTTTTGTCCGAAAAACGCGAAATCCGGGCGAATCGTATTGAAAAGAATCGTGACGATTGTCGCCACGCCGCGAAAATGTCCGGGACGCGACGCGCCTTCGAGTGTTTCGGTTAAATTTTCGACGTAAACAAAGGTCGAAAAATTCTCCGCGTAAATTTCCTGCTCGTCGGGCGCGAAAACATAATCGGCTTGGTATTCGGTTAAAACGGCAGCATCATTCGTTAAATCGCGCGGATATTTTTTCAAATCATCTTTATCGTTAAACTGCGTCGGATTGACGAAAATCGAAACAATCACGATGTCGCACATTTGACGCGCTTCTTTAACCAAAGACAAATGACCTTCGTGCAGCGCGCCCATCGTCGGCACGAGTCCGATGGTTTTATTTTCGCGCCGCAGCTTTCTGGCTAACGAAGACATTCTCGCGCGGCGATTGATAATTTCCATAAATTAGATTTCGTTCGACCGAAATTTAAAAGTTTTGCTCCGTTAATTTGTCGTCTAATTCTTTTTTCGTTTCCTCGGTCAAGCCGTAAGATTCTTTATCGTTCGGATACGCGCCGGTTTTGACATCGCTCGTCCAGCTTTGAATCGCTTCGGTCATCACGTCGCGGACGCTGGCGTATTGGCGGACGAAACGCGGCTGTCTGCCGAACGTCATTCCGACCAAATCATGTAGAACGAGAACTTGAATATCGCATTCCGCGCCCGCGCCGATGCCGATGGTCGAAATCGTTAATTCTTTGGTGATAATTTCGGCGACTTCACGCGGAACTAATTCTAAAACAATCGCAAACGCGCCGGCTTCTTCGAGCAATTTCGCGTCTTCAATCAAACGCTTTGCCTGTTCCGCCGTGCGACCCTGAACTCGATAACCGCCGAGTTTGTAAACCGATTGCGGCGTGAGTCCGATATGCGCGACGACCGGAATTTCTTCGTCAA
>CAXTMQ010000275.1:0-6570 GCA_964245305.1 uncultured Pyrinomonadaceae bacterium
GTTTCCATTCCTGCCCGAAAAAGAAAAAGAATTTATCTTTGCCCGATTTGAACGTCGGACCGCCTTCGCCGAAATTCAAAAACGGCAGCGGACCGCCGAAGCTGTAACCGTAATTGTGATAGCGCAGAAACGGTCTGGTCGCCGCGAAAGCGTCGCGCGCGTCGAAGGCATCGTTTCTCAAAAACTCGAATCCCGTTCCGTGATATTTATTAGAGCCGCGCTTGGTGATGACGTTAATCTGCGCGCCCGAATTGCGCCCGTATTCGGCGGAATAGTTCGACGTTTGCAGTTTAACTTCCTGTATAAAATCGAGACCGACGTTGTTAATCTGGCTGGCGTTGCTGCCCGCGTTATTGTTATTTCCGCCGTCAACGGTCAGATTGTTTGAAACGCCGCGATTGCCGTTGATGTTAATCGTATTCGTCGCCAAATTCGTGTCGAGCGAATCATCAGCCGTGACGACCGCGCCGGGAATAATTGACAGCAATTGATAATAATTGCGACCGTTCAAAGCCAGATTGTTGATCTGCTGATTGTCAATTACTTTGGCGACTTCGCCGGATGTCGTATTGACCGTTTCGCCGCTTTCCTGTCTGACTTCGACGGTTTCGGAAACCTGCCCGGTTTCGAGCGCGAAATCTATCGTTAATTTCGCGTCGGCAGTCAAATTGTTTTCGGTTTTGACGGACTTTTTGAAATTCGGAACTTCGATGGCGACGCTGTAAGTTCCGACCGGCAAATTCGTTACCGTGTAAAACCCGCTTTCGTCGGTCGTCGCGGTTCGCTCGACATTTGTCGCCGGATTGGTAACGGTAACGGCGGCGTTTGCGACAACCGCGCCGGTCGAATCCGTAACAGTTCCCGAAATACGCCCCGTATTTGTCTGCGCCGAAACAGCGAAAAAGTTTGCCGACAAAACAAACAATGCCATTAAAACGAAACCTGTAAAACGGATATATTTTATCGAATCAAGATGTGCGTCGAGTCTCTGCATAATTTTTTTTCAATTCTCCTTTGAAATCTTTTCCTCGAGTTTTGAGCAAACTTCACCCGCCGCAAAAATCGTTTCTTTTTCGAGAAGCGATTTTCGCCAAATAATATTTCTGATTTTTTGTTTGCGTCTAAGCCACTTTCGGAGCGGCAAAAGCCGGAGCGGTTACGAGCGCGACCGCGCCGCGCAATCGGGGATTTTCGATTGCCGGCACGATGCGAATCGGTATCGCCCCCAATTCCCTCGTCAAAACTCTTTCCTTGATTGCCTCGCGCGCCGACGGTTCGATCAAGTCCCACGCCTCGGTGATTTCGCCGCCGATATAAACGAGCGACGGATCAATCGCGTTGATAATCGAAGCCAAACCGAGACCCAAATATCTCGCCGTCGAATGCAAAACGGTCAAGGCTTTTCCGTCGCCGCCGCGCGCCCGCGCGATTAAATCGGCAATCGTAAAATCGGCTGTTTCTAATGACTGCGGCTGACGCTGCGTTAAGTTTCTGCCGAAATATCTCGAAAGCGTCGCCAGATTGGAAACGTATGCTTCCCAACAGCCGCTCGCGCCGCACGAACAAACCGGACCGTCAATGCTGAGCGGAACGTGTCCGAATTCGCCTGCCGTATTATGTTTGCCGCGCATTAATTCGCCGTTAATCACGATGCCGACACCGAGACCGTCGGAGACCGAAACGAAAACAATGTCGTTAAAATCCGAATCTTCGCCGCGCGTCGTCCAAATCTGCGAAAGAGCGCAGGCTTTGCCGGAATTTTCGAGATGAATTTTTACGTCGCCGAATTCTTTTTCGAGCGGCGCGAGCAAATTAACATCGTGCCAGCCGAGCGTCGGCGCGTGTAAAACTATTCCGGTTTTTCGGTTGAGCATTCCCGGCACGACGATTCCGATTCCTTCGCAATTTGAAAGCAAAAGTTTGCCGCTCAAAATCTTTTTGATATTCGCGCTCAGCGAACCGGCTAATTTTTTCGGATCGAGTTCCGTCGCAAAACTATGAGTTTCGCCGATTTGCTTGCCGATTGAATCGGTCAGCATCAGAAAAGTGCGGCTCGCGCGAACGTCAACGGCGACGGCGAAGGTTTTCTGCGAGTTGAGATAAAGAAAAGTCGGCTTGCGCCCGCGCGTCTTTTCAATTCCGCGCCCTTCTTCGCGCACTAATTTTTCTTCGAGCAGTTCGTTGATTAAAAATGTGACGTTAGCGCGGTTGGTTTCCATCAAACGCGCCAGATCGGCGCGTGAAATCGGCTGATGAGTTCCGACTAACGTAAGCGCAATTTGGCGATTAATTTCGCGCGATGTCCCGCGCGTCGCCAACGTAAAATCTCTCGGATTTATTTTTCGCATCGTTTTGTTAAGAAACCTAACAAATTATTTGGATTGCTGTCAGATTTTTATAAATATCGCAATTTTTAGGTTTTATCCGCTTGATAAATCAAATCTTTTCTCTAAATGCGCTAACTGTTCGGATAATTTGTTAAGACTTTTAACATAATACACAAAAAAATTTTGCGGTCAAGCAAAATTTTCTTTTCCGAGCGAATTTTTATTTTTTTGACGAGTTTGATTCGGTGAATTTCGTTTACGAAATTTGAGACTGCAAGTGAATAATTTTGAGAATTAGGAAAGGAGAATTATTTCCCTGCAAAAAAATTTTATCTTATCGCGTGGGCATTTCTGTCTTTCATCAGGCGTTCGACTTCGGCGAGCGTTGACATCGAATTGTCGCCGGGCGTGGTCATGACGAGCGCGGCGTGTGCCGTTCCGCACTCGACGGCAAACTGCGCGTCTTCGCCCTTTAAGATTCCGTAAATAAATCCGGCGGCGAAAGCGTCGCCGCTGCCGACGCGGTCGAAGATTTCGACGTTCATAAAATCCTGCGCTTTGAAGATTTTCTCGTCGGCACAACAAACCGCGCTTAGATCGTGGCGGCTCGCCGTATGCACTTCGCGCAGAGTCGAAACGATGATTTTCAAGTTTGGAAAATCGTCAAACATTTTTCGCGCCGCCGCTTGAAAATCGTCGGCGTTAAATTTTGAAAGCCGAGAATCGAAATCGAACGAACCGAAAACGATGTCGGCGAACGGCAGTAATTTTCTATTCAAATCGTTTGCCGCGTCGCGTCCGCCGCGCGTTTTCCAGAGCGAATCGCGGTAATTCAAATCGTATGAAACAATCGTTTCGTTTTGCTTCGCCGTCCGCATCGCTTCCATTGCGACTTCAGCCGTCGTTTCGGAAAGTCCGGCGAAAATTCCGCCTGTATGAAACCAGCGAGTTCCAATTTCGGCAAAGATTTTTCGCCAGTCGAAATCCCCGGTTTTGACTTGGGAAATTGCCGTATTCGCGCGGTCGAAACACGAAGCCGGAGAACGCAGACCGAAGCCGCGTTCGATAAAATAAAGTCCGTTGCGCGCGTCGGTTTGCGCTTCGCGCCAGATAATCTGCGAAGCGTCAACGCCGCCCTGCCAAACTAAATTTTCCGCCAATCGTCCGAGCGCGTTATCGGCTAAAGCGGTCGCAATCGCGGTTCGGCAGCAAAATGTTTTCGACAAATTTCTGGCGACGTTATACTCGCCGCCGCCGTCGAAAACGCGAAACGTCTGCGTCGTTCGAATGCGCTCGTCACCCGCGTCGAACCGCAGCAAAACTTCGCCGAGCGAGATTAAATCCAAACGATTATTTTTTTCTTCTTTTAATTTCAGCACGAATGTAAGATAACAAATCCGAATTCAAAAATCTAAAATTTTCGTTTGCGAAATTCAACGCGATTCTTTTACAAAGTTACGGTTTGTTCAGCCCAGAATTGAAATTCGCGGTGTTTATTTTCCTCGGCTTTCGCCAGGGTTTCGCCGCTTGCCACTCGTTTGATATGCTCGAAAACCCGTTCGCCGGCTGATTCGATTGTTTCAGTGCCTTCGATAATTCCGCCCGCCGATAAATCTATGTCGCGGTTCATTCGTTCAAACACGCGGTTGTTAGAAGCGAGTTTGATGACCGGCGCGATGGCGTTGCCGATGGTCGTGCCGTTGCCGGTCGTAAAGACAATAACGGTCGCGCCCGCGGCGACGAGCGCGGGCGTTGATTCTTGATCGTAACCCGGACCTTGCATCAAATTCAGTCCGCGATTTTTCGGAGCTTCGGCGTATTCGCAAACACCTTCGACGCGCGTCGTGCCGGACTTTGCCAATGCGCCGAGGCTTTTAATCGTGATGTTCAAAAGTCCGCTTTTAACATTACCTGGCGACGGATTATTGTTCAAAACGCCGCCGAACTTTGAAGCGTAATCTTTGAACCAATCAATCATTTGATAAATCGCTCGCCCGGTTTCCGCGTCTTTCGCGCGGTTCGCCAAAATATGTTCCGCGCCGCAAAATTCGGGAACTTCGGTAATCAAAACCGTGCCGCCGTTTTTGACGAGCAAATCGGCGGCGTGTCCCAATGCCGGATTCGCCGAAAGACCGGAAAAGCCGTCGCTCGAACCGCATTTTACGCCCAAAACCAATTCATTTACGGAAACTTCCTCGCGCTTCGCTTCATTGACAACGGGCAGCATCGCTTCGACTTCTTTCAAGCCGCGTTCGATTGCCGCCTGTGTTCCGCCGATTTCCTGAATGCCGATTTTGGCAACCGGCTTGTTAAAAGAAAGCTCGCGCTTCAAAAGGTATTTTTCGACTTTTGAGAGATTAGTTTTTTCGCATCCGAGATCAATTAAAATTACGCCGCCGACGTTCGGATGATCGGCGTAATTCGCCAGGACGCGCAGCATAATTTCGAGATTCGAGCCGTCCTGACAGCCGCAGCCTTTGTTATGCGGAATGGCAACCACGCCGTCCACGTTCGGAAATTTTTCGCGTTTGTAATGCAGAAATTCCGCCATCATCGAAATCTGCGCGGCTTCGTGGCTGGCGCACATCGAGGTCGGCACGATCAAAACGAAATTGCGCGTTCCGACTCGACCGTCGGCGCGGCGAAATCCCTGAAAAGTTCCGCGTTCTTCGAGTGGAAAATATTCGGTCGGCGGCAGATGCAAGTCTTCCGGCAAATCGCGCACGACCGGAATATCGTTCGACATATTTTCGAGAGTAACCCAATCGCCCGCCGTAATGCCGAGACTTGCTCCAATCGGCTGTCCGTATTGACAAACGAACTCGCCCGCCGGAATCGCGCGAATCGCAAAACGATGTCCCGCCGGAACAGCGCGTTTCACTTCGATAATTTTCCCGTCGGGCAGAGCGAGCAACAGATTTTCGCGCGTTTCGGTTTTGACGACCGCGACGTTATCGCGCGCGCCAACGATAATCGCGTAATCGCTGATCGGCAGAATTTTTTCGGTGAAATCATTCATTGTAAAAACATTTACGCTTCCAGAAGATTCGGCAAAATCAAGGTTCTGACGTTCGGGTGAAGCCGCAGCCAAAGCCCTGGATTTTCGTCAAGCCGATTTGCGCGTTCGGCAAAATCGTCGGCAATTTCGGTTTCTAAAATCCGTTTGAAACTCGCGCGTTTGGCGGGCGCGGTGTCCGCGTCAACAATTGACTGCACGACGCGCTTCGCGCCTAGAATCGCCGCCGGTCCGAGCGTTAAAATATTCGTCGCGCGGCGGCATTCAATTTCGTCGGCTTCGGAAATCGCGCTTCCGCCGGCTTTGAATTTGCTGATGTGATGTTCCAGAATCGTCTGCGAAATCGGAATTATTCCGGCGATGTCGGAAAATTTCGCGCCCGAATCCGGTTTGATGTAAGCCAGATGCGAAGCGGCTTCGGCTTCGGGTCCGAGACCGAGAAAAAATAAATCTATGCCGCCCAGATTTTCCAGCTTTTCTAAATACTTGATTAATCCGGCTTCCAAATTATCGGTGTCGGTTCGCATCGGCGTAAAACTTTTGATTTTTTGAAAAAAAGCGTCGCCCAGAAGTCTTTCAAAATCGCGCACGAAACTTAAACCGTTATTCATTCTTAGCGGCGCGAGCGCGTCCTGTGTAAAAACGTGCAAACGCGCCAGCAAATCGTCAATCGCGCCGTTCGCCGCTTGTTCGCCAAGAATGCGGTACATCGCCTGCGCCCCGCGACCGCCGAGCAGAAGCATCGTCAAATCTCCGCCGTTTTTGGCGCGAACCGCATCCTTTAATTCGTCAAGCATCGCCTGTCCGACCGCCTGTTCCGAATCTAAAACTTCAAAGTCGTAATCAGCGACGGGCGATTTTTCAAAAAGCTCGCGCAGGCGTGAATCGTCAATCGTCAGCCAGACGTTTTCGTCGGTTTCGCGGCGCATTATGTTTTTTGATCGGGAAGCATACATTCGTTTTATCTCGCGCAATCTTTACATCAAATCAATTTTGGTCTAACCAATTTAATAAATTAACATTTTCATTTCAACCAGCCGATTTTCGTTAAACTAACTTTATATTAAACTATTCAAGGCTTTTTCGGCAAATTAGTTTTACAATAAGTTTGACAAAAGATTTGTCCAATGTTACAAACGTAGGTATCTTCCTCTAAATAGCTGATACCTTTGTTAATATTTTGAGACTTTAACGATGTTTCTTCTCTTGCTTGGCAGAACATTTAAA
>CAXTMQ010000276.1:0-6537 GCA_964245305.1 uncultured Pyrinomonadaceae bacterium
GACGACAATCGCGTGGAAAGTTGACGGCATAACGAATTACGCGCTCGAAGGCAGCGTTTTTATCGGCGGCGCGGTCGTTCAATGGCTGCGCGACGGTTTGGGCATTATCAAAACTTCGGACGAGGTTGAAGCGTTATCCGCGAAAGTTCCCGACAGCGGCGGCGTTTACATCGTTCCGGCGTTTACGGGTTTGGGAACGCCGTATTGGAACAGCCGCGCTCGCGGCACGATTGTCGGTCTGACGCGCGGCTCGAACGCTTCGCACATTGCCCGCGCCGCGCTCGACAGCATCGCTTTTCAATCAATGGACGTTTTAGAAGCGATGCAAGCCGATTCGGAAATCAACCTCAAAGAACTTCGCGTTGACGGCGGCGCGACCGTCAACGACGCGCTGATGCAGTTTCAATCGGATATTCTAAAAATAAAAGTCGTTCGCCCGAAAATCATCGAAACGACCGCTCTCGGCGCGGCTTATCTCGCCGGACTCGCCGTTAATTTCTGGGAAAGCATCGAGGAAATTCAATCGCAATGGCAGATTGAGAAAATCTTCGCGCCCGAAATTGACGAAGAAAAACGCGAAAATTTAACAAGCGAATGGACACGCGCCGTCAAAACCGCGCAGGCTTGGGCAACCGAATAACGGCAAAATCATCGGCGGCATCTTGTTTCAATTTAACCTGAATAAAATACTTTCTTATGCCCCGCAATTATTTCAAACTCTTCGGAACGGGTTTATAATGAGATAAATCGAAAAAAATTCGCAGGGAGAAAAATTATGCCGATTAAAAGACCTTTTAATTTCAAGAAATGGATTGACGATAACCGTCATCTTTTAAAGCCGCCGGTCGGAAATCAATGCGCTTACGACGCGGAAGATTTTATCGTGATGGTCGTCGGCGGACCGAATTCGCGCAAGGATTATCATTACGACGAAGGCGAAGAATTTTTCTACCAACTCGAAGGCGATATTCTCGTGAAAATTCAGGAAGACGGCAAAGCCGTTGATGTGCCGATCAAGGAAGGCGAAATGTTTCTGCTTCCGCCGAGAATTCCGCACAATCCCGTGCGCGGCGCGAACACCGTCGGAATGGTCATCGAAAGAAAACGTCGGGACGGCGAACGCGACGGGCTTTTATGGTTTTGCGAAAACTGCAACGAAAAACTCTACGAAGAATATTTTGAACTCGAAGACATTACGACGCAGTTTCAAGTGGTGTTCAAAAAATTCTACGGCGACGAATCTTTGCGATCCTGCAAAAATTGCGGAAGCGTAATGCAACCGCCGCCGGTTGTGAGTTAAAGCATAAGTCAAAATTAAAATCCTCGTTGTTTCTTCGGAGGCGGTTCTCGAACTTCAAACGCTCGGTTTCAAAAGAAACGATGCAAACCTCGCCGCCGAAGCGGGCGACCGTTTTCATCCCGGTTCAAATACGAAGGCGATCACCGGATTTATCGCGGCTTTGCTCTTCAAGCGAAATAAAATCGGTTGGCGGACGAAATTTTTCGATTTGTTTCCCGAACTGAAACGGGGCAGTCGAAGCCGATATTTTGAAACGACGTTGCAGGATTTATTGACTTTCAGAGCCGGACTCGCGTCTTATACTTATACGAATCCGCATCCGAAAAAATTCGGCGGCGACGAGGCGGAGCAAAGATTACGGCTCGTCAAATGGTTTCTGCGGCAGAAGCCGAACCGCTCGAAAGACGAATTGAAACTGACCAATGCCGGATACGTTCTCGCCGGATTGATGCTCGAAAAGGCTTCGGGAAAATCTTACAAAGAATTAATCGCAGATTTGGGAAAAGAATTAAAAATAAGTTTCGGTTTCGATTATCCGAATCTGGCGGATGAAAAACAGACTTGGGGACACGATGCGAATCTGCGCCCGCTTCCGTCCGCCGCCAACGACAAGCTCCGGTGGCTTTTGCCCGCCGGAAACGTCAACGTCAGCTTGCCGGATTACGCAAAATTCGTTCAGCTTCAACTACGCGGATTAAACGGCAAATCCGGTTGGCTGACGAAAGAGGAATTCAGCTTTCTGCACTTCGGCGCGAAGGAATTTGCGGTCGGCTGGTTTTGGAAAACGAACGACAAAAATCATCAAATCTCATTCAACACGGGCAACGCCGGCGCGTTTATCACAAAAGTTTATGTCATCCCGAACGCCGACCGCGCCTACATTCTTTTCGCCAATTCCGCTTCTGACGAAACTTCCGCTGGCTTGAAACTATTGCGCGACGCTTTAATGAAAAAATACGGCGATTGATTTAATATTGATGCAACGATAACGACGCTTTTAGACGAATTTCCGCAACTGATTTTCGCGCTCGATGAAGATGAAAAGAAATGAAAAAAGTTGACATGTCCGGCGAGGCAATCACTAGACGCTTGCGGCAGGCTGACCAACTGTGCGAGCTTTCGCTGTCGCTGATGAAAGCGAAAAAAGAATCGAACGAGAAAAAGAAAAACGATTCTGATAGGCGCGAAAAATCGCCGAAGTAAATTTTTGAAAAAGTATGAACAAACAAATTACTATTCCGTTTCAGGTAACGACTTGGGACGCGAAACCTTACGACGAAACGACCGCAACGCCGACGCTTTCGCGCATCCTCGTCAAGAAAACTTTTGACGGCGATGCGGTGAAAGGCGAAAGCACGGGCGAGCTTTTGATGTGCGCCTCGACGGACGGCGCGGCGGGCTATACGATTATGGACAGATTTTTCGTCGAAATCGAAGGACGCAAAGGCTCGTTCGTCGCGGTTCACGGCGGGATGACCGACGAGATGAAAGCGTCCGGCAAAATCGTTCCGGGTTCGGGAACGGAAGATTTAAAGGGCATTTCGGGAACGCTCGAATTTAAATCGGACGAAACTGGCAAAAGAATTATTCTTGATTATTCGCTTGAAGATTGATGCTGAAAATTGACGTTCACACGCATATTTTGCCGAAGGAAATTCCCGATTGGAAAGACCGTTTCGGCTACGGCGGATTTATCAAACTCGAACATCACAAACCGTGCTGCGCCCGAATGATAAAAGACGACGGGCATTTTTTCCGCGAGGTCGAAGACAACTGCTGGTCGCCGGAAAAACGCATTGCAGAATCGGATTCGTTCGGCGTAAACGTGCAGGTGCTTTCGACCGTTCCGGTGATGTTTTCGTATTGGGCGAAAGCGGAAGACTGCGCGAAAACTTCAAAATTTTTGAATGACGGAATTGCTGAAATCGTCGCAAAATTTCCGCGCAGATTTATCGGTTTGGGAACAGTTCCGCTGCAAGATACGAGTTTGGCAATTCAAGAATTAGAACGCTGTAAAAAGGTCGGTTTGGCAGGTGTGCAGATCGGTTCAAACGTCAATCAATTGAATTTAGGCGAGCCGCGATTCTTCGATTTTTTCGCCGCGTGTGAAAATCTCGGAATGGCAATTTTCGTTCATCCCTGGAAAATGATGGGCGAAAACGATATGAAAAAATACTGGCTGCCGTGGCTCGTCGGAATGCCGGCGGAAACTTCGCGGGCGATTTGTTCGCTGATCTTTTCGGGCTTGTTGGAGAAGCTGAAAAAATTGCGAATCTGCTTCGCGCACGGCGGCGGTTCGTTTCCCTATACTTTGGGCAGAATCGAACACGGTTTTGAAGTCAGACCGGATTTGGTCGCGGTTGATAACGATGTAAATCCGCGCGAATATCTCGGAAAATTCTGGATTGATTCATTAGTTCACGACGAAATGATGCTCGAATATTTGGTGAAGTTAGTCGGCGCGAACAAAATCGTTCTGGGAACTGATTATCCGTTTCCGCTCGGCGAATTAGAGCCGGGAAAACTCATTGAAACTTCAGAATTTGACGACGCGGCGAAAGCCGAAATGCTTCACGGCGCGGCTTTGAAATGGCTGAATTTGGAAAAAGATTTGTTCATCTGAAATTTGAAATCTCAAATCTCGAATTTATAAAATACTGATATGAAAGCAATCGTAAAAAGCAAAGCCGAAGAAGGACTTTGGCTCGAAGACGTTCCCGAACCGGCGTTTGGGATTAATGATGTTTTAATCCGCGTTCTGAAAACAGGAATTTGCGGCACGGACGTTCACATTTGGAATTGGGACGCTTGGGCGCAAAGCACGATTAAAATTCCGACGGTTCTCGGTCACGAAATCGTCGGCGAAATCGTCGAAGTCGGCTCGAACGTCAGCGATTTTTTTGTCGGCGATATTGTCTCGGTCGAAGGTCATCTCGTCTGCGGTCGGTGTCGAAATTGTCTCGCCGGACGCAGGTTTAAATGCGCGAACACGCTCGGTGTCGGCGTACAGACCGACGGCGGTTTTGCCGAATACATCGCCGTTCCGATGACGAATATCTGGAAACATAACGAAGGCGTAGATTTGGAAGTCGCGGCGATTTTCGATCCGTTCGGCAACGCCGTTCACACCGCGCTCGCGTTTGAAGTTTTCGGCGAAGACGTTTTGATTACCGGCGCGGGACCGATCGGAATTATGGCGGCGGCGGTCGCCAAACACGCCGGAGCGCGCCACGTTGTCATCACCGACGTTAATCCGCACCGACTCGAACTCGCCGAAAAATTTGATGTCACGATGGCGGTTGACGTGCGAACGACTTCGCTCGCCGATGTGCAGAAACAACTCGGAATGAAGGAAGGCTTCGATGTCGGAATGGAAATGTCCGGCAACGCTTCGGCATTCCGCGATATGCTCGCCAATATGACGCACGGCGGCAACATTGCATTCTTGGGAATTCCACCCGGTGAATTTTCGATCAACTGGAAAACCGTCATCTTCAATATGCTCACCGTCAAAGGCATCTACGGGCGCGAGATGTATGAAACGTGGTATCAAATGAACGTCCTCACCGAAGGCGGCTTGGACATCGAACCCGTTATCACGCACCGTTTTTCCTACAAAGATTTTAAGCAAGGCTTTGAAGTGATGAAAGAAGGAAATTCGGGCAAAGTGATTTTGGATTGGAGCGAAATTTAAATTTCCGATCTTAAGGATATAAATTTATGAAATATATAAAATTCATCGTATTAGTAATATTGGTTGCGACAATTTGTGACTCTAAAGCTCAAACTCGAAAAGAAAATTCGACACTTTCTAATTCAACTAAAGAAGAGGTTCTTCAGCCTTTGAAGGAAGCAGAGCGTTCTTTAGATTTTCAGAAACTGTTATCAAATCAGCCCAATTTCGTAGCTGATGAAACATTCTTTTATGGTGAAGGTTTCGGCGGCATTAGCGGTAAAAATCGAGTTGCAAAAAAAGACAATCGCTATTTTGTTGATACAGGATATGTAAAAGTAATTACAGAAGACAATCGAGCAATCCGATTGAATGATAGTAATAAAACATTTGATGAATCCGTTGTCAGAGATGAAATCGTTCTCAATAACGGTCTTCCATTAAATCCTCAAACTTTAGCAAAACAGAAAAATATAAAGTTCATACCGATTGGAATTCAAGTAATAGATAATCACAAAACAATCAAAGTAGAAGCAAAGTTAGAAAATCAAACTTCACAAGTTTTTCTTTATTTTGCCGAAGATTTGAACTATTTAATAGTTGCCATTCAAGTTTTAAATTCACAGCGAGGCTCAATTCAAAGATTGCAAAATATTTCGCTTGATGTTCCAAGCGGATTAGTTGAAATACCTTCCGATTACAAACCGATTTTAAAATATAAATGGAAGCGCGTTGACTTCGCGAAAGTGTTTTATGATAAAAAACTTCAAAAGAAATCCAGTGTTTTTCGTTCCGAAGATGGAAATCAACTTTTTGTAACATTATACGAACCGCATCCGGTTAGTGGGACACCTTTGCCCTGGCATTACTTGATTTTTTTGAAAGAACAAACGTGTGAAATCGCTTATCAAGGAATGCTTGTAACAAAAGACGGCGATTTTGCATGGGAATCTAAAGAAAATGAAGCTGTAAGTGTTGGCGAAAATAAACCTGACAAAGATAATCCTTTATGTGAAGGAGAAAAGTGTCCAAAAACAATTATTGAAACGAATTTCATTCAGTTTGCCTCAGTCTATTATAGTGATAGAAAATCAACGGTAAAAGTGACTTGGTAATATTCATTTACAAAAACTTCAAAAAATATGTACGGTAAAATTCAAAATCAATTAGAAAATACAATCAACGAAATCAGAGAAGCGGGGCTTTACAAAAACGAGCGCGTAATCGAAAGCCCGCAGGAAGCGCATATCAAGGTCGGAAGCGGCGAAGTTTTGAATATGTGCGCGAATAATTATCTTGGTTTGAGCGATCATCCGGCGATTGTCGCGGCGGCGCATCAGGCTTTAGACGATTGGGGTTACGGGCTGTCGAGCGTGCGGTTTATTTGCGGAACGCAGTGGATTCATAAGGAACTCGAAGCGAAGATCAGCGAGTTTTTGGGAATGGAAGACACGATTCTTTACACGTCTTGCTTCGACGCGAACGGCGGGCTTTTTGAAACGATTTTGTCGGAAGAAGACGCGATTATTTCCGACGAACTCAATCACGCGAGCATCATTGACGG
>CAXTMQ010000277.1:0-5535 GCA_964245305.1 uncultured Pyrinomonadaceae bacterium
TTATTTTCTAAAAATCGAAACGAAATTTATGAAAATCAATCGAAAAAATCTAACGAGAATTTCACTCGCCTTCGCAGCCGCGTCGCTTTTGATTTTGAACGTCGCGCCGGTAAAAATCATCGTGCGGGCGCAGACGCGGAATTTCGCGTATAAAAACGCGAAATTGCCGATTGACGCGCGTGTCAAAGACTTGCTCGGACGAATGACCGTCGAAGAAAAAGTCGCGCAGATGCAGTGTCTCTGGATGGAAAAACCGAACGACAATTCGCGCGTGCCGAAAAATCAGATGCCGATGGGCGGCGAGTTTTCGCCGGAAATCGCCAAGCAAAAAATGCCGTTCGGAATGGGACAATTCGCCCGCCAGCGCGAATACCGCGACGCGAAGCGTTCCGCCGAATACGCCAATCAAGTGCAGAAATGGGTTTTGGAAAATACGCGGCTCGGCATTCCGGTCGTTTTTCACGACGAAATTCTGCACGGTTTGATGGGCGAAGGCGCGACCGTTTTTCCGACACCGCTGGCAATGGCGGCGAGTTGGGATACGGATTTGGTTTCGAAGGTTTTCACCGTCGCCGCCAGACAAACGCGCATTCGCGGAACGCAGCACGTTCTCGGACCGAATATGGATTTGGCGCGTGATCCGCGTTGGGGACGCACCGAAGAAACTTACGGCGAAGACCCTTTTTTGGCTTCAAGGATGCTTGTTTCAGTCGTCAAAGCGATTCAAGGCGGCGCGACTTATCAAAATCCGCAAATTGACGACGCGCACGTTATCGCCACCGGCAAACATTTCGCCGGACACGGACAGCCGGAGAACGGCACGAACATCGCGCCCGTCAATTTATCGGAACGCCTTCTGCGCGAAACGCATTTCCGCACGTTTGAAGCGGCGGTTAAAGAAGCGAACTTGATGAGCGTAATGCCCGCCTATCACGAAATTGACGGAGTTCCGGTTCACGCGAACAAATGGATGCTCGACACGGTTTTGCGCGGCGAGTGGAAATTTCAAGGCACGATAGTTTCCGATTATTACGCGATGACCGAACTTTTTGCCCGCCATAAAGTCGCCGCCGATAAAAGCGACGCGGCGAAACAATCGCTCGAAGCCGGACTCGACATCGAACTGCCTGATCCTGACGTAAATAAAACTTTAGTCGAACAGGTTAAAGCCGGAAAGATTCCGGAAAGTTTAATTAACCAAGCCGTGTCGAGAATTCTTTATCAAAAATTTCAGCTCGGACTGTTTGAAAATCCGTATGTTGACGCGGACAAAGCCGCGCGACTGACCGATACGGCGGAAGATAGAACGCTCGCGGCGGAAGCGGCGCGGCGTTCGATTGTGCTGCTGAAAAACGAAAAAAATACGCTGCCGCTCGACCGGACGCGCATTAAATCCGTCGCCGTCATCGGACCGAACGCGAACCGCGCGCATCTCGGCGGCTACACCGATCCGAATCCGCCGCGCACGGTCAGCATTTTGGACGGCGTGAAAACGAAGCTCGGCAATGCGGTCAAAGTCAATTACGCCGAAGGCGTGAAAATCACCAAAGAAGGCGGAAATTGGTTCGGCGACACGGCGACTTTGAACGACGAAGCCGCCGACAAAAAATTAATCGCCGAAGCGGTAAAAACCGCCGAAAATTCCGACGCGGTGATTCTGGTTCTCGGCGGCAACGAAGATACGAACAAGGAGGCTTGGGCGGAAAATCATTTGGGCGACCGCGATTCTTTGGAACTCATCGGACGGCAAAACGAACTCGCCGAAGCATTGCTCAAAACCGGCAAGCCGGTCGTCGTTTTTCTCATCAATTCGGGACCGCTCGCCGTTGATTATTTAGCGGAAAACGCGCCGGCGATCCTGGAAGGATTTTATCTCGGCGAAGAAACCGGAACGGCAGCGGCGGACGTTCTTTTCGGCGATTCGAATCCGGGCGGCAAACTGCCCGTTTCGTTTCCGCGCACGGTCGGTCAACTGCCGATTTATTACAACTATAAACCGACCGCCCGACGCGGCTACGCATTCTCGACGACCGCGCCGCTTTTCCCGTTCGGATTCGGTTTGAGCTATACGACTTTCGAGTATTCAAATTTAAAAATCGCCAAACCGAAAATCGGCGCGAACGAAGAAACGCTTGTGACGGTTGATGTGAAAAATACCGGCAAAACACGTGGCGACGAAATCGCGCAGATGTATATCCGCGATGAAGTCAGCTCGGTTACGCGCCCCGTCAAAGAATTAAAAGATTTCGCGCGAATTTCGCTCGAACCGAACGAAACAAAACAAGTTACATTTAAAATCACGCCGGAAAAATTATCTTTTTATAACCGCGAAATGAAGCGCGTCGTCGAACCCGGAACTTTTCAAATTATGGTCGGCGGAAGTTCCGTAAATTTGATAAATCAACAGTTGGAAGTTACGCGGTAAAATAAAGGCGTAAAGATAAAATTTGTCGTCTATTATCTTTTATTTATCTCGAATGTGTTGTATTTTATTCAACTGAAATCCGCTGCGTTTTCACGTAGCTTTTCAAAAGAAAAAGCGGTAAGTTTTGCAACTTACCGCTTTAATTTTTGGTGGCGGGGGGGAGACTTGAACTCCCGACCTCGGGGTTATGAATCCCGCGCTCTAACCAGCTGAGCTACCCAGCCACGAAATAAAGATTATAGTTCGACGCGCGGAAAAATCAAGCTAATTTGGGCGAAAATTCATTTCGATTGTATGATTGATAAAAATAAATCGAATGGAAACTCTAAAAATCGAGCAGATCGAATTGATAATTTTTATCGGCGCAATCGTTGCCCTTCTCGCCCGTCGCTTTCGGATTCCTTACACGGTCGGTTTGGTTCTCGCTGGAATCGCGGTCGCGTTTCTGCCGCTCGACATCGAAATAAATTTCAGCAAAGAACTGCTTTTCAAGGTGCTGGTGGCGCCGGGTATTTTTGAACGCGCGCTTTACATTCATTGGAAAGAATTGAAAAAAGACCTCGCCCCGATTGTCACTTTTGCGACCGTCGGCGTGCTTTTGTCGGCATTAGTGACCGCCGCGATAATGCATCTGGCAGTCGGCTGGGCGTGGCAGGCGGCGATTTTATTCGGCGTTTTGATTGCAGCGACCGATCCTGTTTCGGTCATCGCCACGTTTAAGGAAGCGAAGGTCGAAGGCAGACTGCGGCTGCTCGTCGAAGCCGAAAGTTTATTTAACGACAGCACGGCGGCGGTCGCCTTCACGGTCGCGCTCGCATTTGCGGCGGGCGAAAGTTTGAGCGTCGGCGCGTCTTTGTGGCTGATGCTCACGTCGGTCATCGGCGGCATTTTCAGCGGCTTGCTCGTCGGCGGTTTGGCGATGCTTTTGATCGGGCAGACAAAAGACAATTTGGTCGAACTGGCGATGACGACGCTCGCCGCGTTCGGTTCGTTCTGGCTCGCCGAGCATTTTCATTTATCGGGGATTTTGGCGACGACCGCCGCTGGACTTTTAATCGGCAACGCGACCGCCTTCGGAACTTTCACCGAAAAAGGCGAAGAAGCCGTCGGACATTTTTGGGATTTCGCCGCGTTCGTCGTCAATTCGGTGATCTTCGTCATTCTCGGTGTCAACGTCGCTTCTCAAGGATTTGCCGCCGCTCTGATACCGATTTTGACGGCGATTATCGCCGTCATCGTCGCGCGGGCAATTGCCGTCTATCCGTGTTCGCTGTTGTTCGCCGCGTCTCATTTAAAAATCGAAGCGAGTCATCAGCATATCTTATTCTGGGGCGGTTTGCGCGGCGCACTCGCTCTGGCTTTGGCGTTGGGCATTCCCGAAGTACCGTATCGTCAGGAAATTTTGACCGTCACATTCGGCGTGGTCGCGTTTTCGGTTTTCGTGCAGGGCTTAACGATTACGCCGCTTTTGCGCCGGCTCGGACAGATTTCAAAAGCCGCGCGGCGCGAAGATACCGAATTGCACAATACGGATTTGCCGCTCAACAAAGTCTGAAACCGCGCTGTTAAAAACACAGAAAGCTATGTCGTTTTTCAAAAAAGCAAAAACCGACAACCGACGCGGCAGATGACTCATCGAATCAGACTCGGACAGTCAACATCGTTTTCAATGAAAATGTCGCGTTTATGCGAACTTTGCGATTGGCGCGAAGTCGGTTCGGCGATACGAATTTTCGTGTTGCCGAACAAATGCCGCCGGAAAACGCGACGGAAAATGCCGGAGAGAAACAAACAAATGCGAACACGAACAGCCAGCAACCGTAAAATTTTTATCTTTCTTTATTTTTGCCTGACGATCAATTTCGTTTCCGCAGTCTCGGCGCAGAACGCGGCGAATCAAACGCGCTCTTTAATTGTCAGCACCGAGCCGAAAGCGATTGTCTGGCTCGACGACGTGCGTTACGGAATGACCGACGACAGCGGCAAATTAACTTTGAAACCGATTCCGGTCGGCGCGCACAAATTGCGCGTTCGCGCCGACGGTTTTAAGGAAGTTACGCAGCCGGTAACTGCCGCGCAAAAAGGCGATGTCAAAGTCGCGTTGGTGAAAACCGAAGACGCGGCGGAGCTTCAATTTCAAGAAGCGGAAAGATTATCCGAAATTGACCGCGAAAAAGCCGTCGCCGCGTATCGCAAGGCAATCAATCTGCGTCCGAAATACGCGGAAGCAAATCTCGCTTTAGCGCGTGTTCTGCTCGCTCAAAGCAATTACGAAGCCGCGCTCAAAGCCGTCAGCGAAGCTAAACGAGCGCGACCGGCTTACGCCGAAGCGTCGGCGGTCGAGGGCAGAATTTACGTCGCCGAAGAAATACCCGACAAAGCGATTGCGGCTTTCAAACGTGCCATCGTCGAAGGCAAAAATTTTCAGCCCGAAGCGCATACGGGCTTAGGAATTCTTTACCGCGACCGCGCCGAAGCCGCCGCGAGCGAAAACGATTTTGAAGCCGAAACAGAAAACTATAATCTGGCAATCGCGTCGTTCAAAAAAGCCGTCGCCCAACTCGGTGGCGCGCCCGACGCGGCAACGATTTACCAATTCATCGGTCTGATTTACGAAAAAATGAAAAAATACGACGAAGCAATCAAAGTTTACGAAGAATTTTTGCGCGTCTTCCCCGACAGCAACGAAGCGACGGCTGTGCAATCGTTTATCGTTCAGCTTAAAAAACAAATGAGCGAGCAGTAAATCCGTAATGCGAAAACGCAAAAAGGACGCTTCATTACTATGAAGCGTCCTTTTTATTGAAAGCAATTTTATAATAAACAATCGCTAGTTCGGCATCAAAACCGTGTCAACAACGTGAATTACGCCGTTTGATTGTTTGACATCGGCGATGGTTATTCTCGACATTCCGCCTTTTTCGTCGGTTAAAACGAGCGTGTTGCCGTCCATCGAAGCGGTCAGCATTCCGCCCGCGACCGTTTTCAGCATCGCTTTGCCGCCGCCTTTTTTAATTTCTTCGGCGATTTTTTTTGAATCGTAGTTTCCCGCGACGACGTGATACGTCAGAATTTTCGTCAGCATCGCTTTGTTTTCCGGTTTCAGTGCA
>CAXTMQ010000277.1:5545-6375 GCA_964245305.1 uncultured Pyrinomonadaceae bacterium
TTATCAATCTGTATGGGGACGTGCCGCTTGTTGTTACAACAAATTATAAGATTAGTTCACAATTGCCTCGAACATCGGTGGATTCAGTATATATGCAGGTAAAAGAAGACCTTCTCGATGCCGAAACATTATTAACGCCGATGCCAACGCACAGCGCGACCAAAAAAAATGCAAACACTAAATTTTTCATAATTTTCCCTCTAATCTCTTACCTGTCAAATTTTATCTTAAAGGTTTTTCCCTTTGCATAGGTTTTCGACGGCGGCAGTCAAACGGATTTAAAAAGGACGGGAAATATAATACTTCTCGTCCTTTTTGCGAAATCTTGTTGAATTTTGTCTGTCGCAATTTTTGAAGATCACGCGATCGTTACCTCGTCAGACAAATACACGTCCTGAATCGCGTTCAGCAAATCCGCGCCTTCGGTCATCGGGCGTTGGAAGGCTTTTCTGCCGGAAATCAAACCCATTCCGCCGCCGCGCTTGTTGATGACGGCGGTGCGAACCGCGTCCGCTAAATCCGATTCGCCTTTCGATTCGCCGCCGGAATTGATTAAGCCGCAGCGTCCCATATAACAATTGGCAACTTGATAACGCACCAAATCAATCGGGTTGTCGGTCGTCAATTCGGTGTAGATTTTCGGGTTCGTTTTGCCGTAACTGCTCTCGACGTTCAGCGCGTTGAAGCCGCCGTTGTTGGTCGGCAGTTTTTGTTTGATGATGTCGGCTTGAATCGTTGCGCCCAAGTGATTCGCCTGTCCGGTCAGATCGGCGGACGTATGGAAATCTTTTTCCTTGGTTTTGAACGCGGGATTTCTCAAATAGCACCAC
>CAXTMQ010000278.1:0-6340 GCA_964245305.1 uncultured Pyrinomonadaceae bacterium
AAACTGGCGGAAAGGGTGGGATTCGAACCCACGGAACCCTTTTGAGGTTCACAGCATTTCCAATGCTGCCAATTCAACCACTCTTGCACCTTTCCGTATAAATTTTGTGATTGAATAAAAATGGCGGAGAGGGTGGGATTTGAACCCACGGTACCGTTTCCGGCACTCCGATTTTCGAGACCGGTGCACTAAGCCACTATGCGACCTCTCCGCAAAAAACTTATTATTTTCAAATTGATTTCGCGTTTCGCCTGACGCGAAAAAATTCTTGTATCAGCGTTCGACATTCGTCCGCCAGAACGCCGCCGGTAATTTCAATTTGATGATTCAAAGAACTCGTGTCGCAAATCTGAAAAACGCTGCACACCGCGCCGAATCTGACATCGCACACTCCGAAAATTAATCTTTCAATCCGCGCGTTCACCAACGCGCCCGCGCACATCGCGCAAGGTTCTATCGTCGTATAAAGCGTCGTTTCAGTCAACCGATAATTGCCGATTTTCGCGCCCGCTTCGCGCAAAACCAAAATTTCCGCGTGCGCCGTCGGATCGCTCAGGCGAATTGTTCGATTTTCGGCAACCGCTAAAAGTTCGCCGTTTTTGTCAATCAAACACGCGCCAATCGGAACTTCGCCCGCATCACGCGCCGCTTCCGCCGCCTGCAACGCTTTTCGCATCCAAAATTCGTCTCGTTCAAGCATCGGTGATTATTTTAACGCGCCCGGAGCGCAGACCGAAAGTTATAAAATTTATACAAAATCTGTCAAGCATTGAAAAAATTGATTGCAAAAAATTAAGTTCATTTTATCTTCTCGATATTTACGGTTATAATTTTTCGTCGCAAAAATTTCGCCGGTTGTCTTTCGGGATTTGTCGAAGATTTTATGTGTTTTCAAAAAAGTTTAATCGCCGCTTTTTTCGTTTGCTTCCTGATTTTGGTCGGGTTAAACGATACGTTTTCGCAGCAAAAAATTTCAGCCGCGCCGGATTTCAAAGCAATCGTCGAGAATAAATTAAAAACAGCATACAACACAAATTTGAATAAAATTTGTCCCGTAGACACCGACGCGACGGCGCGGCGGATTTTCAGCGAATACGGCGCGATTTTCGTCTCGAACGGCGCGTTTCTGCCCGGCAAATGTATTTTTTCGACCGAAGCCGAGGTCGCGTCGTTTCAATCGAAAAGCAATCCGCAAACCGCGACTGTTGACAACATCCAAATCGTTCTGCAAAAACAGGCGATGGAAGCGTTTCTAAAAGCGCGTGACGAAGCCGCGAAGAAAAGTGTAAAAATCTCGCCGCGCGGCGGTTCGCTCGCCGCCGGACGCTCGTTCGACGATACGGTCAAACTCTGGAATTCGAGATTTAATCCGGCGTTAAATTACTGGGTCGCGCAGAAAAAAATTTCGGCGGCGGACGCGGCGGCGGCGCGAATTTTGCCGATTCCCGAGCAAATCGCCAAAGTTCTGGAATGGGAAAAAAGCGGCTGGTTTTTCAGCAAAGATTTGTCGAAATCAATTCTTTATTCGGTCGCCGCGCCGGGCGCGTCGCAGCATAATTTTCTGCTCGCGCTCGATGTCGAACAATTTGCGAACAAAGACGTAAGAAAAATTCTCGCCGACAACGGTTGGTTTCAAACCGTCAAAAGCGATTTGCCGCATTTTACATATCTCGGCGTGAAGGAAAGCGAATTGCCCGCGCTCGGCTTAAAATCCGTTTCCGTCGGCAATCAGACGTTTTGGATTCCCAACTTATAAGCCGAAAAATATCCGGAGGTTTTTGTCGAAAATGAAATGCCCGAACTGTAATGCCGATAACGACAACGACAATATTTTTTGCGTCAGTTGCGGCGAAACTTTAACGCCGACGGTAAAATTCAATCAAGCGAATCAGCCGCCGCCGACCGAATATTATAAAAATGTTCAGCCGCTGTCGCGCGAAAACGCCCCTGAATCGGTGCAAACCGCTTTCAGAACAAAACCTTACACCGCGCCCGAATTTAATCCGGCGATTCAGTTTCAACCGGCGCAACCCGCGCCGCCGAAAAGCCGGACGGGTTTGTGGCTCGGTTTGGGATTTTTGGCGTTGCTCGCGCTGATCGGCGCGGGCGTTGGCGGTTATTTTCTTCTCAAAAAACCGACCGTCGCTGAGATGGAAAATCTCCCCGATCATCTCGGAATGTTCGCGCAGAGCAAAAATAATAATTTAATTGAAATTAATCGCCAGGATTTTGCGAGCGCGTTGCAGGCGCGCGACGATTTATCGAAATCAGATGCGATGACGGCAATCGAAGACAAACCGAATCTGCTTTTATACTCGGACGGCAAAGACGTTCCGCTCGGCGATTTGAAGCTGATTCAAATTGATTCGATCAAAGACGACGGCTCGGCTAAACAGATAAATTTTCAAGCCGCACCGGTCGAAGGAAAATCCGACATCAAACGCCTGCGCGTTCCCGAAGGTTTGGCAAACGGCAAATACGCCTTCGCGCTTTTCGACGGTTTTCTCGACGAAGGCAAGCATAAATTTTGGGCGTTTCAGGTGAAAAATGCCCAAAAGACCGACAACGGCGATTTAGCAAAAGCGTTCACGCTTTTACTGAAACCGAAAACCGCCGCTTCGCCGACCGCAAACACGAATTCGGCGACGAACAACAGCGTTGCGCCGACACCGAAACCCGCGCCGCCAGTTCCGCAAGGCGCGCAGGTCGCTTACTGCAAATCGAACAATATTATCGTGCGGAATTCGCCGAATCTGAACGCGAAAAAAGTCAACGCCCTCAAACGCGGGCAGAAAATTTACATTATCAATTATTCGGAAAATTACGATTACTGGAACGGACTCGAAGGAAACTGGGCATACGTTCAAACCGAAAACGGCAGTCGCGGCTGGGTTTTCGCGCCGCTCATCGGCAGTGATGACTACTAATTTTTAAATTTTATGAAAAGCAAAATCCCGTTAATAATTTTTCTGTCAGCGTGGTGCGCGTTCGCCGTTGCGTGCTGGTCGAACGAATCGAAAAGCGACCGCCGAACTACGAGCAGTTCGACTCCGACTTCGACCGTCGGCAGCGACGCGAAAAATTCTCCGACTCCGAAAAACGATTCGACGAGCGACAATAAAATGAACGATAACGAAAAAATCGAAGCCAAAAGCGGCGGATTTACGGCGAATTTGCCGGGCGATTTTGTTCAGCCGACCGATGCCGTCGGGCAAAAACTTTTGAAGGAATACGGTGCGCTGTTTCTCGCCAGAGGCGGCGCGACTCCGCCGAACACGGTGATTTTTAAATCCGAAACCGAAGTTTCGGCGTTTCAAAACGGCGTGTCGAAATCAAAAGAAAAAATCGGAAACTTCGATGTCGAACTGCAAGCGGCGGCGATGAAAGGATTGCAGGATGCCATCGCCGAAGCCAAACAAAATAATCTGACGATCACGCCGCGCGGCGCGGATTCGGCAAAACGCGACTACGCCGGAACGGTCGAACTCTGGTCGAGCCGCGTCAATCCCGGTCTGGCAAATTACGTTTCCAAAGGCAAACTTTCTCAAACAGAAGCCGACCGCGTCAAAAATTTGTCGCCTTTCGAGCAAGTGCCGGAAATTTTCAAGCTCGAATCGCAGGGAATGTTTTTCAGCAAAGATTTGTCGAAATCAATCATCTATTCGGTCGCGCCGCCGGGAACTTCGCAGCATCTTTCGATGCTCGCGCTCGATGTCGAGCAATTTTCAAATGCGAAAGTGCGCGAAATTTTAGCCGGACACGGCTGGTTTCAAACCGTCGTTTCCGACCAGCCGCATTTCACGTTTTTAGGCGTTCCCGAAAGTCAGTTGACGAATTTGGGATTGAAGAAAGTTACCGACAACGGGCAAGTTTTCTACGTTCCGAATTTATAAGAATTTAGCCGCCAACAAACACAAACAGGCACGAAAATCTTTAGAATTTATTTCGTGCTTTTCCGTGTCTGTTCGCGGCTAAAAATTTTCCGCTTCACGCTTGATTTTCGGAATCATCGAGAGTTTCTGCCAGAAAGTCGTATGAGCGCGGCGTTTGAAAACGTCGTAATTCTGCCGTTCGATTTCGTCTAAAATCCGAGCGTAAATTCTTGAAGCCAGCAAAACCGTAAAGCGCGTGTCTTTTTCCAACAGCGGAATTCCCTTTTCCGATTGCCGATAATAATCGCGGGCGCGGGCGATTTGAAACTTCATTAATTCGATAAAATTCGCATCAAAATCATTCTCGAAAATCTGTTTTTCCATAACATTAAATCGCTGCAAATCTTCCTGCGGCAGATAAATTCTGCCCATCGCCGCGTCTTCTTTGACATCGCGCAAAATGTTCGTCAACTGCATCGCAATGCCTAACGCTTCGGCGTATTCGAGCGTTTCCGGCTTGCTGTAACCGAAAATTTCCGACGACATCAAACCGACTGTCGAGGCGACGCGATAACAATATACATAAAGCTCGTCGAAAGTTTCATAGCGTTTGATTGCGGTGTCCATCAAAACGCCCTGCATCAATTCGAGCGGCAGATTTTTCGGGATTCGGTAAGTTTGCAGTAAATCGCGCCACGCGATGAAGACTAAGTTTTGGTCTTTGGTCTTTGGTCTTTGGTCTTCGTAAATTTCTTCGAGTTTGCGCTTCCAATTTTCGACGGCTTCGACGGCGGCGACTTCGCTATTCGCGCCGATTTCGTCAACTTCGTCGTCAACCGAACGGCACAGAGCATAAAGCGCGTAAATCGGTTTTCGTTTATGTTTCGGAAGAAATTTGGCGGCAAAATAAAAACTTTTGGCGTAAGTTCTGGTGATTTGTTCGCAGGATCGGTAAGCGTTTTCGAGTTCGTCGGACATTCTATTTCGATTCTTCCAGCCACTTTTCAAAATCCAGCAAAATTTCGTATTGATCGGAGTTTTCGAGACGATTCAAAAATCCCGATAAAACTTCGTCGGTCAAAATCGGCAGTGCCAGACTTTTTTTGACGGCGCGGTAGCTTTCGTTTTCAAATTGATAAATCCGCATTCGCTCGCCGTCGTAAAGCCAGAATTCGGGAACTTTCAGCCGCGCGTAGATTTCAAATTTTTCCAGCGAAGAATGATGCACGTCAATTTCAACGACGACATCGGGCGGGACATCGCGGCTGAAATCTATCGAATCTTTTTGAGCGACTAATTCAGCGTTCTGCACGTAAAAACAACAATCCGGTTCAGAGCCGCGTTCCTGTCTCGAAGATTTCATTGTCGAAGAACCAAAATGCAAAATTCTTTTTCTAACTTTCAAGCTCAACGCAGTAATAATCATTTCGATAAATCGAACGTATTTTTCATGTTTGGTTGAAAGAGTCATAATTTTTATGTTTTCTCCATCGAAACTGATTCTCAGCCCGCTCGCTTCGCCGATTTTTTCAATAAAGTTTTCGTAAGAATCGTAGGTTTGTCCGCGCAAAAAAACGTCGCTGCCTGCGGGAAACAGGGCGAGTATTTTTGAATAATCAATGGTCGCTTCCACCGTCGTCATAATTTAATTTTTCCTTTCCGCCAGATAATCCGTCAACTGAATCAAACAGGTTCGCGCATCGTTCGACGGGAAATTTTCGATCAAGAGCCGTTTCGCTTCTTCAATAATAGTTTTCAGCCGCAGACGCGCCGTTTCGTTTTGGCGGTTGGCGAAGGTTTGATTTTCTTTGAAAATCGCCGCGTCTTCTTCCAAATCAATCAGATCGTCGGACAATTGGTAAGCGTCGCCGAGCAATTCGGCAAACCGCGACAAATGCGCTAATTCTAAATAATTCGCACCCGCCAGAATCGCGCCGACGCGCAATGACAATCGCATCAGAGCCGATGTTTTCAGGTTTTTGACTGATTCGATTTCAGCGTCCGAATCTCGATTCGCGCCCGCCGATTTCGCCAATGCCAGATCAACCGACTGACCGCCGACCATTCCCGCCGCGCCGACGCATTCAACGATTTCCGAATGAGCCGCCATCGCCCGTTCGGGCTGGTGATTGTGATTGACGAAAACCAATGCGTAAGCCGCGTTCAAAAATCCGATGCCGACGAGAATCGCCAAACCCTCGCCGAATTTTTCGTGCAAAGAAGTTTGCCCGCGCCGCTCTTTTGCATTATCCATCGCCGGCAAATCGTCAAAAATCAGCGAAGCCGTATGAATGAATTCGCCCGCCGCCGCCGCCGGGTAAATCGTCTCCGTTTTCCCGCCGACGAGTTCCGCGCCGAGCAAAGTCAGCACGGGACGCAGCCGCTTGCCGCCGGAAAACAGCGCGTATTGCGCCGCTTCGTTAAATTTCGTCTCGATATTCGGCGGCGCGAGCGGCGTAAATTCGCGC
>CAXTMQ010000279.1:0-1234 GCA_964245305.1 uncultured Pyrinomonadaceae bacterium
TTCTAAGGCTTCGCAGCCCGCCGAACCCGTCAACCCTTTGCGATTCGTGTTTGCTTGAGCATATTAAATACTTAATGAGCAGCGGTGTAATAGCACAAGATTAAGCTCTGACCAAGATTCAGCTAAGAATTTAGACGAAACAAAATGTTTGGAGGTTAATGGTTAGGAAGATGAATTAAAAAATTATGGCAAACGAAAATGACAAAAAACCGCCGCCGGAAAGAAAGCCGCCGCAACCGCCGCCGGCTCGTGATCGCACTTCGGATGATACTAAGACGGGCGGGGAACCCATAAAACCAAAAGCATAACGGCGATCAAAAAGCTGATGATCGAAGCCAGATGCCAACGCCATTTGATAAGTATCATTCGGTTGTTGTGGGCGTAGTCCTGACCGGCGAAATAAATGAAATCTTTTTGAAACTCCAACGGAGTTTTGAATAAATATTTTTCGTAGAAGTTCATCGGATTGAGCGTTTTCAAACTGCCGTAAATTCTGGAAGTTAAGTTACATACGGCGGCGATCACGATAAATACCGAAGATAAAACGAAGAAGGGCGAATGAAAGTTTAACGCCTGCATATTTGCCAAGGTAACGGCGGCGACAAAAAACGTGATGAAAAAGGTCAAAGAATTCTGCGTCTTGGTATCAATCGCGTCGTTTCGTTTTGAAAGCGTTTCGTAGGAATTAACGGCGATTGGGTAAGCCAATTCTACCGAAGGATACTTTGCCAGATCGCCGGTGTCAATAAGTAAATTTTCATCCTGCATAATATGAAAATTTAAACATAGTATGAAATTGAATGCAATAAATTTATGACCAAAGAACTCCAACAAATTATCGAATACAACAACCGGATCGAACGAAAACGCCGGAACAGATTAGCGGCGGCGATGGTTTTCTCGTCGGCGATTCTTTATCTGCTAATGAAAAGTTTGTAAAAGCAATCAGTATAATCGGCGGGCAAAATTATGAAAGGAATAATCATTGCAATTTCACGGCAAATACTTGATTTTTGTAAAAACTAGGCGAAAAATGTAGATAGAAATGTAGAAAACAGTGACTATTTTCGGCGGAAAAGTGAGCAAATACGCCGTAATTAAAGGCTTTTGCAAAAATCGCCGCGCTTGATTCGTAATCGAAAGGTCTCGAGTTTGAGTCTCGAAGGTGGCTCCAATCCTTTCAATAACTTAGCCCGACTTCGATAGTCGGGCTTTTGTAATTTATCTATAAAGT
>CAXTMQ010000279.1:1244-6207 GCA_964245305.1 uncultured Pyrinomonadaceae bacterium
TGATTTGTAATCATCAGGTCGGCGGTTCAAATCCGTTCACCGGCTCCATAATTTTCAAAACGACGAAATTGCTCGTCGTTTTTTTGTTTTTCGTGCTTTAATTTACCTTTATGACAGTCGCGGAAATTTTTACAAACAATGAGAAAAGAATAAGAAGCGGCTGGCGTTTGGTTGTTTTCCTGTTCGCTGTTCGTCTATTTTATTATATTGTCGGCGCGGCTCTCGGAGCATTGCTTTTTTATTTGCCGATTGGATTTTCCGAAGACAGTTTGCTCGGTTTTGTTTTTCCGAACGCGCTTTTGTTGTCGGCGGCGGTGTTGGTCGGCTGGCTATGCGGAAAAATTCTGGAAAATTTGCCGTTTCGCGCGCTCGGCGCGTGGCTGACGAAGAATTGGCTGAAAAATTTCGTTTTAGGTTTAGGTTTCGGCGCAGCGGCGATTGGCGCGGCTGCTTTGATAACGATTGTTTTCGGTGCGACGAGCTTTGAATTTAATCGAAATGCCGGACAATCGGCGATTTTGTTGACCTTAGCCGTTTCGTTGGGAATTTTCACCATCGGCGCGGCGGCGGAAGAAGCATTTTTTCGCGGTTATTTTTTGCAGACTTTTCTGCGCTCCGATTTGGCGTGGCTGGCGATTTTATTAACTTCGGTAGTTTTTGCGTCGGCGCATTTGCGAAATCCGAATGCAAATTATTTGGCGATGCTCAACACGATTTTGGCGGGCGTTTGGTTCAGTGCCGCTTATCTGAAAACGCGGACGCTTTGGCTTTCGTTCGGTTTGCATCTGGCGTGGAATTGGACGCAGGGCGCGATTCTCGGCATTCCGGTCAGCGGCATTACGGAAATTACGACCGCACCTTTGATTTTGCCGACGAATCACGGCGCGGAGATTTTAACCGGCGGCGATTACGGTATTGAAGGCGGAATCGCCTGCACGGTAATTTTGATTTTAGCGATTATTTTGACCTGGTTTTCGCCGATTTTCAAACCGACTGCCGAAATGCTCGCGCTAACGAGCGCGCCGCTCAAACAAACGAATTTCGTTTACGCAAATAACGCTAAATCGTTTGAATCTTAAACGAAATATCAACCGCCCGCGCCGAATGCGTCAGGCGACCGACGGAAATCAAATCAACACCGGCTTCGGCGAAAAGACGCACACGATCTAAATCCATTCCGCCCGATGCTTCGAGCAAAACCGCCGGATTTAACTGCCGCGCCATCTCGACCAATTTCTGCGCTTCTTCGGGCGTTTGATTGTCGAGCATCACGATGTCCGCGCCCGCTTCAATCGCTTCTCTAAGTTGCGCCCAATTTGAAATTTCGACTTCGATTTTATGCAGATGACCGATCTGGATTTTCGCGGTGGTGATCGCTTCGGTGATGCCGCCCGCGAGCGCGATGTGATTGTCTTTAATTAAAACGCCGTCGTCCAAGCCGAGCCGGTGATTTTTGCCGCCGCCGACGGTGACGGCGTATTTTTCGAGCATTCGCAAACCGGGCGTGGTTTTGCGCGTGTCTATAATCTGCGCGGTCGTGCCTTCAATCGCTTTGACATATTGGCGCGTCAAAGTCGCCACGCCGGACATTCTTTGAATCAAATTCAAAGCGACGCGCTCGCCCGTCAAAAGAACGTCGGCGTAACCTTTTAAGGTGGCGAAAATCGTTCCCGATTCGACTTCATCGCCGTCGCTGAAAGTCGTTTCGATTTCCGGCGTTTCCGGGTCGAGATGCGCGAAGACGGCTTCGGCAACCTCTAAACCGCAAATCACCAACGCTTCCTTCGCCAGAAATTTTCCCATTCCGCTCACGTCCGGCGAAACGGTTGACTGCGTGGTAATATCGCCGCGCCCGATGTCTTCACGCAAAAACTCGCCGATGTCGCCGAGAATTTCGCTGTTTTCTAAAAAGTTCATAATCAATTTATTTTATTTTCAAATTCTGCCGAACGCGATTGATAAATTCTTCGCGTCTGCCGCCCGTCCACGATTGCCCGATTTCGTCTTCGCTTAATCCGCCGATGCGACCGAGAATTACAAAGGGCATTATGGCGTGTCCATCAATTTTCCAACGCGCCATCTCGATCAACGAGTCCAACGCTTTTTCCCGCAAAAGTGCGAGTAATTTTACATCGCGTTTGGCGGTCAATTCGCCCAGAACAAGCGAAGATTTGTTCCGGTCAGTCCATTCAATTGAATTGAGCATCGCCGCGAACGACTCGAACAGAATTTTTATTTTCTTTTCGGGATGAATCTGCGCGTAAACCGCGATTACACCGAGAGCGCGAATCGCGTTGTTGCGAACCGTTCCGTTTTCATCATTAACCGCCGCGACGAGATCGGGAACGACGGCGCGTTTGTCTTTGTAATAAGCGATAACTTCCGCGGCGAGCGCGCGATGTTCGGCATCGGAAGATTCGCGCAAAACCTTTCTCAAAAGCGGCAGATTTTGATCGGCGAGCGGAATAAATTTTTCCTGAATCCGCCGCGCTTCCGCATTTTTCATCAAGCTGTGTCCCTCGGAACGGTCTTCAATCGCATCACCTTTGAGAATCGCTTTTTCGTGCGCTTCGGAAAATTCTTCGCCTGTTTTAATGAAAATTTCCGGCAAACGAATTTTTCCGTTCGGCGCGGCGCGAAAATTTAATGACGGCGAATCTTTTTCTCTGATGCCGATATAAAGATTCGATTTTCCGTTGTTGTCACAGCAGCCGAAATTGATTTTTACCTCGACGACGTTCGGCAGCGCAGACAGCCGCTCGATAATCGCGTCGGATTCCTCCTTCGATTTTATCGCCGCGTCGCCTTCTTTGATCGGCAAAACTTCGCGGATCTGTTTCCGGGAAACGGTTCGCAAACCGTAAAAATCAATCGTTCCAACCGGCGGAAATTCCTGTGCGCTCGCCGCCGTCATAGAAAGAAAAAGTAAAATTAAAACGCCGAAAAATTTCATTGTATTACTTTAAAGCCTCCAAATTCTGTCGCAAAGTTTTCACCTGCGTTTCGATTTCCGCGACTCTATCACGAATTCCGTCAACTTTTTCCGCCGGAGCGCGTTCGATGAAATTGACGTTTGAAAGTTGATTACGCAGTCCTTCGTTTTCCTTTTGTAATTTATTCACCTGATTTTCGAGCCGCGCGATTTCCTTTTGAAAATCAATCAAACCTTCGAGCGGCACGGCGATTTCGGCGGCGACGGTAACGGCTTTGGCGGACGCTTTCGGCACGTCGAGCGTTTCCGCTAAAACCAATTTTTCGGCGCGGGCGAGTTTTAAGACCTGCCCTTCGTTGGCTTTGAAAATCTTCTGCGTCTCGGCGTTCGCGGCAACGTGAATCGCCGGTTTATCCGACGGTTTGATATTCATCTCGGCGCGGATGTTACGAACTTTGGAAATCAAATCAATAACGGTTTGCATTTCATTTTCGGCGCGTTCGTCAATCAGATTTTCGTCGCCTTTCGGAAAATCGGCGAGCATAATCGTCGGCGCGGCGTTGCGATAAGCCGCGTTGTGCAAATCGCTCGAAATGTTCGGCAACTTTTGCCAAAGTTCTTCGGTTAAATAAGGCATAAACGGATGCAGAAGCCGCAGAGACTGTTCGAGAATCATGAGAATTCTCGACCGCGCCGCGTCGCGCGTCGTGTTAATTTCTTCGGACGTGATTTCGTCTTTGACGAGTTCGATATACCAATCGCAGAAATCGTTCCAGAAGAATTGATAAAGCAGGCGCACGGCTTCGTGATAAAAATATTTATCGAGCGATTTATTAACCTGAATCGCCGTTTTATTCAGACGCGAAATAATCCATTTATCGGCAATCGAAAGATTTTCCTTCGGATTGTCTTTGGCAAATTCCGGCTCGATTTTGTCTAAAAATTCTTCATCTTCCTCGTCAACGTCGTCAATCAACTCGTCGCCGATTGCCTGAACAATTTCGCGCTGTTCGGCTTTCGGATTGAGGTATGAATAATCAACCGCCGCGCCATCAGAATTCAAGAGACAAAAGCGCGTCGCGTTCCAGATTTTGTTGGCGAAATTGCGAAAAGTTTCGATTTGCGTATCGTTCCATTTAATATCCGCGCCGGTCGCAAGCGAAGCGAGATAAATGCGCGTCGCGTCCACGCCGAATTTGTCGAACATCTCCAACGGATCAACGCCGTTGCCGCGCGATTTCGACATCGGCTTGCCGTCTTTACCCAAAACCGTTCCTGTTACAACCACATCTTCAAACGGTTTTTCGCCGACAAATTTTTCCGTCAGCATCACCATCCGGGAAACCCAGAGAAAAATAATATCGCGTCCCGTTATTAAAACATCGGTCGGCAAAAATGTTTTCAAATCTTCGGTTTCCGTCGTTTCACCGTTCCAGCCAAACGTCGAAAACGCCCACAACGCCGACGAAAACCAGGTGTCGAGAACGTCCGCATCCTGCGTTAAATCGTTCGTCCCGGCTTTTTCGACGGCTTCTTCGTATGTTTTAGCGACGAACGTATTGCCCTGCGCGTCATACCAAGCCGGAATTTGATGTCCCCACCAAAGCTGCCGCGAAATCGTCCAGTCTTTCAAATTTTCTAACCAGTTCGTATAAACTTTTTCGTTAGGCACGTTTGGATAAAAATGCGGCGCGCCTTCGTTTCGCATCGAGTCGAGCGCGAGGTCGCGCATTTCGTCCATTTTGCAAAACCACTGTTCCGACAAAAGCGGCTCGATAATATTTTTACAGCGTTCGCAAACCGGCAGAGAAATTTCGTAATCTTCGATTTTTTCCAAAAGACCTAATTCTTCAAACCGTTCGATAACTTTTTCACGCGCCTTGAATCTGTCCAAACCTTCAAAATTCGCGCCCGCGTTCGCGTTCATCGTCGCGTCGTCATTCATTATCACGAGTTGTTCGAGATTGTGCCGAAGCCCGACTTCGTAATCGTTCGGGTCGTGCGCGGGCGTGATTTTGACCGCGCCCGTGC
>CAXTMQ010000280.1:0-6200 GCA_964245305.1 uncultured Pyrinomonadaceae bacterium
AAGCCGTAAAAAGTCCGCCGAAACCGCCGCCGATTATTAATACTTTTTTCTTTCCATTCATCGTCTTCACCTCGTTATAAATTGCGAGAAAAGTTTCACAAAGTATCTCAGTTAGAAACTTACGCTTGATTTAATGAAAAGTCAAAATAAAATCCGACAAAGTTCCGCACTAATCCCGCCTTCAAATAATTTAGCCGAAATTCGTTCGGCACTTTGTCCGCTAAATTACGCGAAGCGAATATGTATGTGGTTGTCGTGACCTTTGGCGTGTTTAGTTAATCCCTTATTGATAAGGCGTTGATCATTGAAAAAAATCGTCGCGTTCGGATGACGGCTCAGGGCGAGAAGAATAAATTCTTCGCTGCGAATCGTATCATATTGAACTTCGCCGACGCTGATCGGGTCCATTCGATTGTCTCGTCTTATCGGTCGAAAGTCCGCATCAATGCCTTTCTGGTGCGAAGCGTGCGGAGGGAATTTACCGCCGCCTTTGCGGGAAATATCGCCGACTTGCAGGCGAACTTCAGGGTGAAGCAGAAACCATCTTCCGGCGAGCGCGATGATCGCGTTAATCGTTAATTCCGTGCCGAATTGATCCGCGCCGTTCGGCTCGCGGTTGTAAGTCGTAAAGCCCGCGCCTTCCAACGGAAGGACGAAATCAATTCCCGACGCGGTCGGCTTTGTCGGAACCGGAACGACGGGCGCGGGCGTTTTGAACAAAAGGCGAAAAGCTTCGTCGGTCAAACTTCCGTTCGGCTCAATTTTGTTTTTAATTTGAAATTGAATTAAAGCGTTTTGCGTTCGATTGCCGAAAATGCCGATGCCGGTGTTCATTTCGGCTTGTGTCAGAAATTTTTGAGAGACGAGCTTTTGCTGTAAAGCCTGTATAATTCCTCCAGAACTGCCTTTTTTCATTCCGTCGTTTATCTGGCGCAGCGCGGCTTGTGTCGGCAAATCCAGAACGCCCGTGTCTTTCAATAAAATGTCCTTCTGAAACTGCTTCAGCGCGCTTTCGGTTTTGTTTCCGAAAATGCCGATGCCGGTTTTCTTTTGTTCGAGCGTCAAATATCCGAGGTCAATCAAATCGTCCTGCAAACTTTCGACCGCCGCTCCTTTGTCGCCTTTTTTGAGTTCGACGATGTTGCCGACGCTCGTCGTGCCGAGCCGTTCGGCAACTTTTTTACACGCTTCACCGACGGTGATTTTACCGTCGCCGTTTACATCCAAACCGCTGTTTTGTTTGTATTTCGTCGTCCCCTTTTCAAACAAAACGAAATCTCTGCCTTTGCCGATGCCTTTCGGATAAAGCACCGCCATATATGCGTCTTCGATGGTTAAAAGTTTGCCTTTATGCGGCGTAAAATATTTTTCGACGAAATCGAGTTGGTCTTCGGCGGTCATTTTTTCGAGCGCGGCGATGCTCGTTCCTAAATTCTTCGCCGTCGCGGGCATAAATTGAATTAATCCGGTCGCGCCGCTCTGCTTGTTTTTGACCGCAGGGCTGAAAGTCGCGCCCGATTCAAAGCTCATAATCGCCATCAAAAAATTTGGGTCAATCAAAATCCGGTCGGCGATGTCGAGAACTTTTTTTCTGAACGTCTCACTCGTATTTTCAATTCCGGGAACATTTACAAGATTTGTCATTTCTTTTTCTCCTGATATTTCAATTTTTATTTGACGAGCGGCGTATTTGAATCGCCGTAATGTTGATATGCGCCCCAAGTCGAGTTTATCCGCACAGGCTCGGCGGCTTGCCCCGAAATTGCGATTCGGGCTTCGCTCAAAGACTCACCGATATTTCTTCCTTTCGCCAACGCTTCGATGTAAAAGGTCTTGGCGAAATTGGTCGCGTAAACGTCGTCAACCTGCCAGCCCGCACCGATGTAGTTTTCGATGCCGCGCAGAAAAAATGCTTCGGCAAGTCCGGCTAAAGTTCGATTCGTTTCAGCCGCCGGCAAATCGCGGCACATCTCGGTCGTTCCGAGCTGCGACGAGAAACAGGCGTTGGCGAAAACAAGGCGCGGCACCCGGCGCAGGCGAAAAATTTCGCGCGCTGTCAAGATTTTCAAGTTTCCGTTTTTTTCGTCTTTGCCGAAAACCCAGCCGCTTTTCGTCGCGTCCGCCGGATTAAAAGTTCCGTGTCCGGCGAAATGCACGAGGTCGAATTCTTTATCGGTGATAAGGCTTAAAATCTCTACAATGTCGCACTGCTCATAGCCGATGCGCGTTTCGAATTGAAAATCAACCCGATTTTTTAATTCGTCCTTCAGCTGAACAAACAAATTTCTAATCTGCTCGCCCTCGATACGCGCTCCGGCGAGCCGCAAATCTTCTTCGCGCGCCGGATCGGCGATAACCAGAGCCTTAAAGGTATCATTAAGCGGCGGAGCGACACCGGGCATCGAAGCCGATAAGGAACTGAACTGCCGCGATACATTTAAATTAATTCCGAAATTAGACATTCCGCTCGCGTTACCGTAGCCGATCATTTCCCAAGGGATCGCCGCCGCGTCTCGGTTCAAAAGCAAAACGAGCGAGCGATTCGAGTCAATAAGGCTTTGAAATTCTTCGGGAATCAGCATCGTGTGCAGAAGACGCGCGTATTTATCCTGTTCCTTGAAAGTTCGCCCGTCGCGCAATTTTTCGATTGCCGAATCAATAATGAAATCCTGCACCGGAATTTCGCGCATCGGAATCGCCGCCGTCGAAGTGAGCGCAGAAAGTTTAACGAGTGCCGGAAAACGCTCGATGGTAGTGCGCGTCAAATCTTTTTCGTCTTCCTTACGACGTTTCGCATATTCGCGCGCCGAATCGCCCGCGTGAATTTTGCTGCGTTTTCTCACGCGCTTGATAATCGCGTCGGAAATTATCGTTTTCGGCTTGGCGACGCGATTGATTTTCAATCCGGTGATTGACGACTCGTTTTCGTCCTTCTGTTTGTTGACTATCTCGCCAAGCGTATCTTCGATCATTTTCAAGCGCGGCGGTTTGTTTTCCACCAGCGTGAGCGTCAAATTCGCCGGCTTTCCGTGTTTATCACTCGGCTTGCGCTCGAATGCGTCGGCGATGCCCGCCAAAATGCTTTTCACGGCGCGGTCAACCGAAATCGTTTTGTAGCCCGTGCCGATTAAAACGGTGGCGAATCGGTCGTAGCCGAGTGTCAAAACCGCGAGCGCGACGTTCATCGTCAGATAGCGCAGGCTGTCGCGGTTAAAGCGTGTATGCTGTCCCATTCCGCCGACAATCAGGGCTTTCACATCTTTGTGCAGTTGTTTGCCGTCGAGCGGAACGATGAAAAGCTGTCCTAAATCCGTACCGATTGCGCCGTTCAAAAAGGCGAGCGTGATCGAATAATCGAGCGCAGTATCAATATCGCCGATTGAGCCGCTCGGCGGAATGTTTTGATATTGCCCGACGGCGACAATCGGCGCGTTTACGCCGACGATGTCGCCTTGTAAAATCTCGACATCGAGCGTATTGACCGGCGGGTATTCTATTTCGTCCGTATCGCTCGGAAAGTATGAAACCGGCTCTTCCTGAAAATCGAGATTGCCGCCTAAAATCGAGCGTAAAACTTTTTTCTCGGCTTCGTAAACGATTGCCGGTTCGACTTTTCTGATTTCGGAAATTTTTTCCGGCGACGCGCATTTTTCCTTTCTGACAATCTCGGCGATGATCGCGGCTTGCTGTAAATCGCCGTTGTCAATCGAGCGCACCGAGCGGGCGCGTTTGATTTCCGGTTTAATGTTTGTAAGGTGCGCGGTCGTGCCGTTCGCGCTCGTGAGAATATCTTTAACCGATTCCAAAACCAGACGATTATTCGGCAAATCGGTGTGCGATTCTTCGACGTAATAGGTCGTAATATCTTCAAGAAGTCCCAGTTTATGCGGAACTGTTCCGTCACCGTCAAGTGTCGTGACGAAATCATAAATGCCGTTGTTCAACTTCATACCGCACGCCGTATCGTAGCCGATGCCGGCGATATAAGTCATTCGCGCCGCATCGACGGTCAAAGCGCGATCATCGAATAATTGTTGGTGAAACTGTGGAATCTGCAAAAGATAATCGTCGAACAAAACGTCCGTAAAAGCCTGCCAGAGCGTTTTCTCATAGATTTCGGGATTGACGAGCCGCGAAGGACAGAGCTGATACATCCCGAAAAACGTGTTGATAATTCGGAAAATCTCCGCCGAATTGTGCCATAAATCAATCGTGGCGAGCTTGGCGGCGGTGTCGTTTTTGCCCATCAAAGTCTGCACGGCGGCAAACGAGCCGGAATTCGGCGTGCCGAGCATTACGAGTTTGCCTTTTACGTCGCTCCATAATGTTCCATGCCTGAGAATAAATTCGCGCACGACCAAGCCGCCCATCGAATGCGCGACGAAATTTACCGTTTCATTTTTATTGAATTTCGCTTTGACAAAATCGGCGAGTTTATCCGCCGCATCGCTGACATTCAAACGCCAATCGTATGGAAACGGCTCAGCCTGCAAACTCTCCAAAGCCCGCGCGTAATACCAGCCGATTAACCCCGTCGCTTTAACCGTCTCGCCGTTGACGTTAGTTTTGCCGTCTTTATTCAATTTCAAGCGTTCCAGATCACCTTTGACGATGCGCCAGAAATTAAACCAAACCGCGTCCTCGTCGCCGCTTTTTTCGACGACCGAAAGATGCGAACCCATTATACCGGGCAGCAATACGACATTACCGAGCGCGGCTTTGGTTTCTTCGGCTTTTGCAGACAGCTCGCGCAATTCCCGGAAATTTTCCTCGCCGTAATAATCGCGCAGAGCCTTTTCCTGCGGGTCGAGGTCAATCGCCCGTGTGTTTGGCTTCGAGTCGCGCAAAACTTTGCGAACGCTCTGCCAATCCATATTCTCGACCTTCGACTCGTCTGGCATTTTTCACGCTCCCTGTCGTTTTGAATTCGATTATGAAAAAATCTGTCGTTTCTTATTCGCCGATTTGCCTTCGAGCTGCGGATGCTGCGGATAATCGGCATCAATTAAACTCTGAAGATGTTGATGAAACTGCGCGTAAGTCAATTTGTAATTCGCCTCGCGCATTGCCTGAAGCGCGAAATATGTCATCGCGCCGTGATAAATGCCGTTGAAATACGCATCATAGGAATATTCCTTGTCCGTGCAGCCGCTCAAAAGAATTTCATTCATTTTCGATTCGGTATTTGATTTGGCTTTTCGGCTTTGCCGTCCAGGGATTTTCGAGAACATTCATACCGCGCAGAGCGGGACTTAAGAACCGCACACGGCGGTCGTCAGGCGTTTTCATTCCGGGCAAAATGTCGCTGACGGCGGCGCGGGTCGCCGTGCCGGAAAAGCAGTTGTCGAGAATGACCGTGAGATTAACGCCTTTTGGTAGATTCTGAAAAAGATTGCGAAGATCATCGTCTACGATTTGGTTAGCATCAATATCATACGGGCAGATGATTTCATCGTAAGTCGCTTCGTCGCCGCTCGTATCGGCGGCATACGAGCCGTGCGACGAATTCGTATAAACTAGATGGTCGCCGGCGTTCGCGCCCGCCAGCAAACTTTTTAGCGCGTCAAGCGCATTTTTCTTTGTCGCTTGCGAATCGAGCAGTATTTTAATGTCGCTGCTCGCAAAACCGAAATTTTTATTGAGCGTTGATGTCCACGCTTTGGCATCATTGACACAGCCGTTCAATTCATTGCCTTCATACGGATAATCGTTAATGCCGACGCACAATGCTTTCAATTTTGAACTTTTCGCCTTTTTTGCAGATTTTACAGAAATAGTTTTTCTCCTACTTATATTACAATATTGCGGGAAAAGAACATCTTTCGGAGCAAAACAGGTATCGAATTTGGTACTTACTTCGCTCCGATTAGAATTGATTATTTTGCTTCGAGTTTGTTAGCGCAATTCAGATGCCAAACGAAAAGTTACAAAACGATACTCGATAAGTTGCTTGAATACTCGGCTATCAGATTAAAAAGGTCGTTTTGAAAAAAGGTCTGCACATTACCGGCACAAATCGTATATCAATTTTGATAGCCGGCATATCAATTTTGATATACCGGAAAAGTTCAACCGGTTTTTAGACAAAGCCAGCCGCTTAAAATCCGCCGCGACTGCGTTTGCAGATTTGACCTGCTCCGAGACAATTTCGTATAATCTACATTTTTCGACACGACACAAGTCTCTGTCCGTGTGAAAGG
>CAXTMQ010000281.1:0-6147 GCA_964245305.1 uncultured Pyrinomonadaceae bacterium
CCACCAGCATCCCGCCAAACTGTTCGGTAATTGAAGGCTCTGGCAGCTCGGCTTCACGGCAGGCGTTAATGATTTTCAGCGTGCCGCGCCCCCACGAATCAATGTAGCCGCCTTTGAAACAAACGTCGGCAATCAGCGGGTTGCGCGGGTGCGATGAGTGAACGCCGCGCAAAGATTCGATGCTGATGTCTTCGGGCAACTTTCCCGAATTCCAAACCCAAAACTTATCATCGTAAATTCTGACTTGAATAAAACTGCTCATATAATCGCGGTGAACGAGCGCGTTGAGCAGAATTTCTCTGACCGCCGCGACCGGATATTCGTCTTTTTCGATACGCTGAAGACCTTCAAAACTGATCGGTTTGACGAAAAATTTGCGGTTCAGTTCAAAGACGGTTTCGCGCAAGAGGTGAAGTAAATTTCCCTCAACGACCTCCTGAAATTTCAAATCATCGTCCTCCGCGCCGAAGCGTCCGATTTTGACGATTTGATTCGGATAAAAACGTCCCGGGTCTTTGCCGAAAATGACGATTGCGGCGCGTTTTAATTGCCCGTTTTCCGTCAGCCGCAATTTGTCGAGAAAATCGGCAAGCGAAAGTGTGCCGTCGTCTGTCGGCAATCTTCCGGCTTTGGCAGCATCGGCTTTAAACTGCTTAACGGTCTCCTCATCAATATCAGCCAACGTCGCTCGCGGTTCGACGACATCATCCCAAGTTTTGCCGGATTTCCGCAGCAGAAATTCCATCAGCGCGTTGCCCTTTAATTCCTGTTTGGTCGAGCCGCTGCGGTAGTAGTAATTGCCGCGCAAGGAGATCGGGACGGAATACGGCGGCGTAATGATTTCGATAAAATACAATCCGCCGTCTTCGTGCAGATTGACTTCCGCCATAATGCCCAGCACATCACGAATCTTATTCGGCAAATCGTCCATCAGCTTTTTGTAATCCGCTACGCCGACGGTTTTGCCGTCATCGTCTTTGCCGATAAAGATCGTTCCGCCGCTCGCGTTGGCGAAACCGCAGACCCATTTCAAATAATCGTCGTGCCAGCTCTGTTTGTATTCGATGTTCTGTTGTTCGGGCATTCGTAAAACCGTGAACGAAAATGCTCTCCTAAAGAGCGAATGTTCTATTAAAAACTTAAATTCCTAAAATCTATTTTACACGCTAAGGGCGTAAAGATGCGGATACATTGCACTCTTTACATTGCGAATCTCAGCGAAACTATACATTTCATCAACTGTCGCCTTTCTTCGATGAAAGGCATCGCGCAACGCTTCGATTGCCACGTCCAGCCCGACCGTGTTGCGGTAATAAAAACAGTCGGCGACGGTTTTCGCCGCCGAATAAACTTTGACTTCCACGCCGCCGATGATGTGCGTTTCGATTCCGGCTTCGTAAACTCGCGGCGCAAAACGAAAAATCCGTGTTTGCACGAATTCGATTTTCGGGCGATGCGCATCGCGCGGCACGGCGAGCCAAACTTCAAACGGATTCTGCGTCGTCAACTCGTGAAAAGCGAGCGCCGAAAGAAGACACAAAACGCCTTTCGGAGCTTTAACGGCGACTTCGACCCAGCTCTGCGCTTCATTAAAATCGCCATCGGCGAGACTGTAAAGCCCGTAGCCAACCTTTTCGAGCAGACCTTCTTTGACCAGACGCGAAAGATAAGTTCGCGGCAAATCCAGTCCTCGCTCGATTTGCCCGGCACGAAATGTTTTCCTCTTTCGAGCAAACTCCAGTATTTTTTCTTTTCCGGTCATATTTGTTACGGAATTTTACCACATCCTTCCGCTGATGACATATTTCGTAACAGAGGAATTCATTCCTTGTAAAAGTATTTTCCAACAAAATGCTTCCGGCAAGCGAAAAGAAAGCGGTCGGCAGACGAGCGAAATTTTGGAGGAACTTCAAGAGAAAACAATGCAAACATTAACAGCCGGTTCTTTTCTAAATCTTGAAAATGCTTCGACGGTCGAAGCGTTAAAATTCACTGCCCGCCGTTTAGCCGAACATACGGCAAACGTCGTCAAGGAAAACTTGCAGCCCGCGCCGCTCGAAAATCTGGCGCGCCAGTTATGGGAAAAAGCCGAATACGTCGCGCGCGAGACCGAGCGAAGGCGGCTTCATCAAATCTTCGTCGAGAATTTCAGCGAGCGATTCCGCGAGTTGAAACCCGAAACCGTAGAAGCGCAAAAATCAGAGCTGACCGTTTCGCCTGTTGAGGCGACGATTAAAAATGCCGAATCGGACGAACAATCGCACGCGCCTTTAACCAACGAATCGGGCGATGCCGAGTCCGCGGCGGCAAGCGAAAATGTTTCTTTGTCCGTTTCGCCGGAAGAATCCGCCGCCGTAGTCGAAGGGAAAAGAGACGAGTTTTTGGGCTTTGTCGAATCGGGCGAACCGTTCGGCGACGCGCAGGCGACGGACGCGAACGTAATGACGGTAACTGCACCGACAATCGCTCAAGCCGATGACAAACTCGCCGCTGAATCGTCAAAACCAAATAATCAATCTTCAGTTGAAATTCCGAATCCGGCGAATCAACCCGCTGATACCGCCGACGAATCTGCGTCGCCGACACCGGAAAATCTGGTTGCTGCGAAAACGGAGGCGACGGTTTCCGCCTCCGCCGAGAGTAAACCAGCAGCAACGACGACAGCAGCAACGACGAGCGCGGGCAAAAACGGCGTGAGCGCGGTGGTGGCGGACGGACGCGAGCCGTTCGAGTTTGAAAAATGCACGATTAATTTAAATTTGACTCTGCTGCCAGCCGAACCTGGGAAAAACGCGCGCAAAGTAATCGTCGGCGCGACATCGCATAATCTGCCGCCGGAAATTGATTTTCTTGAAATAACGGAAGGCGGAGATTTGACGCAGATTGCCGAGCTTGTGCGCGCGAAATTAGCGCGTTTCAGACAAACTTTGCCCGTCAAATATATCGAGCAGCTCCGAGCGTCGAAAGCTAAATCGGCGAAGAAAGTTGCGCCGACGAAAGTGACAACCGCCGCCACAGCCGCACCGACTCAACCGGCAACCAATCAGTCGAACAGAACGAAAGAAAGCGGCGAGCAAAAAGCGGCGGAAACGAAACGCGCCGAAACCGGGAAACCGCAACCCGAAGCGGCGACGAAAAAGAACGCCGCGGTTTCAATCGCGCCGATGCTGACCGCGAACCAATCGGGCGCGGGAAATAACATTCAAGGAAGTCTCTTCTAAAAAGCTAAAAATTATGAGCGAAAATTCAATTACCGAAAACGAAAACGCGAGCGAATCGCCGATGGCAGACGACGCGACGGAGCAAACGACGAGCGCGGCTGGAGATGCGAAAACTCAAGAAGATGCTGCCGCAACCGAAGCGGCGGCAACGGCAATCGTCAAAATCGAAGGGCAGGAGTTTCCGCTCGACGTGGCGATTGCCGCAGACGATAACTTGCTGAAAGCGGCTTTGAGTCCGCATTACCCGTCAATCAGAAACGCGCAAATCAGCCGCGAAACTCGCGCCGGACAGATGATCGTTTCGATTGTCAAGAAAGCCGAGCATAAAGGAAGCGGCGGACAACAGGCGGCGTGAAAGCGAAAAACGGAAGCGACCGCCGCGACAATTCGAGCGCAAACGACGAAGCGTTCCGGCGGCTCATACGCGCACCGGAAACCGCTCTGAAAATTTACGAGCTTGCCGAAAGCCTTTATATGCGCGACGGGACAACCGGGCAAAGAATGTCGCTCGTTGACATCGAACAGGTTCAGGAATATCTGCGCCAAAGCGAAAACGATGTTCAGGCGATGAAAAAGCAATTTCAGGATTTGGCAACGGTTGAGAGCGGTTTTCAAACGGAAAAGATTCCAATCGGATTTTGAATTTTTGCGATATGGCACAAGTCAAAACCAGAACTTTGAACGCTCGCGCCATCTGCAAACTTCCGCCCGTCGCCCGCCGCTTGATTGAAGAAAATAAGCAGAGGCGAATTAGCAGCGCGACGGGCGATGATTTTCGCGGGCGACTCGACAAGACTGTCGCCTATTTGCGCTGGAAAGCGGGCTGTAACACGATTTCCGACACCATCGGCTATATCGCCTCGGAACTCGAACGCGAGCGGCTCTACGCGCTTTATCAAAAACTTTTTCCGAAAGATTGGAAAAAATCGCGCGCGAGTTTCAAGCGAACGGGCTACAACGAATATCACACCGAGCGCGAGTATGAGTTTATCGAATTCGTCAGCGACCGTTACTTTCCGCTCTGCACGTGGCTCGATTGGACGGATTTTCGTTTCGACCACATCCCGATTGAGCCGGTTAATTACGATTTTTGCTGCGACGAAATCGAATGGCGCGAGTTCCGCCCGTGTTTGCAGTTCGCAGTCCTCGCGTTTTTGTGGCGCGACACCGACGAGACGGACGAAAATTGGCGCGATATGCTGGCGAGTTTTAACGTCGAGCATAAATCTCTGCCGCCGATCAGCCGCGCAACGCCGCCTTTTTCCGTCCTCGACAAAGAACGGGAGAATCCGAAAATCCGGCGGTTTCTGCATTTAATCGAGTTTATTTATCACGATACCGCCAATCCGTTCATTGACACGACATATTGCCAGCCGGTCGAACTCTACGAGTGGACCGAAGAGACCTTGGAAAAATTAAAAACCGACTACCAAGCGGTAAGCAACTATTTTGCGAGTATGGACAGCATTGACGCTTCGATTGAGCTTAATGCGCTTTCGACTTTCAAGGAACTCATCGGGATTTGGAACACCGGGCGGCTGCCGGCAAATAAGCGGCAAAGAAATTTACCGTTTGCGGCGGACGACGACTCAAAACTGCTGATAAATATTTTGGCGGATTTCGAGGAACGCGCCGACGAGCCGGCATTAGCTTTTTGATGATTGAAACAAAGCGTTATGAGTCAAATTGAAAATCAGAATTTCTTTGCCGCGCCGACAGACGCGAAAGCCGTGCTGTTCTTTCTCGAAGGACATTATCAGATGAGCTGGCGCGAAGGCAGCGTCGAGCGAACGAAATTTTTAAGCCCGGCGCAGATCGGGCGCGCTTTTTCGACACGCGACGCTTTCGATTCGGGCTGGCTTGATAGCTTAGTCTTACGATTCGCGCAAGAAAAGAAAACGCACAAAATTTTAAGCCTTTTGCCCGCCGGACGACGAAAGATTTTCATCACCGACCCGCGCCCTCGTGATGAACGCGAATCTGATGACGAGGGCGCGGACGATTCGATTCTCGAAATCGAAATTCCGCTTCCGACGCTTTTATTGCTCGGCTCCGGGCAAAGTTATTACTTGTGGGCGACGCTCGACAAAACTATCAATCAAAAATCGAAAATCTGCGCCGCTCCGTTTCCGAATCTTGATTCTTCGGGCGGCATTTGTTTCGGCAGAAACATCGCGCCCGAATGCCGTCTCGATACTATCGAAAGCGTTTGGCGATTGATTCTTGACAGCCCGTTCAATAACCATCAAGCCGCAAATCGCTGCCGGACGCACACAGACGACGCGCGAAAATTCCTGTTCACGCTCGACGGCAAAAAGACTTTTCCGAAAAACGCTCTTATTAAAACCCAGCATACCGTCTCCGAGCTGTGGCAGTCGGTTCGCTGAACACGCCAAAACTTTTCCAATCTTTTTCAAACGAAATGAACATACCGCAACTCGTCGAGCGAAAGTTTTTGTTCGCGTCCGACCAGCCAATCACCGCGCCGCTTTATGAAATCGTCATCGCCCAAAACGGCGTGTTCAAACGCGCCCGCCGGCGTGAGATGCAAGCCGTCGTCGAGCTTTCCGCTTTCGCCGTTAAAATCCCGGAATTGGCGGTCGGAGAAGCGCGCGTCGAATTAATCGAAAAAATTCCGTGCAATATCTTCGCGGAAATTTTAGCTCACGCGCGTAGCGAAACGGACGCGGCGAATTTTACCGAAAATTTATACGCGGTTTGCCGGGACACTGAAACCGGCAATTATTTCTGGAAAGAAGTTAGCCGCAATCGCTCATTCGGCAGTACGATTGCGCGCGACGACGATCCGGCTTATCAAACGGCAGTTCTGGAAATTCACACTCATCCGCCCGGCTGCCGCCAGTTCAGCAATCAGGACGATTGCGACGAACGCGGAAAATTCCGCTTGTTCGGGATTCTGGTTGAT
>CAXTMQ010000282.1:0-6129 GCA_964245305.1 uncultured Pyrinomonadaceae bacterium
GTCGCGTCGCAATCGCGCCACGCCGATAACGTCGCGCCGTGTCTGTTCGGCGGTTTTACGCTCGTGCGTTCGTGCGATCCGCTCGATATTGTCGCGCTCGATTTTCCGAAAATGTTTGCGACCGTGATTCATCCGCGCATCGAAATCAAAACCTCGGAAGCCAGACGCATTTTGCCGTCGGAAATTCCGCTCAAAATTGCGATCAAACAATGGAGCAATATCGGCGCGTTAGTCGCGGCTTTGTCGAAAGGCGATTACGAATTGATTGCCCGCAGTCTGGAAGATTTTATTGTCGAGCCGGTCAGAAAAAATTTGATTCCGCGATTCGACGAAGTAAAATTGGAAAGTCTAAAAACAGGCGCGCTCGGCGGCGGCATTTCCGGTTCGGGTCCGAGCGTTTTTATGTTGAGCGAAACTCTTGAAACGGGAAAAAAAATTGCCGACGCAATGCGCGGAGTTTATGAAAAAACCTCGATTGATTTTGACGTTTACGTTTCTGAAATCAACCGCGAGGGCGTGAAATTTTTGAGTTGAAAGTAAAAAGACAAAGGAGCATTTGCACAAAAATCAAAGAACCGAAAATTTGAAAATCAAAACTGTCCGCTGCCTGCTGTCGGCTAATTTTTAAGATAAAATCTTTTTAATATTTGATAGCTGACAGTGAATAGCAAAGCGATAAAATCTTCATATTTTTGATATTTGTTCAAGATTTGCAAAAGCAAAAAGACAAATTTCGGATAAAATTAATTTTATGGACAAGTTGGTTTTTCTTTTCGATGTTGACAATACTTTGCTCGATAACGACCGCGTGGCGCAGAATCTGCGCGATTTTTTGCAAAAAGAAGTCGGCGAAAAGCGCGGAAATCGTTACTGGGAAATTTTTGAAGAACTGCGAAGCGAACTCGGTTACGCCGATTATCTCGGCGCGCTGCAGCGTTACCGCGTCGAAAATCCATACGATTCGCACGTTCTCGCCGTTTCGACTTTTTTAATCAATTATCCGTTCGCCAATCGCCTGTTTCCGAACTCGCTCGATGTCATCGAACATTGTCAAAAACTCGGCACGGTCGTCATCTTGAGCGACGGCGATGTCGTTTTTCAGCCGCGCAAAATCGAGCGTTCGGGACTTTACGAAGCCGTCGCGGGCAATATTTTAATTTACATTCACAAGGAAACGGAACTAAAAGACGTGGAACGCCGCTATCCGGCGGAACATTATGTTTTGATTGACGACAAACTCAGAATTCTCGCGGCAATTAAAAAAGTTTGGGGCGAAAAAGTAACAACCGTTTTCCCGCGTCAGGGACATTATGCTTTCGACGAAAAAGAAATTTCTAAATATCCGGCAGCAGATATTACAATCGAACGAATCGGTGATTTGCTTGATTTGAAGGATTTCTAAGCAAAAACGCGAGACTATTATTTATGAACTTTCTAAAAACATCCGACTTTTCCCGCGCTGAACTCGAAGCGATGATTGAAGCGACTTTGAAATTTAAGAGCGGCGAAAACACAGAAAAAATTCTCGACGGAAAATCCGTCGCGCTCGTGTTTTTTAATCCGAGTTTGCGAACCAGAGCTTCGATGCAAATCGGCGTTTATGAACTCGGCGGAAATGCCGTGATTTTAGAACCGGGCGGAACTTCCTGGACGCTCGAACATCGGGAAGGGGCGGTGATGGACGCGGACAAGACCGAGCATTTGAAGGAATTTGTTAGGGTTTTGGAACGCTACGTTTCGGCAATCGGTGTGCGAACTTTTGCGGAGTTGAAAGATTGGAATTTAGAGCGAACCGACCCGATTTTGGCGGCGTTTGAAAAATATGCGACGAAGCCGGTTATAAATTTAGAATCGGCAATGCATCATCCGTGTCAATCTATGGCGGATATGCTGACGATTCGGGAACGGTTCGGGAAATCAAAAAAGAAAGTTTTATTAACTTGGGCGTTTCATCCGAAACCTCTGCCGATGGCAGTACCGAATTCGTTCGCGCTTGCCGCCGCGCAGTTCGGTCACGATTTACGAATCGCTTTCCCCAAAGGCTACGAACTCGACGCGGAACTGATGACGGAAATCGAAACGCAGTCGAAAGAAAACGGCGGCAGTCTGGAAATTTCAAGCGATGTCAATGCGGCGTTTGAGAATGTCGAAGTCGTTTATGCGAAAAGTTGGGGCGCGTCGCAATTTTACGGCGCGACGGAAAAAGATGTTGAATTTCGCGCCGGTTTGAGAAAAGATTGGATTGTTGACGAAGCGAAAATGCAAAAGACAAACGACGCGATTTTTATGCATTGTCTGCCGGTGCGAAGAAACGTCATAGTAACCGACGCGGTGATTGATTCGCCGAATTCGGTTGTCATTGACGAAGCCGAAAATCGTCTCCACGTTCAAAAGGCAATTATGACGGAAATTATGAAATAAAAACTTATGCTTTTTATGATCGTCGAAAAATTCAAAAACCGCGATGCCGCGCCGATTTACAAACGCTTTGCGGAGCAGGGACGGATGAACCCGGAAGGACTGATTTATCACGCGAGCTGGATCGAAGGCAATTTCGACCGTTGTTTTCAACTGATGGAGTGCGAAGATTTGAGCCTTTTACAGCAATGGATTTTGCAATGGCGCGATCTGGTCGAATTTGAAATAGTTCCGGTTGTCGAATCCGCCAAGATGGTCGAACTGCTTAAAAAGCATATATGAACGATAAGAAATTAGAACTGCTGCGCGAGGCTTTGCCTTATATTCAGAAATTTAAAGGCAAGATTTTCGTCGTGAAATTTTCCGGTAAAGTTACCGAAGATAAAGAAAATCTCGCGTCGCTGGCGGAAGAATTGGCACTTCTTCATCAAGTCGGAATTAAGGTTTGCGTCATTCACGGCGGCGGCAAACAGCTTTCCGAACTCGCGCAGAAATTAGGCATCGCGCAAACCGTGATTGACGGGCGGCGCGTTACCGACGACGAAACTTTGGATTTGGCAAAGATGATTTTTGCCGGAAAAATCAATACGGAAATTCTCGCCGCTCTGCGCCGTCGCGGAACTCCGGCGGTCGGGCTTTCGGGCATTGACGGCAATATCGTCCACGCCGAAAAACGTCCGCCGAAAGAGATTTTAAATAGAAAAACCGGCATCAGCGAAACCGTTGATTTCGGCAACGTCGGCGACGTTTTGCAAATCAACGCGAATCTTTTGAGTCTGTTGCTCGATAATGATTATATGCCGATTGTTTCGTCGCTCGGCGCGGACGACGACGGGCAGATTTTTAATATTAACGCCGACACGATTGCCGCCGAAATCGCCGTCCAGCTCAAAGCCGAAAAGCTCGTTTTGCTCTCTGATGTCAACGGAATTTATCTCGACGCGAACCAACCGGAAACGAAAATCTCGAGGCTTTCCGTCGCGCAAGCCGAAGAGTTAATCGAGAGCGGCGCGGCTTCCGGCGGAATGATTCCCAAACTGCAAAATCTGACCGCGCTGCTCAAACGCGGCGTAAAATCGGCGCACGTCATCGGCGGCACGACGCGCAACGCTCTGCTTTCGGAAGTTTTCACCGATTCCGGCACGGGAACGATGCTCGTCGCCTGACAAAATTTCATCGAAATCAAACGGCTTCTTTGTTATTATTATCAATTATGAATACTCGCTGTTTTTTATTCATTTGCTTCGTTTTTATCTTTTCCGCTTCCGACATTTCAGCCTTCGCGCCGTTTTATCAAATGCTCAATCAAGAGCCGGTCATCCGCATCGGGTTGGCGACGAACGCGCAAACGGTTTCGATTACGACTGCGGATTCGTCGCTCGTCGCTTCGAGCGTCGGCGAGCCGAATAAGTTTTTGGAAGCGAACAAAATCACGGTCGCGGCGCGTTCGTATCGTCCGCCGGAATATGAAATTTATCACTTTGAAATTCCCAATATCGCTTCGCAAACCGAAGCCGACGCGCTCGCCAAAGAAATCCGCGAAGCGACGAATGAAAAAACCGCTGTTTTGATAGACGCGGCGAAAAATACTTGGCGCGTTTCAATCGGCGAGAAAATTTCGACGATTGAAGAAGCCGATGAATTCAAAGCCGATCTGAGCGATAAAGGTTTTGAAGAAGCGCAGATGATAACGGAAAAATTCGTCCAGCCGTCAGCCGATGCGGTTAATTTATCAAAGCAAATCGCGCAGAATTCAAAATCCGAAGTTCGCAGTTTGATTCTTTCAACGCCCAAAGATTCGACTCCGGGCGGCGTGAAACAGATTGTTTCACTAAATCCGATTGCCGATGCCGTCAACCCGAATCTGCGCGAAGTCATCGTTTCCGGCGGCAGCGCGACTTCGCGTTTTACGTCGCTCAAACCCGTCGCTTTCGGCTCGATTAACGAACGCTCGATGCCCGTTAAATTTAACGGCAAAGCGTATCGCGGGCGCATCGAAGTTTTCGTCAATTCGCGCGGAACTTTGTCGGTCGTCAATGCGGTTTCGCTCGAAGATTATCTGCTGGGCGTTGTGCCGAACGAATTAAGTCTGCCCGCCATCGAAGCGCAAAAAGCGCAGGCGATTGCGGCGCGAACTTATGCGGTCGCCAACATCAATCAATTTTTAACGCAGGGTTTCGACTTGCTGCCGACCGTTCGCTCGCAGGTTTATCAAGGTTTTTCGTCGGAAACAAAAACCGGCACGCAAGCCGTTTTGGAAACGCGCGGTGTAGTCGCTACTTACAAAGGCAAACCGATTAACGCGCTTTACACTTCGACGTGCGGCGGGCGGACGGAAAATTCGGAAAATGTTTTCGAGTTTAACGAGCCTTACTTGCGCGGCGTCGAATGTTCGCTCGAAGGTCATCGGCATTTCGAGCCGTTTTTGATCAAAACCGTCCGCGTTCCCGCCAAACTGCGCGATGAGAAAAATCTCGAACTCGTCAGACTGATGTCTCTGCTCGCCGTCAACAATTTTCAGCTTTCGACCAATCAATTAACCGACGATTGGTTTGAAGACGAGCCGACGCAAAGCGAGATGTCGAACTGGCTCAATCAAATCGCCATAAAATTCGGCAGAACTTTTCCGAACGTCAACAAAGATTCCGCCAAACCGCCGGAACTCGCCCGCGTTTTGGCGCAGATGATTTACGGCGACGCATACGCCGACACGCTTTTGTCCGAAGCCGACATCAATTATCAACTCGCCTTTGACGATGCCGCCGAAATTCCGAAAGACCGCCGCGCCGACATCGCCATTTTATTCCGCGACGGCTATTTTTCGCTTTATCCTGATTTAACTTTGAAGCCGAATCGAGCATTTTCACGCGCTAAAATGCTGCGCCTCGTCGAGCAAATTTACACGAAAAAGAAATGGATGCCCGCGCTGCAAACCGGCGCGGCGCAGTCGAGCGCGGACGGAAAATTGATTTTGAAAACGGGAAAAACAAGCAAAACTTTAACGGTTCGCCCGGACGTTTTTCTGCTCAGACAATTCGGCGATCAGCTTTACCAAGTCAAAGAAACCGCGCTCGTCGGCGGCGAAATTGTTTCGTTTCAAACGAGCGCGCTCGGCGAAGTCGTCTATCTCGAAATCAAACCGACCGACCAGCCCGCGACCGCCGAACGAATGTCGAGTTTCTCCAATTGGAACGTCAATCTCTCTGCGTCCGCCGTCCAATCGCGTCTTTCCAGATACGTGCGCGGCATCGGAAATTTGATTGATGTCCGCGTCGCCCAAAAAGGCTTTTCGCGCCGCGCCGTTGATTTGGAAATCGTCGGCACAAACAGCACGTTTCACTTAAAAGGCGGCAAAATCCGTTCAGCCTTAAAACTCAACGAACAACTTTTCGTCATCAACAAACGCTACGACGCAAACAATCGCGCCATCGCCTACACCTTCACCGGACGCGGCTGGGGACACGGCGTAGGAATGTGCCAATACGGAGCTTACGGTTTAGCCAAAATGGGCGTGAAATACGACGAAATCATCAAACATTATTACACGGGCGTTGATTTGACGAAGGCTTACTAAGATATGAGAAGTAAGATGTTTATCACTCCTGTTTATGGAATTGAATTAACAAAATCTGTAAATAATGAGTTTCGGATTATTAGAACTTTATTAGTTGCAAAAGAAAAATTGTGGAGAAACAGAAAGAAGTATGGAAT
>CAXTMQ010000283.1:0-4723 GCA_964245305.1 uncultured Pyrinomonadaceae bacterium
CGAGTTTGACGCGCTGGGCTTCGCCGCCGCTCAAGGTCGTCGCCGATTGTCCGAGCCGCAGATAACCGAGTCCGACTTCTTCCAAAACCTTAATTTTGCCGACGAGTTTCGGCGCGTCTTTGAAGAAATGAATCGCCTCGCGCACGGTCATGTCGAGAACTTCAGCGATGTTTTTTCCTTTGTATTTTACGTCGAGAATTTCCGTTTTGAATCTCGTTCCGCGACAATCTTCGCAGGTCAATTCGACATCGGCGAGAAACTGCATTTCAACCGTCACCGTGCCGCTCCCTTGGCAAGTTTCGCAGCGTCCGCCGGGAACATTGAAGGAAAAATGCGACGCGGTAAAGCCTTTCGATTTCGCGCCGTTGGTCGCGGCGAAAACTTCGCGCACCGCGTCGTAAGCCTTGATATATGTAATCGGATTCGAGCGCGGCGTTCTGCCGATGGGCGATTGGTCAACCATCACGACATCATCAACGAATTTCGCGCCGTTGATTTCTTTCACCAAACCGACGTGTTCCTTCCATTCGCCGCGCTTTTTTTTCAATCCGGCATAAACGATGTCGTGAATCAGAGTGGATTTGCCCGAGCCGGAAACGCCCGTGACGCAGACGAGCATATCGAGCGGAATTTCGACATCAACATTTTTCAAATTATGCTCACGCGCGCCGACGATTTCGATTTGGCGTTTCGGATTCGTTTCGCGGCGTTTGGCGGGAATCTTAATTTCCAGATCGCCGCGCAAATATTTCGCCGTCAACGAATTTTTATCTTTCAAAAGTTGCTCGAAATTTCCTTCAAAAACGAGATCGCCGCCGAGTTCGCCCGCGTGGAGACCGATGTCGAGAATGTAGTCGGCAGAGCGCATCATTTCTTCATCGTGCTCGACGACCAAAACCGTATTGCCGATGTCGCGCAAGTTTTCGAGAATTTTTACGAGCCGCGTGTTGTCGCGCGGATGCAGACCGATGGAAGGTTCGTCCAAAACATACAACGCGCCGACGAGCAAAGAACCGAGATTCGTCGCCAGTTGAATACGCTGCGCTTCGCCGCCCGAAAGCGTGGAAGCGAGCCGGTCGAGCGTTAAATATTCGAGTCCGACATCCGACAAAAATTTGATGCGGCGACGAATTTCCAAAAGAAGTTTGTCGGCAATCGCGGCGCGTTCTTCCGACAGTTCGAGTTCGTCGAAAAACTTCGCCGCGTCGGTGATCGAAAGCGCGACAATTTCCGGCAAGCTGCGCCCGCTGACTTTCACATCACGCGCCGCCTGTCTGAGTCGTCCGCCTTTGCATTCGGGGCAAATCGTATAGCCGCGATATTTCGACAGAAAAACGCGGACGTGAAGTTTATATTTTTTCGTCTCGAGCCATTTGAAAAATCCGCGCACGCCACGCCATTTTCCCGTTCCTTCAAAAATTTCCGCTTTCTGCCGGTCGCTTAGATCGGCGAAAGGAATATCCGTCGGAATATTTTCGGCACGGACGAAACGCATCAATTCCTTTTGCGCCCAGTCGTATTGCGGGCGCGTGAACGGGCTAATCGCGCCGTCTTCTAAAGAGAGCATCGGATTCGGTACGATCAAGTCGAAATCAATGTCAATCGAATTGCCGAACCCTTGGCAAGTCGGACACGCGCCGAACGGCGAATTAAAACTGAAAAGGCGCGGTTCGGGTTCTTCGTAAATCGTGCCGTCGTATTTGCAGATGAATCTTTCGGAAAAATTAAGCCGCTCATTTTCGGTCGTCAAAATCACGGCTGAATGATTTTCGTGAAAGCAAATTTCCAGCGAATCAACCAATCTTTGCCTGATTGATTCGTCGGCTTTCAAGCGGTCAACGAGAACGAAGGTTTCTTCAAAATCGCCGAAAGTGTAGTCCTCCGGCTTTTGCAGTTCAACCGTTTCGCCGTTTCTGAGCAGACGCGAAAAACCGCGCTGCATCAAGCTCAGAATTACAGCTTGGATATGCAAATGACTTTGGACTTTAGACTTTGGACTTTGGGCTTCCGACGGTTCAGCCGGAAACAAAACGTAAAATCTCGCGCCTTCGGTTAAATTTTCGAGCGTTTCATTCGCCGCCGATTCGGGCGAGTCTTTTTTGACTTCGCGCCCGCAGACGTGACAAAAAGTTTGCCCGACGCGGGCGAAAAGCAGGCGCAAATAATCGTAAATTTCCGTCTGCGTGGCGACGGTCGAGCGCGGATTTCGGGTCGTATTTTTCTGGCGAATTGCAATCGCGGGCGCGATGCCGATGATTTCGTCAATGTCCGGCTTATCCATTCGTTCGAGAAATTGACGAGCGTAAGCCGAAAGCGACTCGACATAGCGACGCTGCCCTTCGGCGTAAATCGTATCGAACGCCAGCGAAGATTTTCCCGAGCCGGAAACGCCCGTCACGACCGTTAATTCGTTGATCGGCAATGAAAAGGAAATATTTTTGAGATTGTGCGTTCGCGCGCCGCGCACTTCGATAACTTCTTGCTGACTCTTGACCGCTGCTTGCATAGATGAAAATTCCTGTCGTTTGGGCAAAGATTAAGTTTATCAAAACAAAACTTGAACGCAAAACGGGAATAAAACATCAGAAAATACGGATAATACAGATAGAACTTTTGGAGAAATTTTATTATGAAACGATTTTTAATTTTCGCGGTCGCCGCCGCTTTTATCGGATTAACCGTCTGGAGCTTGCAGAGTTTCAAATTGCAGGCGCAGACGAATCAACCATCGAAAACAATGAACGCAAATAAAAAAACGCCGGTTTTAGTCGAGCTTTTCACCAGCGAAGGCTGTTCGAGCTGTCCGCCCGCCGACCGTGTTTTGATGCAACTGGAAAACCAACAGAAAAATCCGAATGCGGAAATTATCACGCTTTCGCTGCACGTTGATTATTGGAATAATCTCGGCTGGAAAGACCCGTTTTCGTCCGCCGAATACAGCCAAAGGCAAAACGGCTATGCGGAAAGATTTAAGCTCGATTCGATTTACACGCCGCAGATGATCGTTGACGGTCAGACGCAATTTGTCGGCAGCAATCTCGGAACGGCGAGCCAGGCGATTAGCGACGCGGCGAAAAATCCGAAAACTAACATCGAAATCTCGATGAAAACAGGCGATAAATTAAATATAAAAATCGCCGATCTGCCCGCGCACGAAGCCGCTTACGTTTGGCTGGCGATTGCCGAAGACAATTTGCAAACGAGCGTTAAACGCGGCGAAAACGGCGGCAGAACGCTCGACCACACATCGGTCGCGCGCGAGTTGAATCTTCTCGGAGAAATTAATCCGACCGCTAAAAACTTTGAAACCGAAGCCGCGATTCGGTTACAATCATTGTGGAAAAAAGATAATTTGAAATTCGTCGTGTTCGTGCAGGGCAAAGATACAAAGAAAATTTACGGCGTGAACAAATTGAATTATCAAAGCTAGATTTTTCCGAAAAATTTCTATGAAACACGTTTTTATCATCGGACTGTTGATAATTCTATCCGGCTTTTTCGCGTGTAGTTTTCAAGGCGATACGGCGATTGCCGACGCGCCGCAGGCGAAGCCGAAAGAACCGGCTGAACAAACGAAGACAGATAAAAAAACGCCGGTTTTAGTCGAGCTTTTCACCAGCGAAGGATGTTCGAGTTGTCCGCCCGCCGACCGCGTTTTGGCGCAGTTGGAAAAGGAACAACCGATTGCCGACGCGGAAATCGTAACGCTCGCGCTGCACGTTGATTATTGGAACGGTCTCGGCTGGAAAGATGAATATTCGTCGGGAATTTTCAGCCGCCGCCAACAGCTTTATTCGCAGGCTTTGAAACTCGATTCAAATTACACGCCGCAGATGGTCGTTGACGGGCAAAAAGAATTCGTCGGCAGCGACGCGGGCAAGGCGAACAAAGCGATTTCCGATGCGTTGAAAACGCCGAAAGCGACTGTCGAAATCGTGCCGACCGACGATAAATTGAAAGTCAAAATAACAAATGCTCCGGCGCATCAAAACGCGACGGTTTTTCTTGCCGTCACCGAAGACGATTTGGCTTCAAACGTCAAAGGCGGCGAAAACGCGGGCAAAAATTTCGTTCACACATCGGTCGTCCGCGATTTGAAATCGCTCGGAATTCTGTCCGCCGAACAAGTGACACTCGAACTCGAAAGCGCACTGCAAACTCAGCCGAACTGGAAGCGCGAAAATTTGAAATTAGTCGTCTTCGTGCAGGAAAACGCGAGCCGCAAAATCATCGGTGTAAACAGATTAAAGTTAGATTAAATGAGGCGACAATCATAAGTTTTAAGAATGCTGCCGAGTTCGTTACAATTCTCAACTAATTGTTTTCTCCGAAACTAAAATTTTCTTGTTATTAAATTCCATCTGAGCTATAGTGAAGAAGTTTTACACCCATGCAGACGAATCGTTGTTGTAGTTGACGATTTTGGCTTCAACAACTATTTGCCCTACCTTATCTCATTCTCGTGATAAGAGTAAACACATCCAAACCCACAAAATCAAAAGGAGTTAATAATGTTAAATATAAAGAAAAAGTTAGCATTAGCTTTTGGCGTGTTCGCATTACTGATGAGCGGAATCTTTTTTTGGAAAACAAGCTCTACTTCCGGCACAACCAATGCGGAGGAATATCGGCAAACGCTTAGAAACGCGCTAACGGAAATCAATATTCCAAAAGAAAATAATGCGGCGACGATAGCCGCTGCCCCCAATAATCTGGCAAGTTT
>CAXTMQ010000283.1:4733-6117 GCA_964245305.1 uncultured Pyrinomonadaceae bacterium
CAAATAAAAACTTGTTGTTGGAAGATGAGCAAAAATCTTGGAATCAGTCAAAGATGATTACTCAAACTCAACTAGCTGAAATTCTAACCGACGTTGCTTTCAATAAACTCGTTACTCTATCGGATTCGGATTTAAGTTATATGGCTGAGACTTTGCGTGGATTTAACACGCCCGCTTATTCTGCCGCGCACCCCAATGCCAGAGAGTTTGTTCGACTTCGCGCAAACGGAGAAGGAATTATGGAACCCGCTGATTTTGTAAACGAGTTAAAGTCTATTAGGAATGATGAAATTAGTTTTAGAAACAGACCGCCCCTTAGCAAACCGCCTATGTCGCTAAGAATAAGCCGCATGGCATTATACAATCGCGTCAGTAGTGAAATTACGGAGCGGGTTAGTGAATTAAGAGATGCCGACGCAAGTTTTTCCGGCAGTTCACCAGATGATTTGACACCAGTAGAAGCAATGCTTTTGACCTATTCGGTCGTTACTAATGATTATTTGATGGGTAATCAAACAGAATTGCAGCAACAAATGGTTAATAAGCAGCAACTTGTAGCAAATTATGGCGGACAATTTCCCGATCCTCAAGGCTATAACGCTTATGGAGTGAACGGTTTTATTTATAGTACTCCGGCAGATTTGTTGCTTGACAACGCGACGACGACCGAGGTCCTAAATCTCATTAGAACAAGTAGTGAACTACAATGAGAATAAACATCAGAAACTTAGTAATGTTTAGCCTTTTAATACTTTTTACTGCTTGTAGTGCCGGCTCGACTCCTTGCTCAACATCAACATATGTTGGAGGCAGACCCAGAGTTATTGCCTTTGTTGATTCAAGCGGAGAAACACATCCTGAGCCTGCTATGTCGGGTAGTAACGGCTATGTAACTCATCCTTGCGGAACAACAGTGGGTATAGGTCAAATTCAACAATGATAGAATTGGCGTGATAATTTCACCAACGCGAATCGTATTTGGTGAAATTGTCGCGCCAGTTTTCTTCCGTGTCGGTTTTGAGAATTGGAATTTTGCCGTCAAAGACGATTTCCATTTCGCACAGGCGTTGTAGGCGATAGGTTCTGCCAGACGGCGAGCAGACGATAATCGTTGCCGTTTCTTCGTAAAAGCGGGCAATGACGGCGGTGCGCCAATCGGTTTTCGAGCGGACTAGAAGCCGCGCTCCGACGGGCAGTTCACGCAGGGTTTTCAGAGTTTCGGAAGTTTCCAAGATGTTTGCAGTCGGGCGTATTCGCCTTTCGGAAGCTGAATCAAAACCGGATTTTTCTTTGCGTCGAGCCAATATAAGATTCGTCCCATATTCGCTTTTTCCATTGCCGTGCAGCCTGCCGTGCCGCTTGACTCATTCGTCCAAACGTGCAG
>CAXTMQ010000284.1:0-4005 GCA_964245305.1 uncultured Pyrinomonadaceae bacterium
ACGGTTCGGGACCGTGAGGTCGGATGTTCAAATCATCTCGCCCCGACCATTAAATGGAAAAGGCTATTGAGCAATCAGCTCAATAGCCTTTTTTATTTGAGTAAATTTCAGCCGGTTGAAATATGAATAATGTCGGGACGGTCATAGCAGTATTTCAGCTATTCGAAACACAAATGCGAATCAGTAGTTGAAAAAGCAGACAAACAGCTTGATTGGTAGAATTTTCTTGCGATGGAAAATCAACTGATTCAAATTTATCTGTTTGTCTGCCATATTTACGATACGTCGTCCGCGACTTGTTTTCAACGGCTCAGTAATAATCGAGAGCCGAGCTTTACTGACCAGGAAATTATCACAATCTGGTTCTTCGCTCATTTGAGCGGCTGCTCGCAGAAAAAACAAATGCACGAGTTTATCAAAAACTATTGGCTTGATTGGTTTCCGCATCTGCCGAGTTATCAGACATTTGTTTATCGGCTCAATCAACTCGAAGCGAGTTTGCAAACCTGCGGCAAATGGTTGTTCGCCTTGCTTGATGAGCAGAGCGGTGTGCCGGAGGCTGACCAGATTATTGATTCGCTGCCAGTGATGCTGGCTGCAAACGGTCATTCTTATTCGGGACGAGTCGCCCGCGAAGTCGCGGCGGTCGGCTATTGCGCCGCCAAGAAAACGCGCTTTCACGGCGTGCGTCTGCACTTTACGGCGCAACGCTGCACGGGACGCTTGCCGCTGCCGAGAGCCGTCTGGCTGTGCGCCGCCGCCGTTCACGATTCAAGAGCGGTCAAAGAACAAGCACCGATTATCAAAGCCCGCGCCGTGTTCGGCGATTTGGCTTATCTGGACAAACAACTGCGCTCGTTTTTCAAAGCGCAAGCCTGCGTCCTGATTACGCCGCAGAAAAAGCCGAAGGGCGGCGACTTAACCGCCGCTGCAAAATATCACAATCGGCTGGTCAGTAAATTTCGCCAACCGATTGAAAGTCTGTTTAACTGGATCATTGAAAAAACCAATATCCAAAAAGCCGGCAAGGTTCGTTCAACCAACGCTTTGCTCATTCATTGTTGGGAAAACTGGCAGTCGCTTTATTTCTGCTCGTTTTCAACTACTGATTCGCATACAAGAGTAAACCTGGAGTATGCAAGCCGATTTGTCGGTAATAATGCGGGCGGTCAGCAGTTTGGACGAAAACAGAATCGAAGCAGTCAGTATAAATTGAGTCGTTATAAGCCGCTATGCAACCGTTTAAACACCAACTCAAAATCAAAAGAGCCTCAATTTTACTTGAGACTCTTATAACATTTGGTCGGGACGGCGAGATTTGAACTCACGACCTCTCGCACCCCAAGCGAACGCGCTACCAGACTGCGCTACGTCCCGTCATCTAATTCAGATTAGAAACGATTCGGTAGAATGTCAAATTTAATATTTTCTTTGCGGCGCAGCTAATTCGCTTCGGTTTGTTTTTAGCATCTCGCGCAGTTCGAGCAGTTGCGAGGCGAGCGATGTCAAAGCCTCGCGGCGTTCTTCGTCTAAAACTTCGACGGGCATCACCGGTTCAAAATCTTCGAGTTCGTCAATTTCTTCGAGTTCGCCGTCCGCGTCAATTTCCTTGATCGGCGCGGGTTCGGGCATTTTGACTTCTTTGATAAAGTCCTGACCCGGCGCGGATTCGGACGGCACGATTTTCAAACGGCTCGTTTCGCGCAGTTCACCTTGCAGTTTTTTCTTCGCGCCTGCGATGGTGAAAAGATCATCGTAAAGAAGTTCTTTGATGCGAAGCGCGATTTCTACGTCGCGGCGACGATAACTCCTCTGCCCCGAACGATTTTTTTGCGGCGAAAGCATCGGAAATTCGGTTTCCCAATAACGCAGAACGTGCGCCTGCACACCGACCAAATCGCAAACTTCGCCGATTTTAAAGAAAATTTTCTCAGGTATAGCTGTTGCCGGAAGTCCCATTCAAGCCTCTTTTATGTTAAATTTTTGGATATTTGTGCCGTCGTTATTGTATGTATTTCGCCAATCGCTGTCAATAAATTTATGAAAACCGAGTTTGAATTCATCGAAACGATTCGCCGCCGCTACAATTTACCCAAAATCGGCGACGATTGCGCCGTTTTGCCGAAAGATTCAAAAACCGATTTGGTAATCACGACCGATTTGCTCGTCGAAGATATAGATTTCCGGCTCGAATGGACGAATCCCGAATTTCTCGGACATAAAGCGTTAGCGGTTTCGCTTTCCGATGTCGCCGCGATGGGCGCGAAACCGATTTGGGCGATGATTTCGATTGGCGTTCCGCGTAAAATTTGGAAAACTGATTTTGTTGAAAAACTCTACGACGGTTACGCGCAACTTGCGAAAAAATTTGCCGTCGAAATTGTCGGCGGCGACGTTTCCGAAACGCCGGATAAAATCATCGTTGATTCGATTGCGGCGGGCGAAGTTAAAAAAGGAAAAGCTGTTCTGCGCTCGACCGCTAAAATCGGCGATTTGATTTTTGTAACCGGAAAATTAGGCGGAGCGGCTGCCGGTTTGAAACTTTTGGAAACGGGCGAAATTTACGAAAACTCGAAAGACAGAAAAATAATTGAGCGGCAATTAAAACCGAATTCGCAGACGAAAATCGGGCAAATTTTGGGGGCGAAAAATTTGGTAACCGCGATGATTGATTTGAGCGACGGTTTATCGAGCGATCTTCCGCATATTTGTCAAGCCTCAAAAGTCGGCGCGAATATTTTCGCCGAAAAAATTCCGGTCGAAACTAAAATTCCGGATTCCAAATTCCAAATTCCAAATTTAGATTTCGCATTGAACGGCGGCGAAGATTTTGAACTGCTTTTTACGGTTGATCCGAAAAAAATTTTCGAGCTGAAAAATCATCTCGAAATTTACGATTTTTCTCATATCGGAGAAATTACTGCAAACGCTGAAATAATTGCACTTATCATAGGTGGCAGAATAGAGATTTTAGAGCCGAAAGGCTTTCGGCATTTTTAGTAAAAATTCGTTCGGTAAAAAATATTTTGAAAAAATGTCTTGACAAAGGATTTTTAGTCGTGCTAAAAATTTCATCTGTTCGGCGATGCGTCGAACGAGATGATTTTTAGGAGATAATTTTTGTGATTCAAAGTTGGATAAATACAAATCGAAAAACGAAAGGCTTCGCCGCGAATATCGAAATGCGGTTCAGCAGAAGTCTGTCGGCAGTCGGTTTGTGTGCCAACGAATCGGATTATCAACCGACACTCGGCGGTTTAGACCGTCAGGAAAAAGAGATTTAGAAAAGCGGGAGCGAGTTGTTTCCGCTCCCGAAACGTGAAAATTTAGCGGATTGTTGAATCCGAAATTTGTTTTAGGAGCGGTAACGCGAAGGTTCTCGAATGAGAAGCCGGAAAAGTTACCGCTCCTTTCGCGTTTTTCAAAGATATTTGACAATTGAATAACCGAAAAAAAAGTCTGAAAGTTTCGGCGAATCGCGCGCGAAGATGCGGCGACGAGCGAGACTTTCAGACAAAATCAAAAAAGGCAGAGAGTTTGCTTCAAAAGATTTTCTTCTTCGATAAAACTTTGGCGAGTTCCAAAGAAGAAAATCTTAAACGACTCGATTCGGGCATTTCTGCGTCCGAAGTCTGTCTAAACCTCTGCCTTTTTTATTTTACACGAATTTTGTTTTAGTAAAACCCGTCCGCTGACACAGACGGTTCTGATAAATCACGCATCGGTCGCCGATTGGTTACGGCAGGCGGTCTGTAAAATCGTCGCTTTTTTAAAGCTGTGAAAGTTCAAATCTTTCCCGATGCACCAAATCTTGTGAGCGAAACTCAAACGGCTGAGTGTCGGTCTTCCAAACCGGATGTTGCGGGTTCGATTCCCGTCGCTCACTCCAAAATTTTTATCGAAGGCGCGTAGTTTCAATCGGCAAAACGCCGGTCTCCAAAACCGAAATTTTCAGTTCAAATCGAGGCGCGCCTGCCAAAATTCTTGCTGTCGTCGGCGATGAAA
>CAXTMQ010000284.1:4015-6040 GCA_964245305.1 uncultured Pyrinomonadaceae bacterium
AACGCGCCTGCCAAAATCTTCTCCTGCTGCTCGAAGAAAAACGTGATTTCTTCATTTCTCATTCCTCACTTTTATTTTTCACGGAAGGCAAGCCAAATCGGTGTGGCGGCGGTTTTCAAAACCGCCGCGCTTTATCGCGCATAACCAATCGTTCGAATCCTGTGTCTTCCGCCATTTTTTTCGGCTTCGTAGCTCAACGGAACGAGAGCGCAAGTCTACGAAACTTGAGGTTGCGGGTTCAAATCCCGCCGAAGTCTCCAAATTATTTCGGGATCGTCTAATGGCAGGACGGCTGACTTTGAATCAGTAAATAGAGGTTCGACTCCTCTCCCCGAAGCCAAACTTTTACAAATTTCCGGGCGTTCCGCAGATGACTATACGGGCAAGTTTTGGAAACTTGTGTTCGCTGGTTTGAATCCAGCCGCTCAGACCAATTTTTGATTCGTGCAGGCGTAGCCAAACGGCAAAGGCACTGTTCTTAGAAAACAGTTATTGCGAGTTCGACTCTCGCCGCCTGTACCAATTTTCTTTTATGTCGAAGTGGCGGAACGATGAGACGCACAAAGATTATCCCTCGGAGCTTTGTGAGAATGAGACTCGTGCGGGTGAAAATCCCGCCTTCGACACCAAACTTTATTTCCGGGTTGGTGATGTAATTTGACAGCATAGAAGTCTTGCAAACTTTTTGTAAGGGTTTGAATCCCTTCCGATCCACCAAAGTTATTTGCGATTTTCAATTTGTGATGTGCGATTGATCGGTTGATAAACAGCAAATAAAAATCGGCAATCGCAAATTTCTCAGACTCGCGCGGCGAAACGGCAAGCGCGCGAAATTCAAAACTTCGTTATTGCCGATTCGACTCCTGCCGCGAGTATTTTTCAATCCAAAATCCAAAATTTTTTGAGCGCGTGTAGTCCAATCGGCAGAGACGGCTGGCTTAAAATCAGCAGGTTGAAAGTTCAAATCTTTCCGCGCGTATTTTCTTTTTTGAGAACGTAGGCAAACCGGTTGAAGCCGCCAGCCCTTCAAGTTGGAGATTGCGGGTTCGAGTCCCGTCGTCCTCGCCAAAATCAATTACGAATTTCAAATGTTATTAAATTTTTAATTCGTAATTTTATAAAGCGAGTATAGCCAAGCAGGTTTAAGGCGTTGGTCTGCAAAACCAATCATCGTCGGTTCAAATCCGTCTGCTCGCTCCAAATTTTTATTTTCGGCGCGAATGCTGATGTGACTACATATGCAAACGGTATAGCAGCAAACGAAAGTTTGTGCCTGCCGGTTCGAATCCGGCTAACGTCGCTTCGATTTTGTCGCGCTTATTTTTTTACTTTGGAAACGTGATGAAACGGCAGCCATAACTGTTTGCTGAACAGTCGAGACTTTAAAGCTCGCGCAGGTTTAAATCCTGCCGTTTCCGCCGACTTTTACAGGCAAATGCCGAAATGATTACATCAACTTTTAATTGAAAAGCATCATTTCGTTTTTTGTCGCCTGAATTTTTTTCGCATCAGGGCGAATGCCGAAGACGACTACATCGGTCAGAGCGTTTGACGTAAAAATCAAAAGGTCGCCGGTTCAATTCCGGCAATTCGTGAAAACGAATTTAGCTCAGTCAATTCGGTCGCTTCCCTTTTTGTCGCCCGTCTGATTTGAGACAAATGCCGCTGAGATTACATCACTGAAAATGAAAAGCATCTCGGCGAAATCTTGTTGTTTCAAAAATTTTCTGTGGATTGTAGCTTAACCGGCAAAGCGTCGCCCTGTGACTGCGAAAGATGCGAGTTCAAATCTCGTCAATTCACCCAATTTTTCAGGGATTGAAGCACAAAGGCTGTGCGTTTGATTGTCTATCAAAAAGGTGCGAGTTCGAGTCTCGTCAGTCCCGCCAAATTTTTATTTTTTACAAAAGGAGCCAAAAATATGTTTAAAGATTACCTTCGGAGGGCAAAGCAATGAAGTTATGAATCAATGATTTTTCGTAAGATTTCTGTTTTTTTTCTATAAATTTTCAGAAATTATATACG
>CAXTMQ010000285.1:0-6037 GCA_964245305.1 uncultured Pyrinomonadaceae bacterium
AATCAACCACCAAGAAAAAAAGCTGAGAAATTTTTGAATTAAAATAGAAATAAAAAAGACCGCGATTTGAGATTTGCGGTCTTTTTTATTTCTCGAAAATTATTCGTTTACGCAAAAAGATTCTTGACACTTTTTAGTTTAACAATTATTATTTATAAAAACGATGATTAACATCGTTTTTAATTACTGTTTAATAATAGTAATTTCTGCCCTTAACTCACAAAAAAATCCTCTTTTTTAGCACGCAAAAAAAGGAAAACTTATCAATGTCAGCAAAACTCGGCGAAATCCTTGTCCGTGAAAATTTAATTTCTTCGCAGCAATTGCGCGAAGCACTCGAACATCAGCGCGCGAACGGCGGGCGTTTGGGTTCGAGTCTGGTCGCGCTCGGTTTGATTTCCGACGATGTGATTACTGCGGTTTTATCCAGACAATACGGCGTTCCTTCGATTAATCTCGACCTTTTTCAGATCGAAAAAGAAACGCTCAAATTAATTTCGCAGGAAGTCGCGCTGAAATATACGGTTTTGCCGATTTCCAAAGTCGGCGCGACGCTGACGCTGGCGATGGCTGATCCGACGAATGTTTTTGCGATGGACGACATCAAGTTTATGACCGGTTTGAACGTCGAACCGGTGATTGCTTCGGAAGCCTCGCTCGTCGTCGCCATCGGTAAATATTACAGCGGCGTAACCAATGAAATTGACGTTTTTGAACTTGCCGGCGTTAACGGAATCGAAAGATTTGAACCGCGCCCGACAAGAAACGGCAGAAACGGCAACGGCGCGAACGGCAACGGCGCGGCGGTCGAAGAAAGATTGGTCGAATCGGATCTGAATGTTTCGCTCGACCGTTTTGAATTTGCCCATAACGAAGGCGAAGAACTCGAGATCGTCGAAGACAACGACGAAATTGATCTGGCGCAGTTGGCGATTGCCAGCGAAGACGCGCCGGTCGTCAGACTCGTCAATGTTCTGCTGGTTGATTCACTAAGACGCGGCGCATCAGATATTCACATCGAACCTTACGAAAAAGATTTTCGCATTCGTTTTCGTATTGACGGCGTTTTGTATGACGTGATGCATCCGCCTTTGAAGATGCGCGACGCACTCATCTCGCGTCTGAAAATTATGTCGAAACTCGACATCTCAGAGAAGCGTCTTCCGCAGGACGGTCGCATCAAAATCAAAGTCAAAATTGACAATCGCTCGCGCGAACTCGATTTTCGCGTCTCGACTTTGCCGACGCTTTTCGGCGAAAAAGTCGTGCTTCGTCTGCTCGATAAAGACAAGCTGATGCTCGATATGACCAAGCTCGGATTTGAAGAAGCGAGTTTGGAAATCTTCAAGCGAAACATCTCCAAACCTTACGGAATGGTTCTCGTGACGGGTCCGACCGGTTCTGGAAAAACGAACACGCTTTATTCCGCATTGCAGGCTTTGAATACTTCCGAAACGAATATTATGACGGCGGAAGACCCGGTCGAATTCAATCTGCCCGGCATCAATCAGGTGCAGATGAAAGAACAGATCGGCTTAAATTTCGCCGCCGCGTTGCGTTCGTTCCTTCGTCAAGACCCGAATATCGTTCTGGTCGGCGAAATCCGCGATTTTGAAACGGCGGAAATCGCCATCAAAGCCGCGCTCACCGGACACCTTGTTTTATCAACTCTGCACACTAACGACGCGCCTTCGACGATTTCCCGTATGGTCAATATGGGCATCGAGCCGTTCCTCGTCGCCACGTCGGTCAACATTATTCAGGCGCAGAGACTTATCAGAAGAATTTGTAAGGAATGTAAGGAAGAAGTTCAGCTTCCGCCCGAAGCCTTTGTCGAAATCGGCTTCTCGAAGGAAGAATCGCAGACGCTCAAGGCTTACAAAGGCAAAGGTTGTGAAACCTGCAACGGAACGGGTTATAAAGGGCGCGTCGGTCTTTACGAAGTAATGGAAGTTACCGACGAACTGCGCGAACTGATTATCATCGGCGCGAGCGCGATTGAGCTTCGCCGCAAAGCAGTCGAGCTTGGAATGATTACCCTGCGCGGTTCGGGACTTCATAAATTGCGCGAAGGAATTACGACGATTGAGGAAGTCGTCAAGGAAACGGTTTTGTAAAAAGGAAGGAGAAACAATGATTTTTAGAGCAATCGCATTATCTTTGGCAATTATGGTCGGACTCGGAACGATTACGCCTTTGACCACCGTCAACGCCGCGTCGGGTCCGCATTCGAAACGACGGGCGAAAAGCAAAAAGTATAAAAAATACTCGAAACAATGGTGGCGGGCATATCGCGCCAGAGTCAATCGTCAACGCGCGGCAAATCTTCGCAGCCGCAGTGTGCGATTACGTCAGATTCGTCTCGCCAACGCTTTGAAAGCAGGCGAAAATCTTGTTCCAAACCAGACCAAAACCGTTAAGTCGAACAAGAAAGTCAGTACCGAAGACAACGCGGCGGCGGTTCTGCCGTCGGGCGAAACCGCTCCGAAAACCTGGAAGCGCGGCGCGTCTTCGCCGAACGAAATGCAGTATCAGGTGGTTGACGACAACGGAATGAATATCGGTTCGACGGCGATTACGGTCGTCGGCGCGACAATGGGCGCGGACACCGATAATGCGCGTAACAAAACCGTCGGCGGAATTCAAACGTCGGCTCTGCGCCGCACGGTGATTGACCGAATGATTAGAGAACAAGGCTGGGTCGTCAACGATTTTCAGAAGGAAGTCGGCGATAAAAAAGTTTACGTCGTGGTCGCCAAATCGCCGGGCGCGGGCGGCGTTATCCAATCTCGTCTGTTTTATTTTATGGAAGCCGACGGTCGCGTCTACAGCGTTCTCGCCAATGCGCCCGACGACAATGCGGCGCGTATTGCAGCAGAAACCGAAAAAGTAATCAACTCGATGCGCCGCAAATCAAACGTGGTTCAGCAAGCCGAACTTAAGTAGTGAAAAACTAAAAGTTGAAAATATATTCCTTTCCTTTTCACTATTAATTATTCACTTTTCACTAAAATTATGAACGACCAGCAAATAAACGTAGAAACGCCGATAACGCTGCCCGATCTGCTCAAGAAAATGACGGAATTAGGCGGCTCGGACTTGCACTTGACGACGAATTCGCCGCCGCAGGTGCGCGTTCACGGACATCTCAGCCCGCTCGACGGCTTCGCGGCTTTTACGCCCGCCGAAACCAAGCGGCTCGCTTACTCGGTTTTGACCGACGCGCAGAAACATCGTTTCGAGGAAAATCTCGAACTTGATTTTTCGTTCGGCTTAAAAGGAATGTCGCGTTTTCGCGCCAATCTTTTCAATCAAAAAGGCGCGGTCGGCGCGGTTTTCCGCGCGATTCCGTATGAGATAAAAACATTTCAAGACCTCGGTCTGCCGCCGGTCGTGGTGGATATGTGCAAAAAGCCGCGCGGCTTGATTCTCGTCACCGGTCCGACCGGTTCGGGTAAATCAACGACGCTCGCTTCGATGGTTGATAAAATCAATGTTGACCGCCACGAACACATTCTGACCATCGAAGACCCGATAGAATTTATCCACAATCACAAAAACTGCGTCGTCAACCAGCGCGAAGTCGCCAGCGATACGCACGGTTTCGCCGAAGCCCTGCGAACCGCTTTACGCCAAGATCCGGACGTAGTTCTCGTCGGCGAAATGCGCGATCTCGAAACTATCGAGATGGCTCTGCGAATCGCCGAAACGGGACATTTGACATTTGCCACTTTGCACACCAATTCCGCCTCTTCGACGATTAATCGTATCATTGACGTTTTCCCAGCCGAACAGCAATCGCAGATTCGTACGCAGCTTTCGATGGTTCTCGAAGGTATTATGTGTCAAGCGTTGCTGCCGAAGGCTTCGGGCGACGGTCGCGTGATGGCTCTCGAAATTCTCGTCCCGAACGCCGCGATCCGCAATCTGATCCGCGAAGACAAAATTCACCAGATTTATTCGATGATGCAGACCGGACAAGACAAATTCGGAATGCAGACGTTTAATCAGGCACTCGCCACGCTTTATCAAAAACGCTTGATCACGCTTGATCTCGCAATGCAGCGCACCTCGAACGCCGACGAACTCAAAGAATTAATTGAGCGCGGCTCGGGTTTGAATCAAGCCTACAACGGTCAAGGCAAACCGCCGATGCCGAGTCCATACGCCCAAGGTCGTCCAATCGGACAACGCCCGCCGGTCAGATAATTGCCAATTCCAAATTCCAGATTCCAAATTCCAAATTTTCTAAGTTGATTTGGAATCTGGAATTTGAATCTGGAATTTGGAATCACAAAAATAAGAGGAGCTAGAAAGAAAAAATGCCAACATACGCCTTCAAAGGTCGCAACCGCTTGAACGAAATGGTTTCGGGCGAAAAAGAAGCCGCCAGCCAGGACGAACTGCGCGCAGTATTGCGCCGCGAACAAATCGTGATGACGCAAGCCTCGGAAAAGGGACGCGAAATCAGCTTGCCGAAGCTCGGCAGAAAAAAGAAAGTCGGAGCGAAAGAACTAGCCGTTTTTACGCGCCAGTTTTCGGTGATGATTGACGCGGGTTTGCCGCTCGTCTCCTGTCTCGATATTTTGGCTGAGCAGCAGAAAAACGTCTATTTCAAGGAAGTTCTGCATCAGGTTCGTCAAAACGTCGAAGAAGGCGCGACGCTCGCCGCCTCCTTGGAAAAACATCCGAAGGTTTTCGACAATCTTTACACGAATATGGTCGAAGCCGGCGAAACGGGCGGTGTGCTTGATTTGATCTTGCAGCGTCTGGCGACTTTGATCGAAAAAATCGTCAAATTAAAACGCAGCATTATTTCGGCTTCGATCTACCCGTCGGCGGTCATCGTCGTCGCGGTCGCGGCGGTCGCGGTCATTATGGTCGTCGTTATTCCGCAGTTCGAGCAAATCTTTCTCGGTCTCTTAGGTCCGGGCGAAGCTCTGCCTCTGCCGACGCGCATCGTGATGGGCATCAGCGGATTTCTAGCCGGTTGGGGCGGTTTGGCTTTGCTCGTCGCCATCATCAGCGCATCGGTCGGAACGAATTTTTACTACAAAACGCCGAAAGGCAGGCACGTTATTGACGGGCTTTTGCTGAAGATGCCGATATTCGGCGGCATCCTGCGAAAAATCGCCGTCGCCCGTTTCGCGCGTATTCTTTCGACGCTTTTATCGTCGGGCGTACCGATTCTGCAATCGCTCGACATCACGGCGAAAACCGCCGGTAACGTCATTATCGAAGACGCGATTTTAAGCGTTCGCGCCGGTGTCGAACGCGGCGAAAGTTTCGTCGAACCTTTGAAAGCGACCGACGTTTTCCCGCATATGGTCGGACAAATGATCGGAGTCGGCGAACAAACCGGCGCGCTCGACGCGATGCTCGGCAAAATCGCCGATTTCTACGAAGACGAAGTTGATTCGGCAATCGCCGATTTGCTGGCAATGATCGAACCCGTGCTGATCGCGTTTTTAGGCATAACCATCGGTTCAATCGTCATCTCGATGTATCTGCCGCTGTTCACGCTCATCGGAAAACTTGCCGGCGGCGCGAAATAAAATTTACGAAATTATAGAAAGGGAATAAAGTTTGACAATAGAGAATAAAGCTTGACAATAAAATTCTTCGGAGTCTTAAACCATCAGCAAAGTTTTACGCAAAGAAAGGAGGGGCGATTATTTGAATAATCGCCCCTCCTTTCTTGTTGGATGAGATCTATAAGAAATTTACGGAGTTTTTTATTTTGATGAGCGACTCTTCTATCGTTTTTTGAATTCTTTCAGAATCATATGTATTGTTTTTAAGAGTTGCTCTACTTTTGAATTTATTAATTGAAGGCACTTCACTTTCCGCGATATATTTTTCAGATGTCCACTCGAGGACAAACGCGCGAATGAAATTACAATAACAGAAGATGAAAAAAAAATGTTCTCAGATGCTTTAAATAAATACTCAAATTGGCTTTCTGAAATGTTTGGAAAGCTAAACAAAAACGTGCGTGAACAGATAATACAATTTACATCACAAACCAAAGATTTAC
>CAXTMQ010000286.1:0-6010 GCA_964245305.1 uncultured Pyrinomonadaceae bacterium
AAGTAACAACTTACGTGCCGCTCTATTAAGCCGTTGCAAAATCGCCGTTTAACGAATCATCTTTATTTTTTTCTTTATAATTTCCTACATTTTTGAAGTTTTAGAATTTTATGCTTACAATAATGTCGGGCGCGGACGACAATTTATGAACTTTTCCACCTTTCAATCTCTTTCCGAACTTAAAAACATCTCGGCGCGGCTTTCCGATAGCAAGCTGCCTTCGACTGTTTTCGTCGAGATTTTACAGGCGATTTCAAAACATTTTCATTTATCGAAAACATTTATCGCCCTTTACAAGCCGGACTTTGACAAACTCCAGCTCGCTTCGAGCGACGGATTTACAGCGACCGAATTCAGGCGTTTTAACAATCATCTGGAAAATTCCGTTTTGCAAAAGGCATTTGTTGAAGGCAAATCTTTTGTTGATTCGACGAAGGAAAGCAAAGCGACAATTTTGTCGGATTTTCCGTGGCTGTCGGAAATGAAAAAACTTTTTATCGTCGGCGTTCCGATTAAAAACGGTAACGAGCGCGTCGGAATAATCGGCGGTTTCGGAACGCTCGCGGCGAAAACTGACGTAAAGGAAATCGAGATTTTTCTGCAAATCGTCGCGGCGATGATCGCGCAGTCAATCAGCGTCGAGCGCGTCGTCAGCGGCGAAAACGAGAAACTTCTGGCGGAAAATCTAGAGCTTTTAAACGAACTGCGCGACCGCTACGATTTCGGTCATATCGTCGGCAATTCCAACGAAATGCGCCGCGTTTATCAGCAAGTTTCGCAGGTCGCGCGAACAAATGCGACGGTTCTTCTGCGCGGCGAATCGGGAACGGGCAAGGAATTGATCGCCAATGCGATTCACTATAATTCTCTGCGCGCGAAAAAGGCTTTTATTAAAATCAATTGCGCCGCGCTGCCGGAAACTTTAATCGAATCTGAACTGTTCGGTTATGAACGCGGCGCGTTTACCGGGGCGCAGACGCGCAAAAAAGGACGTTTTGAATTAGCCGACGGCGGCACGATTTTCCTCGACGAAATCGGCGATTTACCGCCTTTGACGCAGATAAAACTTTTGCGAGTTTTGCAGGAGCGCGAATTTGAGCGACTTGGCGGAACGGAAACGATTAAAACCAATGTTCGACTGATCGCCGCGACGAATAAAAATCTCGAAGAAGCGATGGCGAACGGCTTTTTTAGGGAAGATTTATATTATCGCCTGAATGTTTTCACGATTTTTCTGCCGCCGTTGCGCGAGCGAAAATCCGATATTCTGCTGCTTGGAGAAATGTTCGTCGAAAAATACGCGCGCGAATACGGCAAAACCATCAAACGTATTTCCACGCCCGCGATTGATATGCTTTCGAGCTATCATTATCCGGGCAATGTCCGCGAACTCGAAAACGTCATCGAACGCGCCGTTCTCGTCTGCGAAGGCGAAGTCGTTCACGGTCATCATCTGCCGCCAACCTTGCAGATGGCGGAAGCAACCGATACGGTAACGCAAGTTTCGCTGACTTCGGCGGTCGAAACCTTCGAGCGAGATTTGATTCAGGACACTTTAAAAACCACGCGCGGCAACCGTGCTAAAGCCGCTAAGCTGCTCAACACGACCGAGCGGATTCTCTGCTATAAAATCAAAAATTACAAGATTGAACCGCGCCGTTTTAAGAATTGAACCCGCTTTTCTAAACTCTCGAAGCACGGATAATATCGGCGAAAACTCCGGCGGCGGTGACATCCGCGCCCGCGCCCGCGCCTTTGACGACGAGCGGTAGATCGGAATAACGATTCGTGTAAAAAAGAACGGCGTTGTCCTTGCCGGAAAGATTGGCGAAGTTGTGACTTCGGTCAATGCTCTGCAAACCGACCGACGCTTTGCCGTTGTCAAAACCGGCGATATATTTCAGCGTCAGATTTTTCGACCGCGCCGCGTCGAGCAGATTTTTAAAATAATCTTCGTGGCGTTCCATCTCGGCGTAAAAATCTTCGACCGTTCCCTGCAAACACGATTTTGGCAAAAAACCTTCGTTTTCGATGTCCGCCATTTCAAGCGCGTAACCGGCTTCGCGGGCGAGAATCAAAATTTTTCTGGCGACATCCGTTCCGCTCAAATCGAGGCGCGGATCGGGTTCGGTGTAGCCTTCGATTTGCGCTTGCCGCACGACCGACGAAAACGGGCGCGAGCCGTCATAATTATTAAAAACGAAATTCAGCGTTCCCGACAAAACCGCTTCGATGCGTTTGATTGCGTCACCGCTTCTGGTTAAATCGTTTAAGGTATTAATCACCGGAAGTCCCGCGCCGACGTTTGTTTCAAACAAAAAATTCGCGTTGAATTCACGCGCCAGGCTTTTTAATTTCGCGTATTTTTCAAACTCGCTCGACGCGGCGATTTTGTTGCAGGCGATCACGGCGACGGCTTTTTGAAGAAGTTTCGGATATGCTTCGACGACCTCGCTGTTTGCCGTTACGTCTACGAAAATAGAATTACGCAGATTTTTTTCGACGATCAAATCGGCAATTGTTTTGCCGGTCGAATCCGTTTCAATTCCTTCATTCGCAATTCGCAATTCGTAATTCTCCAAATCAATTCCTTCTTCATCGAACAAAATCTTGCGGCTGTTCGCCAAACCGACAACGCGGACGTTGAGACGCAAATTTTCGCGTAAAAATTCGCTCTGCTGATCGAGCTGCGCGAGCAGTTTTTTGCCGACCGTGCCGATGCCGACGATGAATAGATTGATTTGCTTGCTGCCGTCGGAAAAAAATTCTTCGTGCAGAGTGTTGACGGCTTTACGAACGTCTTTTGAAGCGATGACGGTCGAGATATTTCGCTCGCTTGAGCCTTGCGCGATGGCGTGAATATTGATGCCCTGCGAACCGAGCGCGGCGAACATTTTGCCGGAAATGCCGGCGCGCGCCTTCATATTGTCGCCGACGAGCGCGAGAATCGAAAAATCCCGTTCGACGCGCAGCGGCTCGATTTTGCCGATCTCGATTTCATACGCGAATTCTTCATCAACCGCGCGTTTGGCAAGATCGGCGAATTTTTCTTCAATCGCCACGCAAATCGAGTGTTCCGAAGAACTTTGCGTAATTAAAATGACATTGATTTTCGCCTTTGAAAGCGCGTCGAAAAGCCGTTTTGAAAAACCCGGAATGCCGACCATTCCCGAACCTTCCAAACTCAAAACCGAAATGCGGTCAATGCTCGTGATGCCGCGAATAATTCCCTTTTCGTCGCCGGATTCGGTTTCGATCAGCGTTCCGAAATCGTCGGGCGCGAAAGTATTTTTCACCAGAATCGGAATTTTTTTCTGCAAAACCGGCTGAATCGTCGGCGGATAAATAACCTTCGCGCCGAAGTGCGAAAGTTCCATCGCTTCACGATAAGAAATGCGCGGAATTTGCCGGATACTGCGAACGATGCGCGGATCGGCGGTCATCATTCCGCTCACATCAGTCCAGATTTCCAAAACTTCCGCATCAATCGCCGCCGCGATAATCGCGCCCGTGTAATCCGAGCCGCCGCGCCCCAAAGTCGTCGTCGCGCCGCTCGCGTCCGAAGCGATAAAACCTTGCAGAATGACAATTTTCTCACTTGTCGTTTTAAAAAAACCTTGAATTTGCCGATTCGTTTCGGCGAAATCAACCGCCGCATTCGTGAAATTTGAATCTGTGCGAATGATTTGGCGCGAATCCGTCCAAACATTTCCGATATTGAGCGCAGCGAGTTTTGCCGCGAAAATTTTCGTCGAAAGAATCTCGCCGAAACTGATAATGCGGTCGAGAGTGCGCGGTGACAGTTCGCGCAGAAGAAAAACGCCTTCGCAGATGCTTCTGAGTTCGTTAAAGCGGTTTTCAATAAAATCAAACGCGCCGTTTTGCGCGTCTCCGGCGAGCAGAAAGCGCGCCGCGTCGTTATGTTTTTCTTCGATTTCTTTAATTTTCGCGCGAAAATTTTCGTCGCCGCTTTCCGCCAACTTTCCGATTTCGATGAGCGCGTCGGTTACGCCCTGCATCGCCGATAAAATGACCGCGCACGAATTTGTTTCGATTGTTTTTCTGACAACTTCGACGACCTTTTCGATATTTTCAGCGTTGGCAACCGACGAGCCGCCGAATTTTAAAACTTTCATATTGCGGAATTTTTTAGACGAATTTGCTCAACAGCAATTTTTTCAGAGAATCGTAATCAACTTCGATTTCCAAGCGGCGCGACGGCTTTGCAAATAAATTTTTGACCGATTCGGGCATCACTCCCGACGTTCCTAAAATCCGTTCGACCGAGTCGAATTTTACGGGATGCGCCGTTTCGAGAAAAAAACCCTTGTCGTTCGGATGCTTTTCCAGATATTCACGAAGCGCGTAAAAACCGACCGCGCCGTGCGGATCGAGAATGTAATCGTATCGCTCGTAGACTTCGCGCATCGTCGCGGCGGTTGTTTCATCCGACACGCTGACCGCTTCCATTTTTTCCTTTAAATTTAGATAATCGCGTCCGAAAATTTCCAGAATCCGCACAAAGTTTGAAGGATTCGCTACGTCCATCGCATTGGAAAGCGTCGAAACCGAAGATTTTATTCGCATCTCTCCGCTCGCCAAAAATTGCGGAATCACGTCGTTGGCGTTTGTCGCCGCGATAAATTTTTCGCACGGCAAACCCGAAACGTGCGCCAAAATTCCAGCGCAGATGTTGCCGAAATTCCCGCTCGGAACGCAGATGACGGGATTTGCGATTTCCGCGTTTGCGTCTTCAGACTTTGAACTTTGAACTTTGAACTTTGAACTTTGAATCCACTGCTGATAAGCATAGAAATAATAAAACTGTTGCGGCAGCCAGCGGGCGACATTGATGGAATTTGCCGATGTGAGGAAAACATCCCGTTTTACTTCTTCGTCGGCGAGCGCGGTTTTGGCGAGCGTTTGGCAATCGTCGAAAGTTCCCGCAACTTCAAGCGCGTGAATATTTTCGCCGAGAGTCGTAAGTTGTAATTCCTGCACTTTCGAGACTTTTCCTTTCGGATAAAGAATCACGACATCTACGGCTTCGACACCGAAAAAACCGTTGGCGACCGCGCCGCCGGTGTCGCCCGAAGTAGCGACGATAACGATTGTTTTTTCGTTTTTCGCGCCGGAAAAATATTGCAGACAGCGGCTCATAAATCTCGCGCCGACATCTTTGAAGGCGAGCGTCGCGCCGTGAAAAAGTTCGAGCGCGAAGATTTTTTCGGAGATTTCCACAAGCGGAAAATCGAAATTGACGGTTTCCGCGCAGATTTTCAAAAGCGTCGCCTCGTCAATTTCGCCGCCGATATAAGGCTTGATAATTTCAAAAGCGATTTGTGCCTGCGATTTTTCGCTGAAGTTCGCCCAAAATTCGTCGGAAAGCGTCGGAATCGTTTCGGGAAAATATAAACCTTTGTCGGCGGGCTGACCGTTAAGAACGGCTTCGCGGAAAGAAACGCGCGGTGATTTTCGGTTTGTGCTAAAGTATTGCATTTGTCGGGAAATTCAAGTTTTTAATAATACAGTTTTTTCCGGTTTTGCAAAAATTTGCCGCTTGAATTTATGAAGGAAATTTCCGTTCTCGCGCCCGCGACGGTTGCCAACGTCGTCTGCGGATTCGATTGTTTGGGTTTCGCGCTCGACGCGCCGTGCGATGAAATGCGGGTGCGCCTTATTGACGAAAAAACGGTCAAAATCACGCATCTCGACGATTATCATTTGCCCGTCGAAACCGAAAAAAACGTCGCCGGAAAAGCCGTTTTGACAATGCTCGAAGCGATTGACGAAACCATCGGTTTTGAAATCGAAATAACGAAAAAAATCAGTCCGGGCAGCGGCATCGGCTCGAGTTCGGCGAGCGCGGTCGGCGCGGTCGCGGCGGCGAATAAATTATTAAACGAAAGATTTTCCCGCATCGAACTCGCCGAATTTGCGCTTGCCGGTGAATTTGTCGCGTCGCAATCGCGCCACGCCGATAACGTCGCGCCGTGTCTGTTCGGCGGTT
>CAXTMQ010000287.1:0-5996 GCA_964245305.1 uncultured Pyrinomonadaceae bacterium
ATCTTTTGTTTCATCCAAAATTATTGATTTTGTTTATTGAGTACATTTCATAGAAATCAATCCTAAAATTATTCTAACTCTATATAAAACTTATTAAACTGACGAAGGATAAAACGCTTCATTCAGACTTCTTTTCGAAAATCGAAGGTATCTTTGAAACGCCCTATCTTGCTTATGACCAGAAACTTTGCGAACTATTTCCGGGGAGACATTGCGTTCAATAGCTCTGGAAATAAATGTTGCCCGTAGATCGTGAAAATGCAAATCTTCAATTTTTGCGATTCTGCAAGCCGTTTCAAAAGGTTTGCGGCAGCTTTTCGGAAGTTTGCAAAAGATCGCATCCTGATCGGAGTTTGCTTCAGATTTCATTTTTAATAAAAGCGGTAACAGTGTTGTCGGTTCGATGGGAATTTCACGTGGTCTTTCTGTTTTGGTATTTTGCTGGCAAACGTGAATCGTGTTTTCTTCAAAATCGATATCATCCCAGCGCACGGCGCGAATTTCGCTGCGGAGCATTCCGGTTTTAATGGCGAAAGTTAAAAGTGGCTTGATGTGTTTGCGGTCTCTGCCGCTTTTGACCGTATCGCAGGCAATGAAAAGATTTTCCTCTTCGTCCGGCGAAAGAACGCGCAATCGCTCGGTTTCAATTTCCGCCGATGGCAGAATGGTTTCGCCGCGTTCAAACGGGCTGAACGGAAGTTTGCCGGCGCGTTTTAACGTATTGAACATTTTTGAAAGCAAAGCAAGCTCGCGTTTGACGGTTGCCGGTTTGCGGGTTTTAGTTGAACCGTTTTTATATACTATCGGCGTTTCAATTCGCCAGTTCTTATAGCGAACCAGATCATCGTATTCAATATTAATTACTTTGAATTTCCCGAAGAACTCGGTCAAAGACTTGATCTGCGAAACAACCGGCGAATAAGATTTTCTGCCGCCATATAATTTGCCCTCAGGCGTTCGCTTTGCCGGAACGATATTAAGCGCGGAAAATTCGGCAGCATACTGTTCAAATAGAACTTGTTGGAAGCGAACGGCTTTGATACCGTTGTTGTTAGCCAAATCCTGCTGATCCCGAATCCATTGCCGGGCTTCGGTGATATTTTCCGTGACTTTTGAAATTTCGGCGGGTGCGCCCTTTTCATTGATAAAGCGGAAAACCGCCTGCACGAATGATTTCTTTGCGCCATTTTTGTCTGTTCGTGTTTTTGTTTTTACTGAGCCTGTATTGGGTCTGCCCGTAAGCGTTTTTCTCATCTCGTTATCTCCCTAAACGATGAGACCATAACAAGTTGAAAGCAGTGAGTCCAGTCAAAAATGTTCCCGTAAATGTTCCCGTAAACGTTCCCGTAAATACCTGAAACATCGGGAAACGTCGGGAAACTTCAGGAAACTTCAGGAAACACTAAATTATTGAAAAGAAATGAGAAAAAGATTTTGAGCTTGATTTTACGGGCAATAAAAAAAGCCTCCGACCCGATTACGAATCGAATGCTCTATCAACTGAGCTAAGGTGGCTTTTAAATAAGCCGAATTACAAAATATACTTTTCCGCCTGTCACCGTGTCAAGTATTACCGCCGAAAAATGAATAAATTTTCGGCGGCTTCGGCGGTTAAACTTCAAAAATATTCTGTCAGACGTTACGATTGAGAAGTATGAAAAAAGTAAATGTTATCGGCGGCGGTTTGGCGGGCTGTGAAGCGGCTTGGCAGGCAGCGGAAGCAGGCGCGGCGGTTGAACTTTTTGAGATGCGTCCCGTGCGGCAAACGCCCGCGCACCGCACCGATCAGCTGGCGGAAATCGTTTGTTCGAATTCGCTCAAATCTGATGAAATCGGTAGTGCGCCGTATTTATTGAAGGAAGAATTACGGCGCGGAAATTCTTTGATTATGAAGGCTGCAGAAGCGACGAAAGTTCCGGCGGGCGCGGCTCTGGCAGTTGATCGGGCGAAGTTTGCGGAACTTATTACGCGACAAATCGAAGCGCATCCGAAAATCGAACTGATTCGTGAAGAGGTCGGAACGATTCCGGCGGAGGAAGTTTCGATAATTGCTACCGGACCTTTGACGAGTGAGGCTTTGACGTTGGAAATAATGAAGCTGACGGGCGACGATCAATTATATTTTTACGACGCGATTGCCCCGATTGTCGCGGCTGATTCGATTGATATGTCAATCGCATTCAAAGCCGCGCGCTACGGCAAAGGCGGCGACGATTATGTTAACTGCCCGTTTGACAGAGGGCAGTATGAAATTTTTTATAACGCGCTCGTCGAAGCGAAATCTGTTCCGTTAAAGAGATTTGAAGAAACGCGGTGGTTTGAAGCGTGTCTGCCGATTGAAGAGTTGGCGCGCCGCGGCGTGGACACTTTGCGGTTCGGTTGTATGAAGCCGAAAGGTTTGCCTCTTCCTTCGACCGGCAGAGAGCCTTACGCGGCTGTTCAGCTTCGACAGGAAGATTTGATGGCGGACGCTTTTTCGCTCGTCGGGTTTCAAAATCATCTCCGCTACGGAGAACAGGAACGGGTTTTGAAATTGATTCCGGGTTTGGAAAACGCCGAGTTTTTGCAGTTCGGACAAATTCACCGCAACACGTTTATCAATTCGCCGAAAATTATCAGCGCGGCTTTGCAGACGCATAAAAATCCGAATTTGTTTTTTGCGGGACAAATTACCGGCGTTGAAGGTTATGTCGAATCGGTCGGCACGGGTTGGCTTGCCGGACGAAACGCGGCGCGCATCTTACAGGGCGAAAATTTGCTCTCTGCGCCGCCGAATTCGGCAATCGGAGCGTTGTGCCGATACGTTTCCAACGTCGAAACGAAAAATTTTCAGCCGGTTAATATTACTTTCGGGCTTTTAGAAGAATTGCCGCTCGAAATTCGCAAAAAATATCGCAATAAGCGCGAACGGCATCAGATTCAAGTCGAACTCGCGCTCAAAGGTTGGAATGAATGGCTCGCGCGAAACGATAAAAGTTTGACGGCGAATTTATGAGATATTTTTTGGTGTTTTTACAAATCGGCGAATTGTTTGAAGGACGCTTCAACTGGCGGGGTTTAGTGCAGTTACTACTGTTAATTGCGATGGGATTAATCGCCGCCGGCTTCGCCGTTTTTGTCGGCTATAAAGCATTTCAATCAAAAAAATAATAGTTCGCTCCAAGCAAAAAAGTCCGGGATTTTCATCCCGGACTTTTTTACGTAAATAAAACGGCAACAGATTTTCGTCAAACATTAGAAGGGAAGCGGAAACGGAATATTGCTGCGCCAGTCGCCGTTGCGGTTGTTGCGATTGTTACGATTGTAGTCGTAAGCGTCCGCCAAAGCATTCAAATCCTGTTGAATGCGATACCAATCGTTTTGGACATTGCCGTTCAGCCGCGAGCGATAAATCGCCTGGTCAAGTTGATTGCCTAACTGCAAAACGCGCTGCGCTTCGTCATAGGAATTGTTATAATCGCGGCGGTCGTCGTAGCGGTCGTCGAGGCGTTTCGCGGCATCGGCGAAATCTCTCGCCAACTGATTGATGCGATCTTCGCGGTTGCGACCGTTGTAGCGACTGTTGTCGAGTTCGCGGTCGAGTCGTTTTTCAAATTGACGGCTGTTGTTTTTTAAATTTCTAACGGTTGATTCGATATTGCGATTGTATCTGCCGTTGCGATTGTAATCGTCGTTACGATAATTTCCGTCGTCATCGTCGCGGTTGTTGCGATTGTCGCGCCATTGCGCCGAAGCAACGCTCGGCAGACTCAGAACCAGCAAAGCAAAAGCAAAAACACCAATTAAATTTCTTACGCGATTCATAAAAAAGATTCTCCTTAATCAAAAAAGTCTGTTACGGCAAAGCGTCGTTTTTTACACGTTCAATCTCGCCTCTGGCATTGCCGATTGACCAATTAGCAAGGTATATGCCATAAATCTGACAAATATTTACAAAGCGAAAATACGGGTTTTTTCGCGCGTTTTGAAAAAGGTTTTGAACGATGTCGGATACGTTGCGCGTCAAATGGTTGAAAGATTGCGGAAAAAGTCGTTCGTCGCAAATCCAGACCATAGCGGCGGACAATAAAAAAAGCGGTCGAAACCGCTTTTTTTATTCATAAATTTTTGATCCGTTTAATTCAAAAGAGCCTTCGACGCATTGATGCGTCCGCCGCTTTCGAGTTTGCCGTTGAGCGAATCGATTTTGTCAACCGATTTCAAAATTCGCTCGCGCAATTTTTCGACCGAAAGTTTCGGTTCCTGCGCCAAAATCAAAGCCGCGAGACCGGCGACATACGGCGTAGCCATCGAAGTTCCCGACGCTTCGCGGTAATTATCGCCGAGCCACGTCGAAAGAATGTCTTTGCCCGGCGCGGCGACATGAACGGTTTTCGCGCCGAAGTTTGAAAACGAAGCCAGATTATCGTTGCGGTCGAGAGCGGCGACGCTGATGACGTTCGGCAAATCGTAGTTTGAGGGATAATGCGGACTGCGGTCGTTGCTCGTACCGTCGTTTCCGGCGGCGGCGACGAACAAAATTCCCGCTTCACCGGCGGCGCGAATCGCGTCTTCTAATGCTTTGGAATACATTGTCGAACCCCAACTCGCGTTGATGACTCGAACATTCACGCCGTTCTGCCTGCGGTCAATTGCGTAATTGATCGCTTCAATCGCGTCTTTGGTCGTGCCGAAACCGCCGCGTCCCATAAATTTGAGCGGCATAATCTGAACATTCCAATTAATTCCGGCGATGCCTTCGTCGTTATCGCCCTCCGCGCCGATGATACCGGAACAATGCGTTCCGTGTCCGTTTTCGTCCATCGGATCGGATTGATTGTCGGTTGCGTTAAAGCCGTGCAAATCGTTGAATGAGCCGAGTTCGTCATCACGATATTGCGGCACATTGTCGGGACGAATCCACATATTCGCCGCTAAATCCGTATGATTGTAGTCAACGCCGCTGTCCAAAACGGCGACGACAACTTCTTTACTTCCTTTATTTTTCGCCCACGCCAACTGTGCGCTGATGTCGGCGTTCGCTTTGCCGCCGTTTTGTCCGGTATTGCTCAAAGCCCATTGTTCGCCGAACATCGGATCGTTTGGCATCACGTTGTTCGGATTGGCTGTGCGGCGTAATGATTCATTAGGAACGCTCGTCGGATCATCGAGTCTGATTTCGTAATTCGGCTGCGCGTATTCGACGAAATCGGACATCTGCGCGTATTGCGCGGCGACTTTTTCCATATCCTGATCGTCTAAATCGTCAATCGAATACCAGCCTTTTTCCTGTTGAAGAATGTCTTCGATGCGGTCGTTATTCTTGGCGACGATTTTTTTGATGTCGGTTAAATTTACGTTTGAACGAAATTTAACCAGCACTTCCGGCTCGCGTTCGCTGTTTGAACGCTTGATCGTGGTCGGTTTCGACGGCGATTTCGATGTATTGTTAATCGAGAAAAGCGGCTTCGACTGCCACAGCCGAAGCTGTCCCAAAACCGCCGCGAACGCGACTAAAATAACGGCGATGCAGAAATGTATCCAAAAATTATTTCGATTCATTTTTCAAACTCCCGAAAATCCTTCTTCTAACTTCAATCTTACGATTCGATCAGATAATTCGTTCCGCCGAACCCGACGAGACGCAGTTGATATTTATCGGCGCGATATTCGTAATCTTTGCTGCCGGCTTTTAATTTTATTTGCCAACCGCTCGAAATCATCTGCGCCGCCATTTCATCGTCAACGGGCGCGCCGAGCGACATATCGGAAAAATCTTTTTCATCAACCGAAGTGGTTTCGATTTCAGATTCGGAAATTCCCAAACGCTCTGTTAAATCGGCTTTTGCCCGTTCGGTTGCGCTGTCTTGATTAAAGCTCATTTTTATTGATTGTTGGTTGCAGAATAAATATTGCCTTCGTTTGAGCGGTTAGTCAATTAAAAAAATGTTACAAAGCAATGCTTCTAACATTGAAAAACACTCTAAAAATTTTCTAAGTGTATATTCTTTACATAT
>CAXTMQ010000288.1:0-5993 GCA_964245305.1 uncultured Pyrinomonadaceae bacterium
ATTTCTTAGTGCGACGTGGCACAAAGTCATTCAAAAAGTTTAGAAAATATGAAAAATTGTGTACTGTTTCGATAAAAGGAGAGTCTTATAACACGTTATATCAGATAATTTAACTTTTATGATATAGTTTGGTTTATATTAAAATCGAAATTAAACTAAAAACAGCGAATTTAATCTTCATAAATGGAGCAAAGCATAGTAAAAACCGGCACGAATCAGGAAATATCTCAGTTTAATTACTCTGAGCAGGCGCGGGCGTTTGTCTTGAAATCAAATTCGCCGGAAACCAGACGCACATATGAAACACATATTCGGGAGTTTTTTCTTTTTCACTCGCTCAAGCATCCCACCAACATCGCCGCGATTGACATTATTCGCTGGCGCGATTCATTAATTCGGCGCGGCAATCGCCCGACTACAGTAGCGACGAAACTTTCAGTCGTTCGTTCGTTCTTTGACTATTTACGCGCGGACGGAATTATTGATAGAAATCCTGCTTCGACAAAACTTGTTCCGCCGCCCGAACTGCCTGAAGGACTTTCGGGGCGGGCTTTAACTCCGAAAGAAGTTAAGTATTTGCTCGCCGGACCCGACACCCAAACTGCAACCGGAGCGAGAGACTACGCGCTGATTCTATTAATGTGCCGGACTTTTTTAAGGGTTTCAGAGGCAGCTAATATTCGCGTTTCGTCTTTTCATTGGACAAAAGGGCGATGGACGCTGAAGGTTAAGGTAAAGGGCGGACGTGAGCGAACGATTCCCGTCCCATCGGATGTCAAAAAAGCGATTGACGATTATTTATCGCTCGACGAGGGCAATCGAAGGTTGGCTAAAACCGGCGGCAATGACGCTTTCGTTTTTCAAGCCGATGTAAGTCGCCGATTTTTTGGCGAGAACAAGCCTTTGACTACCAGACACATCTGGCATTTGATGAAAAAATGGGCTGATTTCGCCGGAATCGGAAAAGTCACGCCGCACGATTTGCGCCGGACGGCGATCACCCGTGCCTTAGATCTTGGGCATACTTACCGGCAGGTTCAAAATGGCAGCGGTCATAAGCATATTCAATCGGTTCAGCGGTATGACCACCACCGTCTCAGTTTGGAAGATAATTCAATAAATAAGCTCAATTACGACGATGATATATTGCCGTCCGATTCGTGATTTTAAGTTATAGCCAGCGAAAACTCGTGATTACAATTTCACTTGACCAGTTCCGCTAAATAACCGCCGAATTGGTTGAGAATATCGTTTGGCAGCGGCAAAGTTTGGAGCGGGCGAACTTCATACGACGCGCCGTTATGATTGCCGAGTCGCACCGATTTATTGATTAAATGAAGGGTGGTCAGCCACCGCTCCTGTTTGTAAAGCGTCGCCGGATTATTAATGCCGGCACGCATCATCAGTTCGTTCTGGCGCATCTGGCAACGCTCTTCGCCTTTCGCCAAACTTTCAGAATATAAGACGCAATATAAAGCCATACTGGAACCGCGCAGAATTTCCGCCAAACTGTAAAAGTCCATTTTGTCGGTTCTGAGTAATCTCAAAAAATCCGTTTCGTTCAACTTTTCAGACCTGTCTTCAGTTTCCGTCCGCTTGCTGGACAATGATGATTCTGGTGTTGCCTTGCGCTTCGTAGAAGCAGTCGAGAGCGATTTTTCTGTGGAGTTTTCCAGACTTATTGATGTCAAATCACCAATTTCTTGAGATTGACTTGCTTCCTGTGCCACACTTTCGTTGGCAGATGTCGAAGATTTAACTCCTACGGCAACATCTTTGATTTGCGACTCGGTTTGCGTCTCGCCGCTATTTGTGGCGTAAAGCGATTTCATCGGCTCGACGGTGGAGATTGCCGGCAATTTGACGGGCGTTCTCCAAGCCGTCTTTTTTTCTTCCTCAGAGCTATTTATTTTTTTTGATTTTGGCACTTTCCTTTTCCTCCTTGCCAACTTTCTGCGCCCGCAATTTTTTGAGCAAGTCCGTAGCTAACTTGGCGTAATCTTCCGCGCCCTTGGAACTCGGATTATATTCAAAAATTGTTTCACGATTTTTGGGAGCGTTCATCAGATCGGCATCGGTTCTAATGGGCGGCAACAGTCGCCCATCGAAAGTTGTTCCGACAAGTTCCCGGACTTCTTCGGTCAGTTTGTAACGCTCATCTACCATCGTCAGCAATGCGCCCAAAATTTCAGGCATCCTGCCGGTTGCCGCTCCGACATCTTCCATTGACCGAAAGATTTGCTCCAGCCCGTCCACCGCCCAAATTCCGATTTGCACAGGAACGATAATATGCGTGGCGAAGAAGAGAGCATTGACGTGCAGTATGCCGAGGCTCGCCGGGCAATCCAATACGATTAAGTCATATTCGTCAGCAGTGGTTTCGAGTTTTCGTTTCAGAATGCTTTCGCGCGAGAGCATCGGATAAATCGCGCCCTCGGCAAGTGCAGTCATTCGGTTCGACGGCAACAAGTCCAGATTCTCGCGCACCGTCGCCGTTGCATCCTCCCAACTTAAATCTCCGACCAAAACGTGATAGAGAGCCGGAGTGGTATCGTCCATTTTATAACCGAGTCCGCTGGTCGCATTTCCCTGATGGTCGAGGTCAACGAGCAACACCTTTTTCCCTTTTCTGGCGAACGCGTGCGCCAAATTAACCGCCGTTGTGGTTTTCCCCACGCCGCCCTTAAAACTCTGTATTTGGATAATTTGAGACATAACTATAGATTTTGTTTGGGATACCGCACAAGTTACAGTAATATTTATAGCCCTAGCCGCCGTTGTTGTCAATCCCACTAGCCTCACTGCTACAACCATATGTAAAGCTATAGCACTAGCCACTATAACTACTATTACTACTCCCCCTATTATACTGCAAAACATTTATAAACAAATAAAGTTTAATAAACAAGAGTGATAGAAATTAACCTACTAAAGAATGTTGCCATTCGAGTAAAAAAAAGCGGCGAGCAAATCGCAAATGGCAGAAGTAAAAACAAACGCGAGCGAAGACGCGGAAAATGAAATTCTCAAATCGATAATAGCAGATGTATCGGCAAGAATTGAAAATTCAAGTGATTCTATCAACAACCGTGAGTTAATCAATCTATGCCGGAATTATGTGCAAACGGTTGGAACAGTTGATCCGCACCTCTATCACGAAATTGCCGAAGCCTCCCTGAATCTGTTAATAAAAAGGCGATACGACTAAATATGAAACTCCAAGCGGTGACGAGTGGGCGGGAAGATTTTTAATTGAAACAATAAAACCGTTTGCCGAGCGATTGCCGACTCAAACCTGGCGCAGCTGCGTCCAGACGATTCGGCAACAATTCTCAACGCCTCCAGGGATTGCTTTTCTGTTATGGCATTTAGTGAACTACCGTGAAGCGGAAGCTGTATTAGAGCCGTCAGCCGGAACTGGCAGTCTGATTGTTTGGGCAGGGAACAGTATCTGCTGCAACGAAGTTGATTCGCGTCGCCGCAAAATACTTCGGGCTTTAGGATTCGCGCCGACTGCCTTCGATGCGGAATTCATCAACGACTACCTATCACCGGAAATCCAGCCCGATTGCTTGTTGATGAATCCGCCATTTTCATCAAGCGGCGGGCGTACCGAGCGTAATTCAAGCAAGTATGGTTTCCGGCACGTTGAATCCGCTTTAGAGCGACTAAAACAAGGCGGAAAATTCGGTATTATTTTGGGTGAAGCGGGCGGGCTGGACACAAAAACCGGAATTGATTTTTGGCGTAAATTACCACAAAACATTAATGTCAAAGCCATTATTAAAATCAGCGGGCGCGAATATTATAAAAACGGGACGACCGTTGACGTAAATCTCGTCATCGGCGAAAAACTTCACGAAACTCAAAAAATTGATTGGCACAAAACGATAAGTCAAATCATCTGCATTTCCGCCCGGACTGTTGAAGAAGCGTTTGAGAAGACGCAAAAATTAAATTTGCGTCTTGACCAGTAAATAACAAACATAAGATGCAAACAAATTTTGAACCGGCGCAAGTTACGGCGCAGGCGGCGGGTTTATGCGTTTCCGACACAAAGCCCGCGCCGACAGAAAATAAAACACAAATTAAGCCGGAAGAAGCGGCACAAAAAGTTATCGGCGAGCCGCTTGTTTATATGCCCCATTATTTGCGAGGCGGAGCAAAACATCCGGGATTGATTGTCGAAACATCCGGGCTGGCGAACGTCGCGCCGCCGCCAATGACATACCGCCCGAATCTGCCGCGCGATTTGAATGCGAAGGCACTGATGTCGGAAATTCAATTCGAGCGCGTCATTTACGCCGGACAAGCGCACGCGCAGAGATTGCCGAATGGCGCGCGAGCCGGAATCAGTATCGGTGACGGAACCGGGGCAGGGAAGACAGGAGTGCTTGCCGGAATTATTCTGGACAACTGGTTTCAGAATCGCCGCCAAACAATTTGGTTTTCGGTGAAAGCCGATTTAATCGAAGCCGTGCGCGAGGAATTCGAGCGATTGGGATTTAGTATTCCGATTAAACTGATTAACGAGTTCACGCCCGAACAAAATATCTTGGTGCGTGACGGCATCATTTTCTGCACCTATAAATCGCTCATCGCCAAATCGAAAAACGGCGACCGAAGAGTTGACCAAATAATGAGCTGGCTCGGGGAAGAAGGCTTAGAAATCTTCGACGAAGGACATAAAGCCAAACACGCTTTCGCCGACGAGAGCGGCAAAGCGACGCAGACCGGTCAAGCCGTTCTCGAAATTCAAGACCCGGTTAAATTCCCGGAAATCCGCGTCGTTTATTCGTCGGCGACCGCCGCGTCCGAGGTGCGGCATCTGGCTTATCAAATTCGCTTAGGATTGTGGGGCTAAGGCACGATCTTCCCGCTGGGCTTCACGCAGTTCGCCGAAGAAATCGAAGCGGGCGGAGTCGGCGCGATGGAGATGGTCTGCCGCGATTTGAAGGCGATGGGCAGATATTTTTCGGGCAATTTGAGTTTCGGCGTTGACCCGGAATCGGGTTTGGCGGTTGAATACCGCGAAGTCGTGCATTTCCTCACTACAAGGCAGCGCGAGATGTATGACTCGATGGCGCGGGCGTGGCAGGAAGTTTTGAAAAACTTTACCCGCGCACTCGACCTGACTAATTCGAGCCGCACGTCGCGCCGCTACGTCGTCAATCAATTTTGGGCGGAGCATCAGCGATGTTTTCGCAATCTGATTACGGCTTTTAAAGTTCCGACGCTTGTCAGAGAAATCGAAAACGCGCTTTCGGCAAAGCAATCCGTCGTCGTTTCGATTACCGGCACTGGCGAGGCGCAAACGAAAAAACAAATGATGCGCGCTTCGGACGAAGAAGAAGCGATTGACGACCTTGATTTCAGCCCGCGCGAAACTCTCTCAAGGCTCGTCGAAAGTTGTTTTCCGGTTAAATGCTATCAAGAGCAGACCGATCCGCACAGCGGCACGATTGTTTATGTTCCGGTCTTTGATGAAGGTGGCGGTCATCTCGAAAGCCGCGCCGCCTTGGAACTCAAAAGGGAATTGCTCGACCGGCTTTCGATTTTGGAAGTCCCTGAACATCCGCTCGACCAGCTCGTGAATTATTTCGGCATTGAAAACGTCGCCGAGATGACGGGACGCAAAAAACGGCTAATTCGAACTTTGTCGGGCAGACTTGAATATCGCGCTCGCCAAATTCCGGGCGTTCCGAATCGGCTTATCAATCTGCACGAGAAAAACTGTTTTCAAAATAAAGACAAACGCATTGCGATTATGTCGGAAGTCGCTTCCACCGGTGATTCGCTTCACGCGAGCCGAAAGGTGCGAAATCAAGATCGCCGCCTGCACATCGCCGCCGAACTCAAATGGTCGGCAGATAAGCAGGTTCAGGATTTCGGCAGAACGCACCGGACGGGACAAGTCGTTCCGCCGATTTATTTGCTGGTCTTTACGGAACTCGGCGGCGAGAAAAGATTTTCGGCGACGATTGCCCGGAGAT
>CAXTMQ010000289.1:0-5903 GCA_964245305.1 uncultured Pyrinomonadaceae bacterium
ATATTAAAGACATCAACCTTGCACCGCAAGGCAAACAAAGAATCGAATGGGCAGACCGCGAAATGCCCGTTCTGCGTTTAATCCGCGAGCGTTTCGAGCAGGAAAAACCGCTCGAAGGAGTGAAACTGGTAGCTTGCGCTCATATCACGACCGAAACCGCGAACCTTGCCAGAACACTGCAAGCCGGCGGCGCGGAATCAATTTTGATCGCGTCCAATCCGCTCTCGACGCAGGACGACGTTGCCGCGTCATTGGTTGCCGATTGGGGAATTCCGGTTTTCGCGCACAAAGGCGAATCAACCGAAACCTATATGCGCCACGTCCGCATGGCTCTCGAATCGAACCCGAACATCATCATTGACGACGGCTCGGATGTTGTGGCGACGATGCTCAAGGAAAAGCCGGAATTGTCTAAAACGATTATCGGCACGACCGAAGAAACGACGACCGGCATCGTGCGCTTGCAAGCGATGGTCAAAGCTGGAGTTTTGAACTTCCCGGCAATGGCGGTCAACGATGCGCAAACGAAACATTTCTTCGATAACCGTTATGGCACGGGACAATCAACGCTCGACGGTATTATCCGCGCGACGAACATTCTGCTCGCGGGCAAAAATTTCGTCGTCGTCGGCTACGGCTGGTGCGGCAAAGGCTGCGCGATGCGCGCGCGCGGTTTGGGCGCAAACGTCATCGTCACCGAAATTGACCCGATCAAAGCCATCGAAGCCGTAATGGACGGTTTCCGCGTGATGCCGATGTCGGAAGCCTGCAAAATCGGCGATTTCTTCGTCACCGTCACTGGCAACCGCCACGTGATTGACAAAGAACACTTTGAAACGATGAAAGACGGCGCAATCGTCGCCAACAGCGGACATTTCGATCTGGAATTAAACCTCGAAGCGTTAAAAGAAATGTCTTCGGAAGTCGCTAACCGCCGCCCGTTTGTCGAAGAATACGTCGGCACAAACGGCAAATCGGTCATCGTTCTCGGCGAAGGTCGTTTGATCAATCTCGCCGCTGCCGAAGGTCATCCGGCGAGCGTGATGGATATGAGTTTCGCCAACCAAGCTCTGTCGGCTGAATATCTCGTCAAAAACAAAGGCAAGTTAGAAAAAGGCGTTCACGTTTTGCCCGCCGAAGTTGATCAGGAAATCGCTTCCTTAAAACTTCGCGCGCTCGGCATTTCGATTGATACTTTAACGCCCGAAATGCTCGAATATATGACAAGCTGGGAAACCGGAACTTAATCGAATTTGCAAGTTAAAAAGCAATCAGCCGCAAACAAATTTGTTTGCGGCTGATTGCTTTTTAACGGCTGAGATGACGTGGGGCGAAACCGAACACACGCAACGTGAGGGAAACGAGCGACGTTTTTAAGAAAGTCGCTGTTTCGCCCTCACGTCCATTGATTTGTTCGATGCGTCTTTCGGTTAAAAGCGACTTCATTCTCCTTTCGGCGTAAAAGGGTGGCATTCATATTTAGCCTCTTGCGCTTCATATTGTTTTCCATTGTATTTGTATGGAGTAGCAAAAACTCGCTGAACATTGCGCTCGCAAAAGCCCATCGGTGTTTCGCTCGACAAATCTCGGTAGCCGTTGGTCAGCGTGTCTTTGACTCGCAGAACCGCGTCATCTGCAAGCAAAACATAACCGTCTTTTGTTTTTTGATATACCCAATAATTGCAGTTGCTTCCCGCGCCACACCAATAGTTATGGTCAATGTAAAGAAAAAACTCTGAAACTCCGTCGGCGTTCAGATCGTGCAACTCGAATTTCAGGTTTTTATGTAGAACTTCCAAGTCCTCATCAGACAAACGAAAGTTGTTTTCGTTGTCATTGATGTCAGCGATTAATTTTTGAACTAAATTTTTCGGTAGTTTAGTTTCAGATTTACGTTGAGCCGCGATCAGCAAATCCGCGCCGCAAAGCAAACAAATGATAAAAGCTAAAATGAATTTTTGACTTTTCATTTTTTCACACCTCTGAATTTACCAAGAAGCATCGAACTTTGTATTAAAGGGACTCGCGGTTTTTTTAGATCGAATTGTTATACGCCATTTTGACAATCAAAGTCAATAAATACCTGATTTCTTATTAGTTTCGTTTCGTTTTTCACGTCAAGATTTAGTTCCGTGTAAATTTTTACACCGACTCAGAGATTTGACGCTAAATATAAGCGTTGCGAAAAAGGCAATTTGTCGTTTAAGTTTTAACTCTGGAAATCAGAAATGCGCCGACGATTGAGAATAAGACGAGCGGACTCCAAACGGCGAATTCGGGCAAGATTGTTCCGTTTAAGCCGAACTGTTCAAAAGTGCTGTTGATGCCCATAAAGACGAGCCAGACGGCGACCGCGTAGCCGACGGTGACAACTCTTCCCTTGCGGCTCAGAGACAGCGCGAACGGCGCGGTGAAAAGCGTGATGACGAACGGCAAAACGAGCGTCGCGTATTTTTTTTCGAGCGCGACTTCAAAGTTGCGGCGTTCGATTTCCGATTCGGTTTGATTGATTTGATTTTTTGTTTGCCCGATGTTCAGATGGCTCGGTTTTTCGTATAAATCTTCAAACGGGTTGGCGGTTTCGCTCAATTCATTGTTTGAAAAAGCGGCGGTCGAAACTTTTCCCTGATTCCACGTTTGCCGTTCGGCGTTGTCGAGAAATTTTATTTTATCGCGTTCCCAAATTGCCTGCGGTGCTTTGTAAACCGTCTGAATTCTCGTGCCGTCGTCGGAAAATTCGTAAACGGTCAAATTGTTAACCCGTTTGTCAAAATCCGATTTGCCGTCGAGTTCAAACGAGTAAATGCGCCGGTCGTTTGCCACCCAAAATTTTCCCGTGCGATTTACCGCCGTGCCGTGACTGCGGATTTGATTGCGGAGTTCGTCTTGCAGAATATTCGAGCGCGGCGCGATCAATTCCTGAATGCCGAAATTGAGTGCGCCGATGACGAGCATCAGCGCGAAACACGGCAGAAGCAGACGATAAACCGATTGTCCGGCGGCAGTCCACGTGACGATTTCGTTTTGTCTCGATTTAATGACAAACGTCGCCAGCGTCGCAATCATCAATGCGGACGGCGCGAGTTGGATGTAAATAAACGGAATCAAAAACAAAAGATATTTCCCCAAAAGCGACGCGCCGTTTTCGATTTCGCCGGCGAATTTCCAAAGCTCGAACGCCGTGAAAATCATATAAATCGAAGTTAGGAAAACGAGCGTCAGAAAAAAATATTTCAGAAGATTGGCGACAATATCCGAATCGAGAATTTTGGCGATCCAGCCGAGACTTGAATCTCTAACTGAAGTTCTCTTTGAAAATTCGGGCAGTTTGAATTTGAATAATCTTCCGAAACTGCCGAAATTCGTTTTCAAAAGTCGGCGATTTGTTTGAAAAAACCAGACGATTGCCAGACAACTGATCGTAAGCGGAATCGCGCTCGCGCCCAAAACGCTGATGCGGTTGGTGCGCGCCAACTGCTCGCCGAAAAGCGTAATCAAATAATAAAAAACCAGCCCGGCGAGCGCGAGAAAAATACCGAAGCCTCGCCCGCCGCGATTGAAACGCAAAACGAGCGCGGTTCCCAAAAGCGCGAAAATCAAAGGCGTAATCGAAAGCAAAATTCTGCGCTGCCAGAGAATTTGCGCTTCGGTGCGTTCTTTTCCTTCTTTGGAATATGCGTATTGAGCGAGTTCCTGCAAACCTAACTCTTCAGGCGTTTCCTCGCTTTTGCTCAATTTTTCGATAATCTCGCCGCGCTTAGTTTTGACCGCCACACGAATTTGACCGACGTTTTCCGAGATGAACGACGATTTTCCCTTCTGCGTGGAAAAAGTGTTGACCAGCGCGTTTTCCAAAACGAGTTCGGAGTTTTCCCCTTTAGAATCAATCCGCCCGCTTCTCGAAGTGATCAAACGCGCTTGATTAGTCGCTTTATCTTCGTTGTAAATGAAAATATTTTTCCACGTTCCGTTTTCTAAATCGCCGCTTTTGACGTAAATCGTGTAGCCGTTAATTTCCGTATTGAAAACACCGGGTTCGATGGGCGATTCGAGTTTATATAGCGCGGTTTGCAAAGCGGCTTTTCTGACGATTTGCGCCGCGAACGGAACGCCGTAGAGGTTAATCAAAAACGTAAAAAGCGAAAGAACCGCGCGCAAAACGATGACCGGAATGGCGATTTGAAACTTTCCCACACCGCGGCTTCTGACGGCGATCAATTCGCTGTCGCCCTGCATTCTCGAAAGCCCGATTATCACGCCGACCAAAACCGCCATCGGACAAGTGAAAGCGATAACATTCGGAATCAAGGCGAGAGTTAATTGCCAGACTAAATTTTTCGGAATCTGCGCGCTGAAAAAAATATCCGAATAACGACTCGCTTGCTGAACGAAAAGAATCACGCTCAAAAGAAGCCACGAAAAAACGAAATACGGCAGAATGGCTTGGATTAAATATTTCGAGATGAGCGGGCTGACGCGCTTCATTGAGTTTGCAGATTGGCGGTTAAAAATCGTTCGCCGACCGTTTCTTTGCCGAGAATGCCGGAAATCAAACGGCGCAAAATCCCGGAAATTTCACGCGCGTCTACTTGAAAGTCATTTGCGTATTCGACAAAATCAGTCGGCGATTTTTTTCTGGCGGCGGCGAAAATTTTTCTTTGCCGCGCCGTTATCGTTCGGTTACCGCGATATTTTTGGCACTGACGGCAAATCATTTGGAAATTCGTTAAAAGCTCGGCATCTGCGTTCTCGTCGAGCGATTTTTGGCAAACGTCGCACTTCGACCAATCGGGCAGATAACCGCTTAATTTTAAAATCCAGATTTCAAAATAAAGCGCGATTGTTTCGAGATTTTCAATTGATTGAGCGGCGGTTTCGAGACAAACTTTCGCCATTCGATAAAGCGTTTCGTTCGGATCGTGCGGCGGCGCGAATTCGATCAGCAGATCAATCAAATACGCAAATTTTTGCAGAAAAAGCGGATTGCTCGCGCTTTCAAAATAAGATTTGACGAGGTCGATGCGATTGATTGAAACGAGTTCGCGTTCTTCTTTTTGAAAATACGAAATTTGGACGACGGAGAACGGTTCGAGTCCGCCGCCGAAGCGACTTTTCAGACGTTTCGCTCCCTTTGCCACACCGCGCACCAAGCCTTCGCTCGCCGTCAAAAGCACGGCGATTTTGTCGGCTTCCGCCAAACTGTATGTTTTGAGAACTAACGCTTCGCTGTCAACTAAACCCATTGCTCAAAATCTTCCTTAGAAACTACCAAGGTATAAAATAAAATATCCACGCCAAAACCAAACTCACGATGATAAATTCGGCGAAGATTTTCAATCCGTATCGAATTTTCGCGCTGTTGTCGCCTTCCGTGAAAACACCGAACGCGACGGCGACAAAAAAGGCGAAGCCGATTAAATAAAGAAAATGAATCATCTTTTCCTCCCGAGTTGGATGTCAATCGCGTCTAAAACAGCTAGATAATTTAACAAACCGGCAATCTCCAAAAATCTTCCGCCGTATTCAAACGTGGCTGATGCGGCGGCGTTCGGCGGCGGGTTATTTAACAGATAAAAACTGATCAACGCGCCCAAACCGTTTCCCAACCTAGCAAAAATATTGAGCAGATAAAGCAGCGCGCCGTCTTTAAATTCAAAGCCCGGATAATATGCTCCGCCGCTCAAAACAGCAATGATGAACATCGTCCAAATCACGCCGCCGATAATCAAACCGCGCTTGACTCGTCCTTGTAAAAGATGTCCGACTCCGGGCAGAAACCAAGCCGCGATTCCGCTGATAAAACTATTGTTCATATTTCTCTAAAATCCTTTAAGTTGATGATCAAAGGTCGGCGCAACGACATTAAAACAAACTTTAAATGATTACTTCGCAAATAGTTGTAT
>CAXTMQ010000290.1:0-5899 GCA_964245305.1 uncultured Pyrinomonadaceae bacterium
ATTTCCCGTAAAATTTACTGAACGCATTCATAAAAAACAAAGATTTGGAGGTTCTTAATGTTACGAAAATTATTTATATTTATCGGGCTGACCGCCGCGACCTGCGCGATTGCGGCGGCACAGCAATCAACCGCGCCGAGCGGAAAAACGGCGCGTATTATTACATCCTCGCCGTTTGAATCGAGCTATCTCGGCGTTCAGACGCAGGACATCAACAAGGAAAATCTCGGCAAATACAATTTGAACGAAGTGCGCGGAGTCGGTGTCGAAAAAGTCGTCGAAAATTCGCCCGCCGCCAAAGCCGGTTTGCAGAACGGCGATGTCATCGTTCGTTTTGAAGGCGAAGACGTAACGAGCGTTCGCAAATTAAACCGTTTGATTGGCGAAGTCGCGCCCGATCATCAGGTGAAAATAAAAGTCTTGCGCGGCGGCGACGAACGCGAAATCACTGCAACTATCGGCAAGCGTGATCTTCCGATGTTTCAAAACGGCGGTTTTAACTTGGGAAATCTGGAATTAGGAAATTTACAAACGCTTCCGACGATGCCGACAATGCCTAATTTGCCGCGAACACAAGTTATGCCGCTTCCGGCGTTGCCGAACGGACAGGGAAATTATGTATTTCGATTGGGCGCGAACCGTCAAATCGGTGTCGGCGTTTCGCCTCTGAACGCACAGCTCGGCGAATATTTCGGCATTGGCGAAGGCAAAGGCTTGCTCGTCAACAACGTGCGCGAAAATTCGCCCGCCGCGAAAGCCGGTTTGAAAGCGGGCGATGTCATCATCGAAGCCGACGGCAAAGAAGTCAAATTGATGGTTGATCTGATTCGCGCTCTCAACGATAAAAAAGAAGGCGACGTTTCATTAACGATTGTCCGCGATAAGAATCGTCAAACGGTTCGCGTAACGCCCGAAACGGTTAAAGGCGACGCAGACGGTTTCGAGCAGTATTTTGAAACCACGCCCGATCAAATGAATTTGAAAACGCCCGCGAAAATTTTGATTACGCCTTCGGAAATCAATTAAAAATTCGCGTTGAAAATCACAAAAAACTAAAAATCCGCGCTCGAATTTTTCAAGCGCGGATTTTTAGTTTTTATATGTTTATATGAAAGATTTTCAGTTCGTCGCTTTCGATTTTTCTTTGGCGAGCGTATCGGCTTGCTGGCTGTATTCGCGGGCGGCTTGCATAATTTTTTGAAAATTCGCGTCGCGCTCGGCAAATTCCGCTTTGACCTTTTCGCGCTGTTTGTCGTCGTTCGGATTATAGCCTTCGCGCAAAAAACGCGCCGCCTGCCGATAATTTTCAAAAGCGTCAATTTGGCGGCGCAAGCCCTCGGCTTTTAATCCTAAATATTCTTTGAAATCGGGATTAATATTCATCGCTTCGGCTTTTTCGATTTTCTCAATCGCGCTGTCCGCCAACGCTTTGCCTTCGTTGATAACATAAACCAAATCGTCCGCGTTTTTTCTGACGTTTTCGGCATTGTTTTCCTTCAAAGCGTCTTTGAGATCATCACGTTTCGATTCGTTTTGTTTATAAATAATTTTAATTTTATTCAAATCTTCGTTCGCGCCGGCGACGAGTTCGGCGGCGGCGGAAGTGTCGTCGGAAAAATTCAGCACGTCGTAGCTTTCCGATTGATTGCTGCGGCACGACGCAAACGAAATCAGCGACCAGCAAATAAAATTGATGAGAAAAATTTTTGAAAAATTTCGCGTCATAAAATCATTTTAATCAATCAAGCGAAAGTTCGCATTATTTTTTCTGCGCCAGACGAAACCGTCGAGAACATAATGCGTCAACTGCGGCACGGCGAGCAGCGGCACGAGATACGTTTTCCAATTTTCCAAATCCCAATCCGCCCCGAACAAAAATTCGCGTTCGTGCCAAACGCCGCGATGCCAGACGAGTTCTTCGATGTAAGCCAAAGCCCACAGCGTCGCCAGAAAAACAAACCAATTCGCCGACAAATTTCGATAAAATCCGCTTGCCGTTTCGCGTCTCGATTTAGCGTAAAAATAAATCAAAGCGAAATACGGAACGCCGTGAATAATCACGTTCGTCACGGTAAAAGCGTAGTCGGAATTAAAATAAACAATCCCGACATACCAGCAAACGGCGGTTGTCGAAACTATTATGTCTTTCCCGACATTCAAAAATCCGTCTCGAAAATAAAGATAAACGGATTTGCCGAAATAAACGAACAGCGCGAAAACGTAAACGGGAAACAGAATCTTTTCAACGATTTGCGGCAAACTGAAAAAATCGTCGCGCACGAACCATTCAAAATTACGCGGCAAACTCGTCATCCAAAACGCGAGCGGATAAACGGTTGCCAGATAAATCGCCGCCGTATCAATCAATTCGGTTATCTTGGATTTTTCCCGCAGCTTGGCGCGATACAGCCGCATCCAGCCGTATTGCTGACGAACGAAATGAAAAACCGCGACGATTGCCAAAAATTTCCAAAAAACAAGCTCGCCTTCCGAATAAAGCGCGACACCGACCGCGTAACCGAAAACTGGAACAAGCGTGTAAAGCCAAACGCGCCGCTTGAATTCTTCCCAATCAAAATAAACGCGAAAAGAAGTTGACCAAACGTGCGCGACATCAATCAAAAGCACGGCGGAAATCCAAGTCCAATCCGGCGATTCCTGATTCAAAATTCCGAGTTGCCAGCCGACCGCCAAGAGCAAAAGCGACGTGACCGCGCTGCCGAGAAAAACCGACAAATCAATCTCGCGGGAAAAAAGCCATTTTGATTTCGGCAACGCTTCGTTCATTTTAAGTTTTTTTAATGAGAACTTCGCAAATATTAAAGAAATCAAACCGACAAAGCAATCAGCCATTGCGCGACGAAATATGTGCCGAGAATCAGCGAATGCGCGAGCGAAAATGATCGTTTGAATTTGTTAAAGGCGAGCAGCGAATCCGACGCGACGAATAAATTCGCCCCGCAGAAAGCATGGAAACTTTCAGCGTCTTGAAGTTCAAAATAACGGCTCGCAGCGAACCAAGCCATCGCCGCCAATGCTGAAGAATAAACAACGACGGGAATTTTCAGCCTGCCTAAATTTTTCCAAAGAACGGCGAGAAAAAACGCGACGTAAGCGAGATAAAAAATCGCCGACGGAAAATTTAAAACAGAGAAAAACGCGGCGGCGAAACAAACGTGCGCGAGCAGGAAACTGAGCAAGCCTTGAACGAAGCGACGCGGATTAATTAAAAAAACGTCGCCGACGGTCGAAAAAATTAAACCTGTTATAATCCATTTTTGATAAACGGTCGGCGGCGCGGCAAATTGTAAAATCGCCGTTAAGATTATCGCCGCCATCGTCAGCGGTTTGAAAACGTATTGCAGAAAATTATTTTCGCGCCGCTTCGCATAAATTGTAATTGCGGCGGAAATCAGCGCGACGATTGAGAGCCAAACGATCATAAATTATTTCGACGAAATGATTTCTTTTGCCGCGCGAACGCCTTGAAAAAACGCTTCTTCAAAAAGCGCGATGCCGCTCAAATCCGAATGCGCGAAATGAATATTTTTGAAAGGTTTTTGCGCTTGCTCACGCGCCCCCGACCAAAGAAAATTCGTTCGCGGCGAAATCATCGCGTGTCCCCAGCGCATCACGTCAATTTTTTCCGTCAGTTCCCGAATATTCGGATGAGCGCGTGATAAATCGGTCAAAACGATGTCGGAAATTTCTTTATGGTCGAGAGCGAAAAGTTTGGCGCGACCGTTTTCTTCGCCGCACATCGGATAATAATATGTGAAAACCGCCGCGCCGTAATCAATGCCTTTCTGATGCGTCGAATTCACATAACCGAGCGACGGGCTTTCATACAAAACATTGTCCCACGCGAGCGGAAAATCTTTCGCAAAACGATTTTTCGGGCGATCCTTTAAAAATAAATTCGCCACGAACCAGGCGTTATGCTGAAATTCATTGACAAAATCCGGCGCGTTTTGTTTGAAATCTCGAATCAGATATTTTGCCGTAAAAATCGGCGCGGCGAAAATTATTTTTTCAGCGTGAAGTCCGCGAATTTTATTCGTCGCCGTGTCGAGATAAACGACATCAACGCCTTTTTCCGTCGGAACGATTTCGAGCGCGACGCATTTCAAGCGAATTTTGTCTTTGATTCGGTCGGCAAGAAAATTAACGAAACGCCCGTTGCCTTCGGAAAACGTGATGAAGGGTTGTGATTCTTCGCCGGATTTGCGGACGCGCGAACAGAAATAAAAAAGTCCAGCCCAAGCCGAAGTTTGATCTAATTTCAAACCGTAATCGTCGCGCGTCGCATAATCGCAGTACCAGAATAATCTGTCGGACGTGAAATTTTTTTGCCGCAGAAAATCGCCGAACGAAATTTTATCCAAAGCTAAAGCTTCCGCATCAATCGAGCATTCGGCAATCGGCAAAACGAAGGCGCGTTTGCCGTCAGCGTCGCGCCAATTCGTCCAAAAATCAATTAATTTCTGAAATTCGGCAAGCTCGCGTTTGTCGTCCTCAGATGCTCCGGCGTTCAGATACAAACCTTCATACCAGCGACCTTTGTAATAAACGCGCTCTTCCGGTTCGCGGCAGAGAAATTGTTCTTTAATTAAAATTTCGCCGCGCTCGTTTCTGCCTTCGGTCAAATTCATTTCGTCGAGCAGCCGGATCAATTCGGCATTTTCCTGAAACGGAACCGGCAAATAATGCGCGCCCCAAGGATACGCGAAGTTGTTCGATGCGCCGTTCTGCGCCGTGCCGCCGATGCGATTTTCGAGTTCGAGCAGCGCAAAATCGTCAAAATTATTTTTTTGGAATTTCCAAGCCGCGCTCAATCCCGCCGCGCCGCCGCCGACGATGGCAATCTTGACAGTTTCCCAATTATTCGCCGCGACTTCGTAATTTTTATTTTCGCGCAAAAGATGCCCGGCGTTGACGTTCGCGCCGACGATTTCGCCCGCGACTTCCGCCGTTTCAATTTTCGATTGACACGCGGCGAGCGCAAACGGCAAGCCTAAAAAAGCGGTTAAAATTTCGCGGCGCGTGAATTTTGGCATTACGATTCGAGGTCATCGAGAATAAGAATTTTCAGTTCCGTAACGCGCTGTAAATCTTTGTCATTACACAAAAAAGCATCGGAGTTATTTTCCATAGCAGTCGCAATTTGCAGAGCGTCAGGCGTTCGCAGGTCGTATTTGGCGCGAAGCGCGGCGACGCGTTCGGCGATTGCTGCGGTCAAAGGAAAAAGCTGAAAATTCGCTGCGTTGAAAAGCAAATCTCTATAATTGTCTGCTAAGGTTTGATTATTTTGACGAAGCGGCTGAACTAAAACTTCCGTCAAAGTAATGACAGAACTGCAAGATTGAAAGTCTCCATCAGTAATGCGTTCAAATACTTCGCGCATTAAATCAACATACAGCGGATTTTGTTCGACGAAATAAATAAACGGTGAAGTATCGAGGCTTAAAAAATCAATATTTTTCAGCGCATCATCTAATTTCATTATGGACGATGCTCCCATTCATTGCGGAGTTCGTTGACGTATTCCTGCGCGTCAACGCCCTCCCAGATTTCTTTTCCCAAACCTTCTAATTCGAGCAGACTTCGCTTCGGTTTTTCATTTTCGCTTTCTGCTAAATCATTTGAAACTCTGGCAATAAGGCGCAGTTTTTCCTTTTCCGGTAGAGGCTTGATGTATTGCTGATAAATTTCTTCGACGCTCTGCATAAAATTCTCCTTTTAAAGATTTTATAATAAATCACTCGAATCTGCGCCATTCCGTTTCGTAATAACGAACCAAAGCCTGATTGTCGAGCCGGTTGATTTCGATTTCTTCTTTGGGCAAATCGGTGTCGGCGGAAAACTCAAACATCGAAGCCATTGTTTGATTGTTGAGAAA
>CAXTMQ010000291.1:0-5888 GCA_964245305.1 uncultured Pyrinomonadaceae bacterium
ATATAGCAAAGGTCAACGGATTCGTCTTTGATAAATTTGCGAAGAACGTCGGGATTGTCGCCGTAAAAGAGTTTGTTCATTTGTAAAATCCTCTCGAAAATTAAGGAACGAGTTTGATTAACGGGTAAAACTTTTTTCAGAAATAGAGCGACATTATTTTTACGTCGTTTAGCGGGCGTTGTCAAGAAAATAATTAAAAAGGCATCGAAGCGAGTGAAATTTCACTCACTTCGATGCCTTTTCTGTTTTAAGAATCGAATAATTCGGCTTATTCTTTTCGGGCGCAGCCGTCGGGTTTCCAACTCGTCAGCGTGAAATCTTTTTTCAAATTTATATAAACGACGGCGAGAACGAACTGCGTATCGTCGCCGTCTTCGGATTCGGTCGCTTTGACTTCGATGCACATTCGATAATTCGCGCCCTGCACGGTTTGGCGTTCGGCTTTTTCGATTGAGACGATTTCGAGCGAAACGTCGTTATTCTGCGAATGCTCGCCGACGGCGAATTCCGCCGCTTCTTTCACCGCCGCGTCGCTCGCGGGAACTTCCTTGTAACCGCCTGTAATCGGCGGTCGTTTCTGCGCGAAATCAATCGTCGCGCAAGCCAGAATCAATGCGAGCGCGGCGAAAACCGCCGACAATCTTAAATTCGTTTTCATTAAATTTTTCACCTCGAAAATTTATTTAAATTATAAAGAGCAATTCACGATAACACGAAAGCCGGATTTTGCCTGATAATTTTTTCAATGCGTCTTGTTGCCCTGCGGATCCAGCATCGCTTCGAGCTGTTCGAGTTTTTCGGGAGCGTTTTCGGCGAGATGTTTCCGCAATTCCGGCAGTATTATTTCCATCATCGCCTCCAAACGCCTGCATCTGCGAACGTGATCGCGCTTGTGTCTGACCAGTTCAAACGACAGTTCGATAATTTCTTCGGTTTGCTTGATAAGACGGTCGAGGCGCGGGATGACTTCGCGGATTTCGACGATTTTCGACGGTTTGGCGATCTTCAAGAGATTGATCATCTCTTCGCGGCGTTCCGTCAATTCGATCAGCTTGGCGCATTCCCGATTATATTCCGCCAGGGCATTTTGCACGTCTTCGTCTTCGTCTATGCCCGATTCGTCAATCTTGATTTCAGTTTCCATCTCGATTTACCGCCTTCATTTAATTTTGCCCACGCATCTCGCCAAGCATTCGTTCGATTTCCGATTTTAAATGTTCAGTTACAGCGGCGTATTTAGCTTCGTCGTCCATTTCGTCTGAAATAATTTCGCGCGGCGTAAAGGATTTGCCGTAACGGATTTTCGTTTTGGCGAAATTTATTTTGTTTGAGCTGCGTCCCCAGACTTTGTAAAAACCGTCGAGCGCGACCGGCACGACCGGCACGTCGAGTTCGACCGCAAGAATCGCCGCGCCTTTTTTGAATTCGTGCAAATCGCCGTCGAACGCGCGCGCGCCTTCGGGAAAAATAATCAAGATTTTGCCGTGCCGCAAGCCGACCGCGCTCGCCCGCATCGCTTTTAATAACTGCGTGTCGGGATCAACCGGCACGGTGTTCAAAAACGCGGCGAGACTTTTCATAAAATCGCCCTGGAAAAACTGGCTCGCGCCGACGGCGAACGAATTTTTCAGATGCTCTAAATCAGAGCTTCCGGCAACCATAAACGGGTCGAGATAGCTTTGATGATTCGGGGCGAGAATATACGGGCGTTTCAAGTTGCGGATGTTTTCCTTGCCCGTTACTTCGAGACCGAAAAAGATTCGCGCCAGCAGATTAAAGAATTTGAAAACCGTATAAATCAGCCAGTAAGACAGCGGACGCGATTTTAAAACCGTCTGCATTTCCGGCATTTTATCGTCGCCTTCGCGGACGATTTTGCCCCAGTTGAAATCGGTCTGCACGACTTCCGCGTTCGCGCCGCCGGTTTGTTTTTCGACGAGCTTGACGACTTCGCGGACTGTCAAAGCGTTTGCCGCTTCCTCGCCGTCGAACTCGATGTTAAAGGCTTGCTCCAAACCGGCGAAAACTTCGGCGCGTGACAAAGAATCGAGTCCCAAATCAATTTCCAAAGACATCGAAGGATGAATTTCTTCTTTCTGTTCGACGTTTTGCCGAATCAATTTCGTTAATTGCTGCCCGACGGTCGAATTCATCATTTCGCGGTCTTCGTCGGTGAATTCGAGCTTTTTAATCAAAGGCGCGTCGCCGCTCGCCTGTAACTTTCCGTCGGCGAATTCTTTGGCGACTTCAAATCTTCTGACCTTGCGCGTCGCCGTTCGCGGCAAAGGCTCGGCGCGCACGATCAATTCACGAACGCGCTGATATTCGGGCAACTGTCTGCCCAAATCGTCAAACTCGTGGCGAATCGCTTCGCGCGAATTGGCGATGTTGTTTTTCTTGAGATAGTCGAAATCCGGCACGACGACGGCGATCAATTTTTCCGCGCCAGCCATCGCCGAATTTTCGTCTTTCACGCCGATGATGCACATCTCGCCGACCATCGGCGTTTTGGAATAATGAACTTCCAAATCTTCCGGGTGAATATTTTTCCCGTTCGGCAAAACAATGACATCTTTCGACCGTCCGACGATATGCAGATTGCCGTTCGCGTCAATTTTTCCTAAATCGCCCGCCTTAAACCACCCGTCTTCGGTGAACGCTTCTTTGGTCGCTTCGGGATTTTTGTAATAGCCCGAAAAAACCATTTTGCCTTTGATTAAAACTTCGCCCGCGCCTTCGTCGTTCAATTCGCCGAGCTTGACTTCGGCATAATTGACGGCTTTGCCGACCGAACCGACGACGTTATCTTCAAACCTCGTGCAGGAAACCGCGCCGCTCGTTTCGGTCAAACCGTAACCCTGAATCAGCGTAAAACCGAGCGCGTGATAATCTTGCGCGATTTTTTCATCAAACCGCGAACCGGCGGAAATCGTGATGTTTAATTTGCCGCCGAAACCGTCGTGAACTTTGCCGAAAAACTTTTTGCCGAGATTGACGTTGAATTTTTCGCGCAGGAAAAAGTTGGTTTTCAAAAGTTTGTCGAACAATGTGCGAACGATAATGGATTGCTGCGCGACGTTATCGAAAACTTTTTTGTGAAACAGATACCAAAGGCGCGGAACACCGGTCAGCAGTGTGATTTCTTTAGTTTCAAACGCTTTCGTTAATTCGGCGGGCGCGAGTTCTTTAACGTAATAAACCGAGCCGCCGGTGGACGCGATCACCCAAAGATTCACGACCTGCGCGAAAACGTGAAACAGCGGCAGAACGCTCAAGACGACTTCCGATTCCTTGATGTGCATCACTTCCTGACAGCCGACCGCTTCGTGATAGATATTGCTGTGCGTCAGCGGAACGCCTTTCGGTGTGCCGGTCGTGCCGGAAGTATAAGTCAACTGCGCCAAATCTTCGGGTTTGGCGGGCGTTGGTTTGCTGTCGAAATCTTTTGGTCTTGCGGTCGTCGTCCAATCTTCAAACGATTGAAAACCGTTGCTCGATTCGATGTTTTGCAAGACAACGGCGGGAATTTTTCTGCCCAAATTTTCTTCGAGTTTATGAAACGACTTGATAAAATCTTCGCCGATAAACGCCATTTTCGCTTCGGAATTTTCGATGAAATTCGTCAGCGTTTCAATTTCGGCGTGCGGATCAATCGGTACGCAAACCGCGCCGCGAAACAAAATGCCGTAATACGCAATCGCCCAGCGCGGATGATTTTCCCCGATCAAAGCCACGCGGTCGCCGAACTCGATGCCTTCTTTTTCCAATCGAAAAGCAATCGAACGCACCGCGTCGAGCATCTCGCCGTAAGTATATTTGCCGTCCGATTCCTCGCCGACAATCCGCATCGCAATTTTTTCTTTATGCGATTCGGCGGCATCAATGATTAGCTGGCAGAATGATTTTTCCATAACGGTTATTTTTGAAGAAATTTAACCACAGATTAACACAGATGGACACGGATTTTTAAGACTAAAGAGATAAATACAAAAAGATTGCATCTCCAAAGCCACCTGAATTTATCTGCGTTTATCCGTGTAAATCTGTGGCTAAAAATTCTTCGGAACGCGAATACGCAAAGCGTTCGGTAGAATTTCAAACGTCGCCGGAAGTTTGCCCGGAAGTTCACCGTCAATTTCGATATGTATTGTTTGATGTTTTTCGGCAGGTGAAACTTCGACGCGCTTTGCCTGAGTCGCTTTGACTTCCGGTAATTCGAGATGCGAGCCGTTGTAGAGTTTGTAAGCGTTCAAAAGAATTTTCGCCGTTTTAATGTCGCCGATGTTGACGACATCGAATTTGCCGTCGTTGAGTTTTGCGTCAGGCGCGATCTTCATTCCGCCGCCAAAAAATCTGGCGTTGCAGACGCAGAAATTTATTGTGTTCAAATTTTTCGCTTCGCCGTTGTCAATTCTCACTTTGACCGTCACGAAATCAACGCCTAAAACTTCCTGCAAAGTCGAAAGCGCAAAGCTCGTTTTGCCGCGCAAAAGATCGTTCGGCAGCCATTCGAGCTTGGCGGAAGTTTTGACGCGCTCAATAATCGCCGCGCTCAGACCGAACGATGCGACGTTCAGAAAATATCTCGAAACCTGGTCGTCATCACGATTGAAAAAAGTAACTTTGCCGATGTCAATCGTTTTCGTCGCACCGTCGCGTAATGCTTTGGCGGCTTCGCGCGAATCGTTCGGCATCTCCAAACTGCGCCGGAAATCGCCGCCCGTCCCCGACGGCAAAACGCCGAGTTCGCACGGTTTTCCCGATTCCAAAATCCCGTTGGCGACTTCGTTAATCGTGCCGTCGCCGCCGCAGGCGATAATAAATTTTCGCCCGTTTTCCGCGCCGCGTTTCGCTAGCGTCAGCCCATCGCCCGCCCGTTTGGTAAAAGCGACCTGAAACGCGCCGAAGTGCGCCCGCAAATCCGAAGCGATGCCCGCCCACAAAGATTCGGTCGAACCGGCGGCGGATTTCGGATTGACGATAACTAAAGGAAGCGTTGAATCGGTTGACATCGAAAGCAAGTGTAAGGAAAAAAGCGACCGGAGCGCAAGCATCCCTGCTTGCGCTCCGGTCAATTATTCAAGACGCGGCAGACCCGAATCGGCAATCGCTTTGCCGCTCGAAACCCATCCGCGCCGAATCGTCTTACCATTCATCGGTTCGATTTTCCAATCGTATAAATTCACGCTCGAAAAATCGTTGAAATTAACGGCGGAAAGCGTCGGCTGAAAATCGAAATTCGCCGCCGTGTAATTCATTTCTTTCGATGCCTGCGCCATAAACGCTTCGATGTCGGAGATTCGGCGCGGCAGATTTTTGGTCATCCATTCCGCGCCGTCTTTCGTGACGAGCATATCGTCTTCGATGCGAACGCCGATGTTTTTATATTTTTCAAAGACGGGGCGAATTTTGTCTAGAAACGCTTTGTTCGCGGGCGTGTCCGGCAGATATTCGAGCGCGTCTTCGCGGATGTAAATTCCGGGTTCGTTGGTCATCACCATTCCTTCCTTCAAAACCGTCGAGCCGTCGCCGCCGACATCGTGGACGTTCATTCCGAGCCAGTGTCCCCAGCCGTGCATAAACCACAGGCGATATTGCGGCAATTCATACGGCTTGCCCTGATACGTCATTTGAAAAGTCGCGTCCGGCGCGGTGATCAAGCCGAGCTTGGCGAGACTTTTCTTGATTGATTCGGTCGCCGCGTTCGCCGGATCGCGGAAATTCGCGCCGGGTTTGATTTTTTTGGCGGCGGCTTCCTGCGCGTCGTAAACCGCGTTGTAAATTTCCGCCTGTTCTTTGGAAAATACACCGCTGACCGGATAAGTGCGCGTTACGTCCGCCGTGTAATGATCGTATTCCGCGCCGACATCCATCAGCATCAAATCGCC
>CAXTMQ010000292.1:0-5825 GCA_964245305.1 uncultured Pyrinomonadaceae bacterium
CAGTTACGCCGAACCTTTTTCAGTAAAATGAAATGTAAATAAATTATTTCCTTTTATCCAGATTTAATGAAACACGAAACCTATGCCGAACCGAACATTATGATCGAACGAACCGTTCAAGCGGATCGGATTGTAATCAATCTGCACGGGACGGAAATCAACCTTGTCGCTTAATTTGACATCCAGACCGCCGCCGAAAGCCATTGCCAACCCACGGTCGGTGAAACGGTCGTCGCCGAAAAGCGTCGTGGTGGTCGTGCCGGTCGTCGTAGTGGTAAAGTTTTCGATCTTCGTCCGCGCGACTCCGACACCGACAAGGGCGTGTCCGAACGGTTTCAATCGCGCTTCCGAAGCATTGTCTTTGAACTGTACGCCGCCGAGCGCGTTGTAGAGCGAATTTTTCGTTTCAAAATTCGTCGTTGCCGCGCCCGAACCGATGTTGAAATCGCGGTTGCGATACGCGCCCGAGAAATCGCCTTTGATGCCGACATAACGGCTGACGTTATAAACGCCCGACGCTTCAAAACCGTTGAAGCTCCGCCGGTCATTGAAGAAATCGCGTGCCGTGTTGCCGGTGTCGCTGTTCGCGCCGGTGTCCACTTGCTGGTTGGAATAACCGGCTGAAAATTCCGCGCGTTTGTAGTCCGAAGACTGCGCGAAAACAAAAATGCTCGACAAAATCGTCAAGCAAAACGCTGATAATAGCTTTTTCATTGTATCCCTGTACTCCTTGTTCTTATTATTATTTGCCGCCCGAAGGCACAAAAATAGCCCAGCAGAATTATAAAACTGCTTAATTCTACAAGGCTGTTACATTATTAAATGCAACAGTTAATAGATGCGCCGGAACGTGATGAGCGTTGCTTTATACTCAATAATTTTTACTTAAATTCTGATTCAGAAACTACTTTTAGAGTATGACAAGCGGAAGCGAGTAGGAATTGAAGGCGAAGGCGAAAATAAGGAAGAAGGTGAATAGGGTTTTCATATTGGAATAAAATATCAGAAACTTTGTGATTGTTTAAGGCTTCTTGTTTATCTCGCGCTCTTTTCGTCGGTCGGCGGCGGCTAATTTCGTTTTGCCGATCTTATCGTAGGCATCGGCTCGCAAGCCATACCATAAAGACATATCGGGCTGTAAATCAATTAGTTTTGAATAATCAACAATCACTTCGCCGTATTTCTTAAGAGCCGTATGACTGCCCGCCAGATTCATATAAGCAATGGTGAAATTAGGCTGCAAAATAATGGCTCTTTTGAAATCGGTAATCGCCCGTTCGTGATCGCCTGAATTTGCATAAGCCGCGCCGCGCCGACTATATGCGGGGGCAAATTCGGGGTATTGCTCAATCACCTTGTTAAATTCGACAATGGCTAGTTTATTTTCGCCGTTCGTATATAATTCAATGCCGCGAACAAGAATTTTGACGGCTTCGACATCAATCACTTTTCCGGTTGCCAAAGTGCCTGTCATCAACGGCTTTTCAAGTGCCGGTTTGGGTTTGGTTTGTCCGAATCCGAAACATACGAACACAAAAATAAGCGCGAATGAAAGAAGGATTTTCATTCGCACAGGATAGCAGAAAATTTTGGGGAATGGGAATCATTAAAATATTATTAATTTTTTTCAGAAGTTTTTGATTCAACCTTCATCTTTTCGCATTGTTCACATTGTTCTTTTGTTGGCTTGTTTTCGATATTCGTCGTATCGCTAAAACTGACTAATACGGCAAAAATCAGCATACATGAAAAAATCCCCCAAATTATTTCTTTGACGTATTTGACCAGGAAGTTTTTTACTTTATCATTCGGATTTGTTTCGTGAATGTCTTCATTTGGACTTGCTTCTTTTTTTTCTTCAAAATCTAAATGTTTTGATGCCTCTTTACCTACGTGAACCGTAAACAACCAAAACCCTAAAGAGAGTATTGACATTACCAGCATAAAAGAACCGCTTGATTTTTTTCCGTTATATGTAACTAATATAAGCATTGTGAAGTAAAAACTTGCAAACGCGAGATTAACCCTGCTGAAAAGTTCACAATACACAAGTTTTTCCCAGTTTTTTATTCTTCTACTATCGTTATTGGTTACAAATGTTCCTAAGAATGAAGTAGCTATCGGCACGATAAGTATATAAAAATTAGTTACATTTTGATCGGAAAAGGAAAGTGAAGCCATTATGCAGGAATATCTCCGTTAATGATTAAGATTTCTAACATCAAGCGCGGTAGCAGATTGCTACCGCGCTTGATGTTAGAAGGGTTGACACTAAATTTAACTTACTTTGCTTTTTACGATTGCAAGACTGGCGACAAAGGCACTTATTCCGCCAATTAAAGCAATGATCAGCCCAGATGATAAACCTATCTGAGGCTTAAAGATATTGACTAGACCAATAGTTAAAAGAAACAAAAATAACGGAGTCGCTACTGCCAGTGAAGAGAAGAATGATTGTTTATTGGTTGTCACCGCTGATTTATCATTATGCAATTTTAGAGCTTTTTCTACGTCTTCGATCCGCAACTCATCACCACTTCGGAGATTCTCCTTGATTTTCTCAGTCTTTTGAACAACACAATCTATTTCGTTAATTTTCTCCGGAGGCAATTGCTCTCTGAAACTTTGCTCTTCAATGATTTCACTAAGTATTTCAACGTGTTCAACTAAGGTTTCATTTGCCTGAGCTTGGATAGCATTTTTTTTGACAAGTTCTGTGAAATCGTTCATTAAACTTCTATTCGATTTACGTTTTAACTTTTGCCGTGCTGCAGCCATTTTGCTGACCTCCTAAATGAGATTGTTTTGGATGAATTTACCAAAACTTGAGTTGCAATTGTGTTTTTTGCAATACAATAACTAAAAACTCAAGTTTATTTTAGATAACTGCTAATACATTAAAACAGTTTTTACGCTGTCAAACGCTTATAAAAATATCAGTTTCGGACGGTAAATACAAGCATATTTTTTTCCATAAAAGTATCTAAATCATACTGCTTGATACAGTTTCAAAAAGATTTCAGTTTCAAATTTATCTTAAATTTACATAGATAAATTGCAATCCTGTTTAAAAAAGTAAGACCGACTCACACACTTAAATCAAAGAACATATTTATTCTTCGTTAGCAGCATTTGCCCCAAGATGCTGCGATTCAGCGGTCGTCGGTTTTTTGATCAGTAGCAACTTCTGATTCTCTAAAACTAATTGAACGGAAATATAGAACTGTTTTAATTGTATGTCAAGTCGAAATCTTCTCAACTTCTTTTAAAATTTCTTCGATTTCAAAATCTGAAACGTGAATTTTACCGTCGTGCCTAATTTTTAATTTACCAAAATGTCTTTCTCCAATACTAAAAGGGCGAGAAATATTTCTCGCCCTTTTTCTTCAAGCATCGAATTCGCAAAGTTTACGCTTTTACTTTTACAGGAATTCAACACTCAAAAATTTAACTTTTCGGACTCAAATAACCTTGAATCATATTTTTGAGGCTTATTTGAACGCCGTTCTCAAAACCTTCAACCGTTTTTATCCAGAATTTGACGAGTTCAATCTCCCAAACTTCATAATCTTTTAGATGAAAACCACCGATTTTATATTCCAAAACCAAATCTTCGACTCGCTCCAAAACATACTCGACTTCTTCGTCGCCGATGTCCGAGTCATCAATTACGGCTGATGATTCGAGCGGCGCGGCGCAGTTTCTCGGACAGCCCGCGCCCGCTTCCTCCCATTGCTCCTGAACCGTCCAGTTCGCTTCGCCGACTCCCTCGAGCCGTTCGCAAGCCGCGCCCGGACAATGACCGCCGATGCCGCCGGTTTCCGAGAAACCGAAAACTTTCGCTAACCGCTCGTAAATTATCGGCTTCAGGAGTTCGGCTTTTTTGTTTGCTTCTGCAAAACCGCGTCGAACCGCTCGCGCATCGCCAGAACTTTCAAATGCGCCGCCGGATCGCCGTCGCAGGTTACACCGAGTTCGTCGTAGAATTCGCATAGCTCGCGCCACGACGGGCGAAGAAATCTGCCGGTCCGACCTTTTTTGAAAATCGCGCCGACGGTAATTTTGCGGAATTTGGCGATCTGCTGATTGTCTTTCGGCGGAAATTTGAAATTAAGAAGCGTTTCCGCGCCGTTGAACACGGCTTTGATTTGAATCGCATCTTCTTTTTTCACGCCGAATTTCCGCTTGCCGAGCGTCTTTACTTCGTCGGCGACATACACATCCGAATCGAGCAGAGCGTCAACGACCGATTGTTTTTCGTCGTCGGTGAAATCGTCCCGCCAATTTGCCGGAAGATCGCCGTCGAAGCCGTCAATAAGCTGCAAATGGTTGTTGAAAAAATAACGGGACGCGGCGAGCGTGTTGGTTTGGAAAAGCTGATTTTTGCCGTCCTGCGTAACCTGCGTTTCCTGCAGCCGGTCATACTCGAACAAATGCTCGTCGTCCATATTTTCGACGGCGAACGTCAATTTATAATCGTTTTCGTTGTCTTCGCCTTCGACGACGAAGACTTGCCGCGCGTTTTTGTCGTAAACGGCGAGAGCGAGCGCGGCGGAAATACCGCTTCCGTTTGCGCCGGCTACCGAAGAAGCAATTTGATTTTCATTGTCGTTTTGATTTTCCTGTAAATTTTCCATTTTTCCTCTCAATTTTAATTTTCCCGATTTATTTTCCCGATTTTATTTTTAGAAAGACGCGCGGACTAAAATCGAGTTAAAAATCCACGCGCCTTCGATCAAAAGGCTTTCACAAACCTTCTGAAAATCAGCTCGTGTAGCTTGAGCGTTCGTTCTGCACGGTCGCCGACAGAATTTTGTTGTCGGATTCCGAATAAAACGGCTCCGGCGTAATTTTCAGCGTCGAAAAACCGCTCTTGTTGCCGATCTCGACCGCCCGGTAATAAGCGAGCGCGAGTTCAAATTCCACGTAATTTTTATAGGTCGTGCTGATGGTTTTGCCATACATTCCCATTTTCAAATTCAGCGGAGTCTGATTTCTCAGCAGCGCGAGCGCGGGACTCGAATCCTCTAACCAAATCTCGAACGACGACGTGTATTTGCGTCGACCGAACAGATGAAACGACCGCACGATGCCCGAATCGGGATCGCCCGCCGTGTAGAAATTCTGACAGCCCGGGTCAAACCCGAGATTCGCGTCCGGCGCGTTGTCGATGTCCACCATCCAGTTCTGCAAGCCGCACTGAAAAGTGTCGAGAACGGTCGAGGGCGTGGCGGCGGCGGCGCGCTGAATCTTCGACATCGTATTTTTCAGATAATATTTGTTCGTTTCCGGCGTGATCGTGATGCCGCTTCCCGAAAGCTGCTTGCCGGAACCGCGCCAGTTTCCCGAAGCATTCAGTTTTCCGAAAGCGTCGCCCTTGAGCGACAGTTTTTCGAGAATCGCCGACGGATACAGCTTGTCGTGGCGGGCGGCGAAACGCTCGGCAAGCCAATACGCCGGTAGTTGCCGCGACGTATTGGCATCCTGCGGCGTGATGACGTGCTTGCCGACACCGGCGGCGGGCGCGGTCGAAGCGATCTGTCCGAGCGCGGCGAACAAAAGTCTGCCGAGCATCTGAATCGTCGGGTTGATCGAGAACGGGATATTGACATCGTGCGTTTCGATCCATTGCTCGGTTCCCCAGTCAACGCCGGTTGATTCGCCTTCGTTGTTCGCCGAATTAACGGTATAACTTGCGTTCTGCTGGTCGGCAGTCACGAATTTGACGAGATCGGTCGGCAGCGTTCCGTCCGCGCCGTAAGACGACATCGGCAAATTCGAGATGCCGTAAATCCAGTTCGATTGATTAAGTGGCGGTGCCATAA
>CAXTMQ010000293.1:0-402 GCA_964245305.1 uncultured Pyrinomonadaceae bacterium
CAAATCGTCAGTTCAAATTCTCATATTGATTACGTCGCCCGTGTTGTTGACGCGCTCGACGTTGCCGCGCCGCCGACCGATGAAGATTTCGGCTTCGCGCAGTTTGTCAATTTGCCGTTTGAAGACGGAACGCAGATTGTCGGCGTGATTTACGATTCGATGCTCGTCAATCCCGAATATGCCAATTTCGGTCCGCGCCTTTCGCCGAAGCCCGAATTGAAAAATTTCAGCCCCGATTATTTGAACGAGCAAGGATTTCTGATCGGCATTTTGTTGCTCGGCGCGATTGATAAAACGGGAAAAATCACGCACGGCGTTCCGCGCCGCGTCGTCCCTGCCGGTCAAGACGTTCACAAAATCGAAGCCGGCGAAGTGAAGAAATTTCACGCCGATGCGAATGAT
>CAXTMQ010000293.1:412-1920 GCA_964245305.1 uncultured Pyrinomonadaceae bacterium
CAAATCGTCGCGCATGCCGGACTTTTCGCCGTGCCGCTGCTCGAAGCGATTATCGAAGAATTATCGCTCGACTGTTCCGAATCCGACCGCCAAAGGCTCGGCGTTCTCAAACAATCGCTTGCTTGGCAACGCACTTTAGGCGGAATGCGTCTATAACGATTGAGACCCTAAAAATTAAAATTTAACAAATCAGAAATTTATGAAAAAAGTATTGTTTTTGTGCGCTTTGAGTTTGTTCGCATTTTCCCTGCACGTTTCGGCGCAGCCGCGTCCCGTTGATAAAACGGAAACGAAAACCGCGCCGAAAACGCCCGCGCCGACGACCGTCGAGGCGAAGTATGAAGGCGGTTTATTCGGCTATTCGGACAAAGAACAAGGATTTTTGAAGTTTGACGACGTGAACGAACGGCTCGTTTTCACGGGCAAAGACGGCAAAGAAGATTTTTCGATTCCGTATGCCGCGATTCTCGTCGTTTCGCCGAATGAAAAACGGGTTCAGTCGGGAACAGGTCGCGCCGTCGGAGCGATTCCCCTTCCCGGAACCGGTTTGGGCGGCGGTTTAATGAAAAAGAAGAAAAATTATCTGCTCGTGCAGTTCAAAGATAAAGACGTTGACGTGCAAGGCACGGCGAATTTTCTACTCGATACGACCGAACTGCTCGAATCGGTGATTGACACGCTCGGCAAAAAAGCGAATTTGACGCAACGCGGCGACGCATATTATCGCCCGCGTCCCGCGCCGACGACGGAATTATAAATTTAAAAAGGCTGAATCGGACGATTCAGCCTTTTTTGATTTTTGACTTTTTCTTGACACCGTTCGTTTCGGAAACCTACACTTGAAGTTTGAACGAAGAAAAGAATTTTTGAATTTGTGAACCTGCCGAATTATTTAACCGTAGCGCGCATTATTCTCGTCCCTCTGCTGGTCGTGATTTTGCTGACACCGATTGCCGACGATTATCTCGGCATCAGCAGTTACGCGCTGGCGATTGCGATTTTCCTCGCCGCTTCGTTCACGGATATTCTCGACGGACATCTCGCCAGACGACGCAATCAAGTTTCCAACATCGGCAAATTGCTCGATCCGATTGCCGATAAATTATTAGTTTCCGCCGCGCTGATCGTTTTGGTCGAAAAACATCTCGCGCCCGCGTGGACGGTTGTCGTTATTTTAGGCAGAGAATTTATCGTGACGGGATTGCGCTCGGTCGCGGCGACCGAAGGAATCGTGATTGCCGCGCAGCGCGTCGGGAAAATAAAAATGTGGGCGCAGTGCGTGGCGATTGTCGCGCTGCTCGTTGCGGGCGCGAACGGCAATCCGCCGGTTTCCAATTTCGGCTGGGTTTTGCCGACATTTCGTTTCTGGGAAGTCGCCGAAGTGCGGACGGCGTTTGCTCATCTTTTCAGTTTATCTTTGGACACCGATGACTGGCGCGTTTTCGGCTATCTGGTCGGGCGCGGCGGTTTGTGGGTCGCCGTTTTGACCGCCGTCTGGTCAATGTATG
>CAXTMQ010000293.1:1930-5137 GCA_964245305.1 uncultured Pyrinomonadaceae bacterium
CGCGTTGTGGATTTCGGTCGTCACCGCTTGCTGGTCAATGTTCGATTACCTGAAATTTTTCCTCGTCGAAAACAAAAAGCGCAAATCTTTGAAGGAAATGATTTTTCTCAACCCGGAACCCGTCAAAGTTAAATCGAAAACTAATTAACAATTTAAAAATCAAAAACGAATTACGAATACTTTATGAAATATTCGTAATTCGTAATTTGAAATTTGAAATTAATTTTACTGCAATTCTACGCGGTCGCCGGTGTGAATTTCCTGCGCGGTGCGCGTGATAACAGCCGTCGCGGTTTTTTCCTTGACGTTCAAAATCACGAGTTCACCGACGACGTTTCGCAAATCGTTCGGACGACCGCGTTTCGCGCGGCGCGTCGTGACGATTCTGCCGTTCGCTTTTTCGCCGGATTTGCGCGGTGCTTGATTTGAAAATTTCCCGCCGCGATATTCGTCGCTCTGAAAACCCTCGTCGCGCGCGCTGACCGATTCGTTCGGTTCTTTATCGAAAATATTTCCCGTGCCGAGCGGACGATAAATCGTCATATAATCGCCGACTTTGACATTATCTTCCGCGCCCAAATCAATGTAAACGATTTGCTCGCGTCCGACCATTTCACGATTGTCGCGCGCCATAAAGATTCTGCCGTTCGTCTTGCCCGACGAATCGGCGAATAAATCGAGCTGCGGTCGTTTTTCAAACAGCGGACTCGTCCGAGCCGGAATCGGCTGAACCAAATCGCCGAGCAGAAAATTGTCGCACGACGAAACGACTTTGGCGACGGAAACTTCTGCTTTCACGTTAACGACTTCGACCGCGCCGACTTCCTGCACGTAAAATCCCAAATTGCGCTTTTTCGTCCAGCGCGTTTCGACGCGACCGCGCGGGCGAATCACCGAAAACATATCGCCGACCTTCACGCCCTTGTTCGCGCCCATACTGATATAAAGATTGTCGCCTTCGGCAAAAATTCGATTGTCCTGCTCGTATTCCGCGCCGACAATCTCGTTCGCCGTATTGACCGTGCCGGTTTCGACATAACCGGCGCAATACAAATTATTTTTGCCCGCAATCGGCATCGGTCGGTTATCCTGCGGCAACACTAATTGCGGCGTTGGTGTTGGCGTTTGCGCGAAAACATTTGCCGAAAAGATAAAAATCGCTGAAAACAGCACTCCGAAACTCGTTTTATAAAATCTCTGAAAACTCACGTTGTTCTCCTTTTGATTGTTTGAAATGATAAAAATGAAAGAGGTTTTTGAAAAATTTAGACTCTTTTGCCCGAAACGGACAATTTCTATCTTAATCTTTAAGTTAAACAATCGTCAACATTTATTTTTATGTTAAAACTCGAATTATTTTTACGAGAACTTGCAGAAATTAATTCGATTCGATAGTATTTTCGCTTGCGACTAATTCATATTATCGCATCAAGCCGGTGTAGCTCAGTTGGTAGAGCAGTTGATTTGTAATCATCAGGTCGGCGGTTCAAATCCGTTCACCGGCTCCAGATTTTATAGGTATTTATTGGCGTTTAGCTTCATTTCTACATTTTTCGCAGCACATAAAATCGGTCAAAAATGAAAAAAATTGACACGGAAAATGTAGATAAGTATGTAGATAAAATCTCTAAGAAAAAGCCCACCGTTTATAAACCCGGTCCGTTTCCCTTCACGGTCATTCATCGCAAAACCAAAGTTCTCTACGTCCGCAAATCAATCACGATCAATCGCGTTATCAAAAATCCGAAGACCGGGACGGAAAAATTCGTCAAACAAAGACAAGTCTGGCGAATGTGCCAAACCGGAACGAAAGAAGAATACGACAAAATTCTCAAATCCCTCGAAACACAATTCGCGTTAGCCAAAAGCGGCAAGGCTCGCCCCGTGCGCGGCTTTCGTGAGACCGCCGAGCGTTTTGAAGCCGCCGAGTTGCAGCCCGCCGTTTTTCGCGGCGAAAAGAAAGTCGCCGGCAAAATCCAGCTCCGCTCGCCGAAAGTTTTCTTGAAGACACTTATCGAGTATTTCGGCAACGCGCTTCTTGCAAATATCACCTACGGAGATATTGCCGCTTACAAACGACTGCGCCTCGACACGTCGGTCGAAAAGGAAATAAAAGTCACGACGTTTATACCGCGGGAAAAACGTCCGAAAGGATCGCGCAAGCGCACGAAGGTTGAAAAACTCGTCAAGAAATCGCCGCGCTCGATTCGCGCCGTCAATTACGAATTGGCTGTTCTCAAACAGATTTTCAACTTCGCCGTTCAAAATCGCTGGCTCGACCGCAGTCCTTTTGCCGACGGTCGAAACTTAATAGATGTTTCACAGGAAAACCGAAGAAATAAGACTTGGACGCGCGACGAAGAACGCCGCGCTCTCGCCGCCTGCAAAGACCTCGGTTTTCATATGAAAGTCATTATAATCTGCATTACCGACGGCGGTTTTCGTAAAAACGAACTTCTGAGCTTGAAATGGGAAGATGTTGATTTCGAGAACGACGCGATGCTCGCCAAAAATTACAAAGGCAACGCGCTGCGAATTCGCCCGGTTTTTATGACGGCGCGGATGAAAACGGCTTTGCTCGAATGGAAAAACGAGCAGTCGCAACGCCGAATTGACGATCTTTCGCTTGTTATCGGTTACAAAGACATAAAAAGAGCTTGGAATACGATCAGAAAAACCATCGGACGCGAAGACTTGCATCTGCACGATCTGCGCCACGTTTTCGCCACCCGTCTCAGCCAAAATAAAGTCCCGCTCGATAATATCTCGAAACTTCTCGGACACGGGCAAATTAACACCACACAGATTTATTTGAACCCGTCTGCCCAAAATTTACGAGCGTCCATCCAAACGCTTGAAGAAAATCTGGAAGACGAGTGAACAAGGATAATGCTCAGAATTCTCTTTTGAATGGTTCAAATCTTTTTCATTCGATCTAACTGTAAAAAGTCGTGATATTACTTTCACCGGCTTGCCTGGTCGTATCGGGTAAAATCACCGGCATCAACACGAGTTCCTGCATCTTGCCGTTAAAAAACTGGCTCGGATTGCCGGCTGGCTGGCGACGGTCGTTTGTTTCAAGTAGTTGCCGCCGCCGCTCTGGTCATACCACTTGGTGACGAACAGCGACGAACCGAACGCCGCCGCCGCCGACCAGTCGAGCTTGCAGTCCGTGGCTAACCCGAAGTCGCTTTCCGCGTAATCGGT
>CAXTMQ010000293.1:5147-5680 GCA_964245305.1 uncultured Pyrinomonadaceae bacterium
GGCGTTTCTGAGTTTTCGCAGACCGTAAGCGGTCGCCGCCGACGTTCCGAGCAGATCAATCAGTTTCGGCGCGGAAACAATCGCGCTCGCCGTCTCCCCCGTCACGAGAAACATTCCGTTCGCCGCTTTCTCAAGCGTGATGGCGGCATACTGCCCGTTCGTGCCGAATTTTGAATCTTTGTTATAAAGCGTCACGCCGGTTCCGGCGACCGGCTGCACCTGTCCCGCGCCGAGCTGCATCAGACGACATTTGAAGCCGAGTCGGAGGCTGTTTGATGCCGAGACGGTTACATCAAGCGCGTTATTCAGCGTGACGAGTTTATTGTCATCGTTCGCCGTCAGAATATAAGTCGTTCCGGTCTGCGGATTGACGCTGGTGATCGGTTCCTTCGCCTCCAAAGCCTGATTGTCGATTTCAACCGGCACGTTCGACGGATTGATGATGCCGCTCGCCGCTTCCGTGCCGCCCGGCAAGGCGCAGTTCTTGAAGACGGCTTTCGTCAAACCTTCGCCCAAACCGATGTATTTCACTT
>CAXTMQ010000294.1:0-5587 GCA_964245305.1 uncultured Pyrinomonadaceae bacterium
GATACGTTTTAAAGGTGCGACCTTGAAAAAGAATCGTTTCGCCCGGAGCTTCTTCAGTTCCGGCAAACAGCGAACCGATCATCACCGAATCCGCGCCTGCGGCAATTGCCTTCGCCACATCGCCCGAAAATTTCACGCCGCCGTCGGCGATTACCGGAACGCCCGAATCTCGCGCCGCGTTGACGCATTCGATAATTGCCGAAATCTGCGGAACGCCCGCGCCGGTAACGACGCGCGTCGTGCAAATCGAGCCGGGACCGATGCCGATCTTCACCGCATCAACGCCCGCGTCAATTAATGCTTTGGTCGCTTCGGCGGTGGCAATGTTGCCGGCGATGACTTCGACATTGGAAAATTTTTTCTTGATTCGTTTGACGGCTTCGATCACGCGCGAGGAATGTCCGTGCGCGGTGTCAACGACGATAGCATCGGCGCGATTGTTGATCAATTCTTCAGCGCGTTCGAGAAAATCGCCGGTCGCGCCGATTGCCGCCGCGACGCGCAGGCGACCGAGTTCGTCCTTCGCCGCATTCGGATAACGAATCGCTTTTTGAATGTCTTTGACGGTTATCAAACCTTTTAAAAGTCCGTTCTCATCAACAACGAGGAGCTTTTCGATGCGGTGCTGTTGGAGTTTGACTTTCGCTTCGTTCAAGGTCGTGCCGGTCGGAACGGTGACGAGCGGCTGTTTAGTCATTACTTCCGAAACGGGAATTTCAAAGCGCGTTTCAAACCGCAAATCGCGGTTGGTGATAATGCCGACGAGCAGACTGTTTTCGTCAACGACCGGTACGCCGCTGATTTTGAAACGCTCCATCATCTTTAACGCTTCGCTGACCAAAGCGGTGTCGCGGATCGTGACCGGATCAACGATCATTCCCGATTCCGAGCGTTTCACCTTGTCAACTTCTTCGGCTTGCGCGGCGATGGAAAAATTTTTATGAATCACGCCGATGCCGCCCTGCTGGGCGAGCGCGATGGCTAGATTCGCTTCCGTAACCGTGTCCATCGCGCTCGAGCAAAGCGGAATATTCAGATCAATATTGCGTGAAAATTTCGTCGTCGTATTCGTATCGCCCGGCAAAATTTCCGAATAAGCCGGAACGAGCAAAACGTCGTCGAAAGTTAAGCCTTCTTTTATTTCTTCGATTCGCATATAAAATTGGTATTTGGTTTTCGGTCTTTGGTTTTTTGCAGCAGTTCATTGCAAAAGCTGAAAATCGAAAACCAAAATTAAAAAAGCCCGCAAAAATCCGGCGGGCGCGTTTTTAAATTATTATGAATTATAAAATTCGTTCTGTAAAAAATTATCTTCCGGCAAAATTTTATCTGGTTGCGGGCGGCGCGGCATCGGCGGCGATTTGTCCGCTCGACCAAATGGCGGCTAATTTTTCGCCGGTAATTTCAAATTCGATCACGTTGCGTCCCGAATTCGCCGACACGGGCGGCAGCGTGATTGTTTTATTATTAATTGTCATTTCCACGTTATTTGACTGCGCCTTGGCGTATTTTATTCGCAAAGTTTGTTTCGGTTCGAGCAGAAGCGACTTGTCGGGCGTTGCCAAACTGCTTGTTTGTTTGCCGTCAACGGTCGCCGTTACCGAAAGCGGCGATTTTAACGCCTTGATTTCAACTTTCAAATCGCTCATCGAAGGCGCGTTTGAAGTGCTGACGCTCGTATTGGAATTCGCATTGACCGCGCTGACCGCGTTGACATTCGTATTGGCGTTAGTCGCGGCGTTTGTATTGGCGACGGTTTGGCTCGAATTTTTCTGTAAATAATTCAGCAAAAACAAAATGCCGCCGGTCATCAAAGCCAGAATGATAATCGCGCCGATAATCGTCGGCGCATTTAAAACCGAATTACTTTCGTCGGTTAAAACTTCCGAGCGATAAGTTTTTTTCGGTTCTTCGTTTATTTGAGTGCCTTGCGCGACAAGCAGGCGCGCATAATCCTGCAACGCTTCCTGTTCGTCAACGCCGACCGTTTTAGCAAAAGATTTAACAAAGCCTTTATTGAAAATTCCGCCCGGAAGAGTTCGGTAATCGTCGTTTTCGATGCACGACAAATAGAGCGCGGAAATTCGCGTCTGTTCAGCTATGTCGCTGATGGATAATCCACGCGCTTCGCGGGCTTGTCGCAGTTTTTCGCCGAGCGTTTCTGACATTTAATTATTCTTTTGAAAATCTTTAAGGGGATTGCAAAAATAAATGCTTTTTCAAAATTGAAATATATCGTTGTTAAAGCGTGAATGTCAATGCTTTCCTTTGATTTTGTTAATTTGGCAGGCTTGATTTGTCCACGCGCGGCGTGATACGTTTAGCCTTTGTTTTTATCTTGTATTAAAATTAACCGGCAATCTAAAAAAGCGAGGAAAAATTTATGAGTCTGGAAGCACTCGGAATGGTTGAAACCAAAGGTTTTGTCGGCGCGGTCGAAGCGGCTGACGCGATGGTCAAAGCCGCTAATGTCCAACTGATCGGCAAGGAATATATCGGCGCGGGTTACGTCACGATTTTTGTGCGCGGCGATGTCGGCGCGGTCAAAGCGGCGACCGACGCGGGCGCGGCGGCGGCGCGGCGGGTCGGCGAATTAATTTCGGTTCACGTCATTCCGCGTCCGCACGGCGAAGTCGAAAGAGTTCTGCCGAAAGGTGTCGGCTATAGCCCCGACGAAAAAGCCGTTCAAGGCGGCAATCGCGGACAACTCGGTGCGGGCAGTGCGAACGACGAAATCTCCGTCAACGACCGCAGCAAAACGAGAACAAAATAATTTCAGATTGCAGATTCCAAATTCCAAATTAATTTAAGCGAATCAAAGTTTGGAATCTGGAATCTGAAATTTGGAATCTGGAATCTGGAATGTCTTCAGAAAACCACACAGCATCGCAGCAGGAAGCCGGAAACGCGGTCGAAGCCGCGCATCTCGCTTTTAAAACCGTTGCGAAATTCGATCAGGCGAAGATTGACCAAATTTGCGAAGCGATGGCGAACGTCGCGCTTCGTGAAGCGGCTCGACTCGGCTTGATGGCGTGTGAAGAAACCGGCTTCGGCAAGCCCGAAGACAAGCGCGAAAAAAATCGTTTCGCGGCGGAAGACGTTTGGAATTATTTCAAAAACTTAAAAACCGTCGGCGTTGTCAAAGAGTCGGAAAACATCGTCGAAATCGCCAGCCCGCGCGGAGTCGTGGCGGCGATTATTCCTTCGACCAATCCGACTTCGACGGCGATTTTTAAAATCATCATCGCCGTCAAATCGCGCAATACAATCGTGCTTTCGCCGCACCCGTCCGCCGCGCGTTCGATTGCCGAAACTACAAAAATAATGCGCGAAGCCGGAATTAAAGAAGGCTTGCCGGCGGACGCGATAAACTGTTTGACGAACTCGACCATCGAAGGCACGGAAACTTTGATGAAGCACCGAAAAACCGCCGTCATTTTGGCGACCGGCGGCATCGGACTAGTTCGCGCCGCATATTCGTCGGGCAAACCGGCGTTCGGTGTCGGTCCGGGAAATGTTCCTGTTTTCATCGAACGCACGGCGAACATCGAAAAAGCCGTTTCGGATATTTTAACTTCGACCTGTTTCGACAACGGAACGATTTGCGCGTCCGAACAATCGGTCGTCGCCGACACGCCCGTTGCCGATAAAATCCGCGAGCAATTCAAATCGAAAGGCGGACATTTTTTAAACGCGGCGGAAGCCGAACGAGTCGGCGCAATTTTAGTTACGGAACATCGAACTTTGAATTCGAAAATCGTCGGTAAATCAGCCGAATTTATCGCCAATCTCGCCGGAATTTCCGTTCCTACAGGAACGCGCTGTCTGCTTGCCGATTGCGGCGGAGTCGGCAGAGATTTCCCTTGGTCAATCGAAAAACTTTCGCCGACTTTAGCGTTTTTCGTCGTTGACGGTATCGAAGCGGGCGCGAATAAATGCCTCGAAATTTTGCAGTTCGGCGGAATGGGACATACCGCCGGAATGCACACCGAATCGCGCGAAGCGGCGATAAAATACGGCGAACAAATGCCCGCGTCGCGCGTCATTATCAATTCGCCGACGACGCACGGCGCAATCGGATTTTCGACCGCGCTCGCGCCTTCGATGACGCTCGGCTGCGGTTCTTGGGGCGGCAACGTCACGAGCGACAATGTTTCGCCGATTCATTTGATGGATATCAAGCGCGTCGCTTTTGAAACTCGTCCGGTCGGAGAAGTTTCAAGTTCAAAGTTCAAAGCTCAAAGTTCAAAGTCGCCAAATTTTGTCGCGCCGATTCAAACGGAAAATCGCGCCGCCAAACGCGCTGGAATCGCCGCGCTGGTTGATAAATTTTTGTCGCAAAAATTATCAGAAACGCCGATTGAGACAAAAATCAATCAAACGCCGCCGGAAATCCGAAATCCGAGCGCGTCGCCCGTGAAAACTATAATTCACGAATTGCGAACCGAAAACACGACGAACGGCGGCAAGCCGAAAGCGGTTGATTTCGTCAGCGAAGTTGATGTTAAAAAGGCTCTGGAAACGGGCGAAAAAATATTCGTCACGTCGAAAACGATCATCACACCGTCGGCGCGTGATTTGGGCGAGGAACGCGATGTTTTTGCGAAAGTTTGAAAAGATCGAACGATGACTAAAAAATTATTAGTAGTCAGTTTTTTTATTCTTGTCCTGGCGGCGATTTCATTCGCGCAGAGCAAAGATACGTCGAAAAAAACGCCCGAAGCCGCGCCGTCGGCGGTTCGATACGGAATCGTCGTTGATAATTCCGGCTCGTTTCGGACAATTTTTGAAAGAGTCGTGCAGACGACAAAAAGCATAATCGAAGAAAACAAACCCGACGACAAGGCTTTTATGATTCGTTTTGTGGACACGGAAAAAGTTTCCGTTTTGCAGGATTTGACCGACAGCAAAGCCGGACTTTTAGACGCGACGGACGAAATGTTTCCTGAAGGCGGACAGACGGCGATTTTAGACGCGGTTGAATTTTCCGCCAAATATTTAAAAAAAAATTCCGCCGAATCGGATCAAAACAAAGTTTTGGTTTTAATTACCGACGGCTATGACCGGAGCAGCGCGACAAAAATCGAAGACCTTCTGAAATTTTTGCAGACGGAAAAAATCCGCGTTTTCGCCGTCGGCATTTCCGACGAAAAAGTTTCGAGCAAACTTCTGGAAAAATTAGCGAAGGGAACGGGCGGCAAAGTTTATCTGCCGCGAACTCAGACGGAAACCGACGCGGCGATCAAGGAACTCGCCGCCGCGATTCGTCTTCGCTAATCGCAAAAAAATTACAATGGTAGAATTAGTCGAAAATAAAATTTGCGTTCATTGCGGAGCCGATGTTCGCCCCGAATCGCTTTTTTGTTATAGTTGCGGCAGTTCGGTCGCGCCGGAAACTATAGTCGCGCTCAAAGATAAAAGCGATTTTGGCAGTCAAAATAATAATCTGAAAATACCCGCAAACGGCACGGGCAAAACGACCAAGCTCAAAGAACCGGCAATCGAAAAACCGGCTAATAATGCGATTCCCAAACCGCCGGAAAATAACGCCGAATTAAAATCCGCCGCCGCGATGCGCCGCAAACCG
>CAXTMQ010000295.1:0-5582 GCA_964245305.1 uncultured Pyrinomonadaceae bacterium
TTGTTTGGCGACAAAATTCTAAAAGAGGACAATTTTTATTTCAAATATCAAATCTAATAACTGGCAACTTGGGTTAAGATTTAACGACGGCATTGACGGGGCGCAGTCCTCCAAAGCTAGTAAAAAAATTTTGTTCCGCGCTCCCGTCCAGCGACTTGTTAGATATATCTTTAGCTCGCCGCGCCGTTTGCCCAATGCGCCTTGAATAGACGCAGGGCGCGTGTTCTTTTGATTTTTAACTCCGTCGTGCTTTGTATTTTTAGACGCTTAAGCGTCTAAAAGCCAAGCTCAATGCCTGTTCTCGCCAGCAGAGCATCGCTGAGCTTGAATGTTAAACGAAGCCCGACTATCGCGTTCGTTGTGATTCCTATTTTCCGCTGCAATCGAAGTAGCAAAAGATATGAACATGGGGCGGAATGCCAATCACTTTACACCTCCGCACGCATCTATTCCGTATTGCCTGCATATTAGATTTCGGCATCAGCTTGATCGTATCCAGTTGGTAGTCTACAAGACCGATCTCTTCAATTGCTTTTTGAATCGCTGTTTCCAGCTTGGGAGTAAGTGCGTTTAACTCATCTTTCTTCATTTTCACGTCTCCTATCCTATGATCTTTATTAGAAGGCTTATTTTCGCTTTCAACTATTAGCGCGACGTTCCTCGGAAAACCGTCTCAAAATATTTTCAATTTTTTCAAAAAATTATTGACGCGCCACGTTTTTACGGTGTATTCTCGCAGTTAATTTTTCATAATGATTCTCAACTGTAAATGTGAGGTTGGGATGAACGAAACAGCGGAAATAACGAAAATGCTCCGCGCGTGGAATGACGGCGCGGAGACAGGCGGAGCATTAGACAAAATTCTGCCGCTCGTGTATAACGAACTGCATCGTCTGGCAGCGCGCCAACTGCGCCGCGAACGCCCAAATCACACTTTTCAGACGACCGGTTTGGTCAACGAGGCTTATCTCAAATTAATTCAACAAAAAAATGTGCGCTGGGAAAATCGAACGCATTTTTTCGCCATCTGCGCCAAAATTATGCGGCGCATTTTGATTGATTACGCGCGCGCCACCGCGATAAACGCGGCGGCGAAATTTCGATTATGCCATTGGACGACGAAATGAACGTCGCCGACAAAAACGAGAAAAGCGTTGATTTAATCGCGCTCGACGCGGCACTGACGCGACTCGAAAAAATTGACGCGCAGGCGGCGCGCGTCGTCGAATTGCATTATTTCAGCGGTCTGAGTTTGGACGACGCGGCGGATTTTCTGAAAATTTCGAGAGCGACCGCCGCCCGCGATTGGGCAATGGCGAAGGCTTGGCTGCACCGCGAGCTGACAAGATAAAGGGAGAACAAAAAATTCAATGGAACAGGAAAAATGGCATAGGGTAAAAGACATATTCGATGCCGCGCTGCGCCAAAAACCGGCGGAACGCGAGCAGTTTATCAGCGACGAATGCGCCGGCGACGAATCTTTATTCAACGAAGTTCGCTCATTAATGTCATCGTTCGGCAAGGCGGAAGATTTTATGGAAAAGCCTGCCGCCGCCGATGTAACGCAGAATAATTATTTAACCGGCGAGCAAACTCAAAAACTCGAACAAATTAAAAATTTCGGACATTACGAAATTATAAAACTGCTCGGTATCGGCGGAATGGGCAAAGTTTATCTGGCGCGTGATACCAAACTCAAACGTCAGGTCGCCGTTAAAATTCTCAACGAAAAATTCAGCCGTCACGAATCGAATCTGCGGAGATTTTTTCAGGAAGCGCAATCGGTTTCGTCGTTAAATCATCCGAATATTTTAGTCATTCACGAAATCGGCGAAGACGCGGGAGTGAATTTTATCGTCAGCGAATTTATCGAAGGTAAAACTCTGCGTGAAATTTTAAGAGAAAAATCTTTGAATTTAGAAAATATTCTGGACATCGCCATTCAGACGGCAACCGCGCTCGCCGCCGCGCATTCGGCAAAAATCGTTCACCGCGACATCAAGCCGGAAAACATTATGGTCAGACCCGACGGTTATGTAAAAATTCTCGATTTCGGTTTGGCAAAACTGTTGGAAGACGAGCAGAAGATTTTCGGACTCGAAGACGAAACGATCAAACAAAACGCGACAGCATCGGGAATGATTCTGGGAACGGTCAATTACATGTCGCCCGAGCAGGCGAAAGGCGAAAAAATCGACGAGCGCACGGATATTTTCAGCCTCGGCGTGGTGATCTACGAAATGCTTTCGGGCAGAACGCCGTTCGCCGCTGATTCGATGCCGGAAACTTTCGCCAATCTTATCAATAAAGAACCAATTTCTTTTGAACATTTGGAACTGAAAGTTCCGACCAAACTGCAATTCGTCGTTTATAAAACGATTGAAAAAAATCCGTCGGCGCGGTTTCAATCGGTAAAAGATTTACTGGTCGAGCTGAAAAGTTTAAATTCGCGCTTGAAAGAAATCGAAAGCGGCAATTATTTCCCCGCCAAAAATCAATTGCCGTTCAAAGATTCGAGCGGCGGAAATTCGCAGAGTGCGGCGCAGGAATCAATCGCGGTTTTGCCGTTCACGAATATGAGTGCCGATGCGGAAAACGAATATTTTTGCGACGGTCTGGCGGAAGAATTATTGAGTGCGCTGTCAAAGCTGGAAAATTTGAAAGTCGCGGCGCGAGCGTCGGCGTTTTCATTCAAAGGGAAAAATCTCGAAGTCGGTGAAATCGGGCAGAAACTGAACGTGCAGAAAATCGTCGAAGGCAGCGTCCGCAAAATTGGCAATCGCGTCCGCATCTCGGTCGAACTCGTTAATGTCGCCGACGGTTATCAATTGTGGTCGGAACGATACAATCTCGAAATGAAGGATATTTTCGAGGTGCAGGACGAAATCACTCTGTCGGTCGTGGACGCGCTGAAATTAAAATTGCAGAGCGGCGATAAAGACGAATTGCTCAACCGCTACGCCGAAAACGTCGAAGCGTATGAATTTCTGCTCAAGGGAAATTACAATTTCGCCAAAAGAAATTTGGTTGATACGCCCGAAATAAACGTCGCTATCGAAATGTATAAAAAGGCGGTCGAGATTGATCCAAACTACGCTTTGGCGCACGCGCGGCTCGGTTACTGCTGCGTCTGGAAAGCCGTCTATAACGATCCCGAAAATCCAAACTGGATCAAATTAGCCGAGCGCGAATTGGAAATCGCCGAATCAATCAAACCCGAACTGCCGCAGATTTACGAAGCGCGCAGCCAGATTTTTTGGAGCAAATACCGCGATTTTGACATCTCCGCCGCCGTGCGCGGAATCGTGCATATGCGCGGCTCATATCCGCGTGCCGGAGCTTACGAAATGGCGATTTACGCTTTTCACAGCGGCATTGAAAACGTTACTCTCAAAGAACTCAAACTCGCCAAAGAACTCGATCCGTCCGACGATATGCTCAAATTTACGATGGTTGACGCTTATTCGCTGTTCGGAATGTATGACGAAGCCGTCGAAATCGCCGCGCCGTTCGGCGCGAGTGCCAACGGCTACATTCGCGCTCTGCTCGGCGTTGACCGCATCGCCGATGCCGATGTCGCCATCAATGAAGCACTCATCGCCGCGCCGAATAATCCGAGACGCTTGGGCGAAAAAGTTTTAGTTCTCGCCCGACAGGAAAAATTCGCCGAAGTCGAAAAACTCATTCCGCAAATCCATCAAAAAATTACCGTTTCGCAGGCTTATCATCACGCCACATATGATTTCGCCGGAGCTTGCGCTCTCAACGGCAAAGCGGCGGAAGCAGTCAGATGGATGCGGGAAACATTCGACACGGGAATGCCGATTTACACGGTCTTTGAACGCGATCCGAATTTAGACCGCATCCGTCAATCGCCGGAATTTACCGATTTTATGCGCTCGATCAAACCGCGCTGGGAGAAACTTAAAAATGTTTTCGACAATCTTGCCGCCGAATCGAAAAGCATTTTGAAATAATTTTATTGTCGTCACAAATTCAATAATATGGCAGATCAAAAATGGCAAAAAGCCAAAAAATTCTCGACGAAGCATTGCACGAAACGCCGGAAAAACGCGCCGAATTCGTCGCCGAAGCCTGCGGCGGCGAGGCGAGTCTTTACGTCGAAGTCAAATCCCTTTTATGATCGCTCGGCAAGGCGGAAGCCGGCAAACAATTAAACGTCCGCGCCGTTTCGGACGGCAGCGTTCGTCAAGTCGGCAACGGTTTTTCTATCTATGTGGAAGTCATCAACACAAATGACGGCAGCACCGTCTGGCAGTATAATTACACGATCAATTCGTCGGACATTATCACGACGCAAAATGACATTACCCGCGAAACAATCGCCAATTTGCGCGTCAAATTAAACGAACTGGAACAATGGCAAATCGCTAATCGTCCGACGGAAAATGCTCAAGCCTACGAGCTTTTTCTCAAAGATCGTTTTTACTCGCGGCAAGGTACGCCCGAAGGATTGGATAAATCAATCGAACTGTATCAACAGGCGATTGATAAAGACCCGAATTTCGCGCTCGCCTACTCTGAAATGTCGGTGCGTTATGTGCTGCTCGGAATCTATTTTCTGCCGCCGCGTGAAACGATGCCGCAGGCAAGACATTATGCTTGTCGGGCACTGGAAATTGATAAGAATTTGCCCGATCCGCATTCTGTTTTAGGCATCGTCGCGCTGCTTTACGATTGGGATTGGGATACCGCGAAAAACGAACTCGCGCAAAGCAATGTAATAACACCGCAATCGCTCGAAGGATTCAGCTGCGCGGCGCACGTTCTGCAAGCAACGGAGCGCACGACTGAAGCCGACGCGAGTCTGCGTCAGGCACTCGCCGAAGATCCGCTTTCGATCCCGCTCAACACCGAACTCGGCTGCAATTCTTACTACGCGCGGCATTACGACGAATCAATTGCTCAATACCGCGAGGCTTTAAATATCGAATCCAGAAATTTTCTCGCGCTCTACGGCTTGGCGCGTTCGCTGAATCAAAAAGGGCAATACGCGGAAGCCGTCAGCGAAATCGAAAAAGCGAAAACTTTTCTGCCCGCTTTGCCGCCGATTGCGGTCGCCGAAGAAGGTTACGCCGATGTCAGAATGGGCAAACGCGCCGAAGCCGAAAAAGAATTGCAAACGCTCGATGCGGAATCGAAGCAAATTTACGTTGACCCGTTTTTTATGGCGGTCGTTTATCAAGGTTTGGATAATCGTGAACAAACTTTCGCGTGGCTCGAAAAAGCATACGCGGCGAAATCCGGCTTGATATCGACGCTTATCAACGACATCAAATAGGACGACCTGCGAAACGACGCGCGTTTTCAGGATTTTATGAATCTTCTGAATTTCAAAACGAAAGTTCGATACAAATGACCGTGCATTTTAATATGCGGCTAAACTCGTCAAATCACTAAAGGTATTTCAGATTTGTTATTTTGAGATAATCGTCAAAGTTTTTCACTTTCAGTTTTCAGCCTTTTCCCTCTAAACTAAACAGATATGCTCAAACGCTTTATGCACAACCGCGAGCGATATTTTGCGATGCTCAATGCGAACCGCGTGGTGCGCGAATTTG
>CAXTMQ010000296.1:0-5575 GCA_964245305.1 uncultured Pyrinomonadaceae bacterium
AATTAAACTTACAAGGCAGTCATTCGCTTTTCAAATTCGCCGTCCAAAATAAATCGAAACTGCTCTAAACGACCGATCCGCAATCCGCCATCCCAAATCCCCAATCGAAATACGTAGTTTCACGTAGGCAAAATACGTGGACTTGCGAATACTCATTTTAATCTGAAGGTTTTAATTTAGAGGCACTGCTTTTAGACACATTTATTAAGAAACGGGCAGCCCAAAAATTAAAAGACAAAAGGAGAGATGAAATGAGTCGTTTATTTGAGAATTTTTTTAACTTAAGATTATCGAAATTAGTTTTGCCGCTGTTTGTGCTGCTGATCGCGCAGACAGTCGCCAACGCGCAGTATCTTAACTTTCGCGGCGATTGGGAAGGTTTTTTTTCCAACGGCACAAAATCAACGTATGTGTGGCGCATCACGCAGACCGGTGCTGATTTGAATTTTCAAGATGTTGGCGGCAGCGGAGTCGTTTTTAAAGGACAAACTTCCGGCAGAACCGTGACCGACAGCAGCGGAAAAACCGGCACGGTTTCGGACGACGGCACTCAAATCAAATGGTCGGACGGTGTGATTTGGAAGAAGCGGATCACCGCCCCATCGTCTCAGTTATTTCCCGACGGCTCGCTGATAAATCTGGTTGCCGATAACGGCTACCGGATGACTCGCTGCAACGGCTGTGAGGATATAGCGGGCGGAATTAATTTATCGGACACAGTTGTTTTAACCAGCAGCGGCGAAAGCGATTTTACGACGTTTGAAGTCAGAAACACTCCGTCCGGCAAGATTTTGCTGAAAGCCGATAACGGCAACAGCGTTTCTTACTGCAACGGCTGTATTTCGGGCGAAGTCGTGCCTGAAAATACGCTTGTAGAGTCAAAATACAATCCGGGCAATGTGTTCGGTCAATTCGAGTTGACCAAACTCGCCAACGGAAAATATACGCTGAAAACCGCCAACGGAAAATATCTCGCCCGCTGTTTCGACTGTTCGCCGAGCTTGTATAGACGCACGAACAAAAACAGAAACGCCGTTACCTCTCACATTGCCGACCCGAACTCGCCTTACGTGCAGTGGACGATTCTTTTGTCCGGTTACCCGAATCCGGTTGCCATTCAAAATCCCGAACTGACCGCTCCGCGTTTCAGCTTCGAGAGCAATCCATACGTGAAGGTCAAAGATAACGATTGGAGGTGGAACGGCGGACATGACAGGACAATTTACAACCCGCTCGACGGCGGCGTTTTGTTGCAATACAACTTTGGTTCGCAGGGCAATTCGGACGGCTGTTCGGGACCGTCCGCGCCGCGTGAAAAAGAGTTGTTTCAGCAAGCCTGTTTCGCTCACGATGCCAATTACGATGCGCCGTTTCCGCTCGCCGGATTTCCGGCTTATCCGAACGGCAAATCAACCGGACAGGAGATTTCGGATTATCTTTTTTTCAAAGATATGAAGTTAATCAACGACAACGCCAGAGCCAAAAATAACGGGCTGACCAACTTTATCAACGATTCGGCGGCAAATGTTTTCTATGCCACGGTCACGGTTTTTGGGACGTTTCGCGGTACATCCGACGGCAAATCCATTTTGGCGAAAGGCGGCGTGATCGCGGTTCAAAACGACAGCAGCGTTTACAATATGACCTTAAAAGTTACCTGGAACGCGCCGGACGGAACCGCGCGAAGCGCAGAAGTGACCAAGCCCGTCAGAACGACCGCCGTGATTCCGCTTTCGGTCGGCGCGACCAACATCAAAGCTGTCTGTTCGGCAGACCTCGGAACGACAATTTTCACCAAGAACTTTAGCGGACCGGGAATGTATGCCTACACAGTGACGGGAACGACGCTTATTCACGATTTCAAGGACGGGCTGGCTAATAACCCATAAACCGAAACCACGAAAAAAAGCAGAAGGCGCAACTCCGAATTAGTGCGGTCAAACGAGGCGCGTCTTCTGCAAAATAATCAATTCTCATGAAAATATTAATCGTTGACGATAATGAAAAGGTTCGACTGCTTTTGCGTGATTATCTGCCCGCGGCGGCTGATGAAGTTTATGAATGCGCGGACGGCAAAGAGGCTTTTTCGTTCTTCAAAAAACATCGCCCGGATTGGGTTTTGATGGATTGGGAAATGCCTCAGATGAACGGCATCACGGCAACGCGCAACATCATCGGCGCATTTCCCGAAGCTAATATTTGTATGGTCACGGCTTTTAACGACGAAGGCATTCGCGCCGAAGCGTTAGCGGCTGGAGCAAAAGGTTTTGTCGTCAAAGACAATTTGTTTGAGCTTGAAGAAATTTTGGAAACCTAATTTGAACATTAAAGAAAAATCGTTATGAACAAACTAACTTTATGTCTGGCAATTTTACTTTCGTCAACCTGCATTGCCAACGCCCAAACCGTTCCCGCAAAAGTCACGGCACTTCTGAACAAATCTCATAAAGGTTGGAAACCCGCGCCAGGATTTTGCGAAGGCAAAAAATGGTCGCTGACCGGAGATTTTGACGGCAACGGGCGCAAAGATTATTTAGTCCGCATCAAAACCGGAACTTCTGCCAAAACGATGACGCTCGATTTAATTGCCTTTCGTGCATCCGCAGACGGCAGCTACAAATCCGAAAGCGTTTTGAGCGATGAATTTACCGGCGAGATGCTGCGTTCTTCATTTGCATTAGTGAAAAAAGGCACGACTGTCCCGCTCGGTGAAGGCGAAGGAGGTTCAATCATACTCAAAACCGATGCCGTCACGCAGTTTATTTGCGAAACTGATGCCAACAAAACGATGGTTTACGAAAATGGCAAGTGGCGCAACATTTACGAAGATTGATCTTGTTATAAGCCGGATTATGAGAGGAAATTATGAAATTTTCTAATTGACTGGTCTGAAAACCACCTGAATAGTTACTATATTTATTTCTATTCTCTTTTCGCGATTTGCCCCTTTTGATTTTCACAAAAATGTTTATATTATTTCGATAATTTTTCTGTCTGAGTTTCTTCAAGCCGAATCATGAAATTCTTAAAATTACTCGTCGGTTTAACTTTGCTGTGGTTGCCAGCCGAATATATATTACGCTGTTCGAAAGGCAGGCGAGCCGACTTCCTTAATGAATTCGTTTGGAATGGCGAGAAAGTTGAGTTTTGAAACAAAGTTTTTTGATGAAGCAGGATAAGAAAATGAATTCAGAAATAATTCTCTCAATCTTGCTTAATATCTACTCAACCCTTTCAACCTCTCTGCGTTATCAGACGCGAGTATCAAGTATATCCTAATACTAACGCTTTAACGAGCAAAATCCAGCCGTCAATCAAAACGAAAAGCAGAAGTTTGAAGGGCAAAGAAATAATCGTCGGCGAAAGCATAAACATTCCCATCGCCTGCAAGATATTGGAGACGACCAGATCAATTACCAAAAACGGGATGAACAACAAAAAACCGATAATAAAGGCTTCGGCAAGCTGGCTTGTCACGAACGACGGAATTAAAATTCTGAATTCGTTCGGTTGAATCTGCATCGGATCGTTGCCGTTGCGCTGGGCGATTTTCCGCGACCAGTCAAAAAATAATTCCAAATCTTGTTTATGCGCGTGTCTTGCGAGAAATTCGCGCAACGGTTCGCGCCCGCGTTTCGAGGCTTCAAAAATTTCGCGCACCGACATCTCCGAAAAAATCGCGTCGGTGTTGCCGACATCGCCGGCTTGGGCATACATTTTTTCGACGACCGGAGTCATTATAAAAATCGTCAGAATCAGCGAAAGCCCCGTAATCACTTGATTCGGCGGAACTTGCTGCGTGCCGAGCGCGTTCCGCAGAATCGAAAGCACGACCGAAATTTTGACGAACGAGGTCAGCATAATCAACGCGAACGGCGCGAGCGCGAGAATGCCCATCACGACGATTAAAACGACCGGGTTCGCCGTGCCGTCGGTTCCCTTCGACGTTTCTTTCGTTGCCGTCTGCGCGGCGACGGAGAAAATCGAAAGCAGAAAAACGAATGCGGCGACGAAGATTCGCCGCGTCGTTTTCGCCGCGAAAAATTTATCAAAGTGGTAGTTTTTGATAGAAAAACGCATAAATTTTTATTTCCGTTTTTTCCAAACGCCGTTTAGAATCTGCGCGAACGAAGCGGTCGCTTTTTTAAATTGCGGATTGGCTTCCCTGCTCGCTTCTTCGAGCCGCGCGACGGCATCTTCGACATTTTTTTCGTCGAGTTCGCTGATCATCTGAACGCCGCTTTCCGAAAGCGCGAGCAGCAGATATTTTCCGGCGACCTCGACCACGACGAGCCGTTTTCGCGCGTCGAGCGATGCGGCGTCAACAACGCGGACGATGCTTTTGTTGAATGTTGCGAGATTGAATTTCGGGAGAAGATATTTGAAAACCAGAATCGCCAGACCGCAGACGATGCCGAGCGCGATTGCCGTCTGGAGAAGCATCCAAACCACATCGAAAAATCCGACCGAAGGCATACCCGGTTCGGTCGCCTGCCAAAAAAGAAAGCATTTGTAAGGAAAATAATTCACGATTTAGCGCAAAATCTGGATGATTCGCACGCCGAGCCGTTCTTCGACTTCGACGAGTTCGCCGCGGGCGATTGTTTTGTTTTCTATGATTAAATTCACGGGATCGGTCGCCCGCGCGCCGAGTTCGATAATTTGATTGACGCGCAAATTGCCGACTTCCGCCAGACTCAAACGTCTCGCTTCGAGTTCGACGCGCAACGTAACGGCGAGATTTTCCAGCGAGATGCCGTCTCCGTTCGACTCGTCCGCAAAATCTCCGCCCGGTTCATCGGATAAATTATCGAAATCTTCGTTCATAGATTTTTCCGCTTTCTCCATAAAGCTCGCGTTTGCCGGCATTTGAAAATATGAAATCGAAATTTGCAAATTATGGCTCGAATTGACGCGCCGGACAAGCGTTTCCGCGCCCTCGAATGAAACTGCCGAATCATCCGGTAATTCAAATTCAGTCGAAGCCTCAATCGAACCGCCGACGCGAAATGTGTCGCCGTCGCCTAAAAACAGTTCCGCGTTTCCGTAAAATTCGTTTCGATTGGCGGTTAAATCATATCTTTCAATTAATATAACATCGCCCGTCTCGATTCCCGCAATGTCGGCAAGCGTCGCCTGCGTTTCGCCCAAGAACAATCTTGTTCGGACTTCGCTGACGCGATGCTCGACGGCGTGGAGCAATTTCGCTTGTCTTTCCGCGCTGTTTGAAAACGTATTTTCAACGCTTTGCAAAGCCTCCAAAGATTCGTAGGCGAGAAAAATTTTTACCAAACTCGGCGGTGCGTCGGCAAACGTCTGCCACGTCGAAACAATCATCGAATTTGAAATTTCCGACTTTTCAGACGTTATCAGACGCGCTGTTTTTCTGCTCAATGAAACGAATTTAAAGAGCGGCTTTTTAATGATGACGTTCGCTTCATAAATTAAATTTACGAAAAGATATTCGAGAACGGCGATTTCCGAGCTGGTCAAGTCGCGTCGCGTAACCGATTCGGAAGCCGTTTCGCCGAGCATTTTATCCACCAGCCAGCCGGCGAAGAAGTCTTCGATTTCG
>CAXTMQ010000297.1:0-5521 GCA_964245305.1 uncultured Pyrinomonadaceae bacterium
GCTCGCGCGGGGCGGATTATCTGCTGCACCAGATTCTCGACAAGCTGGTTGATTTATATATGCCGGTCGTGGACGACTTTGACGAATCAATCAACAAGCTCGAAGACCGCGTTTTCAGAAGCCGTCAGACGAACACGGAAGTTTTGGTTGATATTATGAATCTGAAGCGTAGCGTAGCGCGTCTGCGGCGCGTCAGCACGAAGCAATTGCAGTCGCTTTATCGTCTCGCGCACGGCGAGTTTCCGATTATCAACGAAAAAACTCTGCCGTTTTTCCGCGACGTGCAGGATCATCTGCAGCGCATTTCGGATCTGTCGGAAAGCTATCGTGATTTGGTTTCGGGGCTTTTGGATATTCACCTGAGCGTCGTGGCGAACAAAACTAATGATGTGATGAAATTGCTCGCGGTTTATTCGGCGATTATTCTGCCTTTGTCTTTGATCGCCGGAATTTACGGAATGAATTTCGATAATATGCCCGAACTTCATTCGCGCAACGGCTATTATCTGACGATGCTTCTGATGGCGACTATTACTATCGTTCTGATAATTTATTTTTGGCGCAAAGGCTGGATTTTTCAACCTTCGGATGATTTTGAACCGAAAGATGACGATGAAGATTAAGGCGTTTGTATTTGTGTTTTTTACTCAGATCGCCGCTAGAATATTTTTTACCTGCGCGTCTCCGAAACCGTAAACGCCTTCGCGTTCCTTAAATCGCGCGAAGATTTTTTCAAAATCATTTTCGCCGCTCGCAGTGATTTCGCGCAGAGTTTTTTGCGGTCGAGTTTGTTTTTCAATCGCGGCTTGGCAAACTTCCGCAAGGCGCGGAAATGCTGCGGATTCAATCGCGCCGAGCGTTTTTAATTCGTCAAAATTCTTTTGTTGAAATGCTCGCCAAATTTTCGCGCCGAGTGCGACATCGTTTTCTGATAATTCTATTCTTGCATCGAAACACGTTTGCAAATCTTCGCTTGTTAACGCGCCGAAGCCTTTCCAGATGTCTTTTTCCGCTCTGACAACCGGTGCGACGCGGAAGATTTTCGTGTTTTTATTTTCCAGAAGCGAAAGGCAAAACCACATATTCGCCTGACAAAAAAGCTCGAATTCAAACCAGAGATTAATTTCAGAACCGGCTGGCGCGGCTTGTAATTTTTCAAACTCGGCGACGACTTTGCGGCGATATTCGCTTTCGTCTTCGCCATAAGTTTTGCCGACGAATTCGGCGCGAATTTTCCAAAAATTTTCGAGATTCGCTGCTTGCGTTTCGCCCTCGATCAGACATTCGCGGCAGACAATTATTTCGCCTTCGATATTTGTTCGCTTAAAAGTTTCGACTTGCGCGTCGCCGGGCAGAACGTGATAAATCATACGGATAAATATACTGCGTAAATGATGCTCAAACAAACGCCGCCGTAAACGCCCGCGAGAATATCGTCGGCGCAAACGCCGATTCCGGCGGGCAGATTTTGCAGCGAATCAATCGGATACGGTTTCCAAATATCGAACAATCTGAATAAGAGAAAACCGGCGAGAACAAAATACCAAGGCACGTCGAACGGCACGAACATAAAAACCAGAACTTGTCCGATAACTTCGTCAACGACGACTTTTTGCGGGTCTTTGTCTCGAAAAATTCTCGTCGCGCGGCTTGAAGCCCACACGCCGAGCAAACAAAATGCGATAAAAACAATTACATTTACCGCATCAATCCAAGCCGTGATTTGTTCGGCGTTCCAGCCGCGACGCAGAAAATAAACGCCGAAATTCGTCTCGATCTGCCAAACGAGAAGATAAATCGCCACGCCGACCAAAGAACCGAAAGTGCCGGGCGCGAGCGGCAAATAACCGACTCCGAAAGTTGCTGTCGCAAGCGAAAAATAATCAAGCGCGTATTTCGGCTGAAAATTTTCGGCGGCTAAATTTTCCGCTTCGGCGGCTGATCGGTGAATTATTTCGTCGTAACTCGGCATCGGAAATTGATTTTATACGATTTCGCCGATTAAATCATATTCGTGCGCTTCGTTGATTCGCACATTGTAAATCGCGCCGATTTGCGGTTCGAAATCTTCGGGCATATCGTTGATTAAAATATAGCCGTCAATTTCCTGCGCCTGCCCTTCGAGGCGACCTTGAAATAATAAATCCGATTCCTGCGACAGACCTTCAAAGAGAACTTTGTAAGTATTGCCGATTTTCTGTCGGTTTTTGCGTTTGGAAATTTTCGCCTGTTCCTTCATCAAGCGGGCGCGTCGTAGTTTAGCGATTTTCGCGTCAACTTTACCCGGCAAATCAAAAGCCGGAGTTCCTTCTTCGTCGGAATACGTGAAAACGCCGACATTATCGAATTCACAGTTTCTGACAAACTGCATCAATTCTTCAAAGTCGCTTTCGCTCTCGCCGGGAAAGCCTGTGATAAACGTCGTGCGAATCGTGATGTTCGGAACTTTTTCGCGCACTCTTCTGATTAATTTTTCCAGACTTTCACGAGTTCCGCCGCGTTTCATCAATTTTAAGACATTGCGCGAACCGTGCTGCAAAGGCATATCGAGATATTTGACGGCTTTCGGTGTTTCGGCAATCGCTTCGAGAAAAGCGTCGGAAATGTGTGTCGGATACGCATACATCACGCGAATCCATTCTAAATCCTCGATCTCGCCGAGTGCGCGAATCAATTTTGCCAGCGCGTCAACTTCGCCCAAATCTTCGCCGAATCTGGATGAATCCTGCGCGATTAAAACGATTTCCCTCACGCCTTGCTTCGCCAAATCTTCGGCTTCCTTTAAAATCGAGCCGAATCTTCTTGAACGAAACGAGCCGCGCATTCCGGGAATTGAACAGAACGCGCACGGTCGGTCGCAGCCTTCGGCGATTTTGATAAACGCCGTGTGCGACTCGGTCGCGCGATGGCGCGGCGTGTCGAAATCGTAAAGATAAGTCGCGGTTTTGTTGCCGATCTGCATTAGCGGTAAACTCTTAAAATCAATTTCTTCGTTCGCCGCTTCCAAAATTCTGCCGATTTCGTTCGTGCCGATAAATGCGTCAACTTCCGGCAACTCTTTCATCAAGTCGTCGCGGTAACGCTCGACCAAACAACCGGCGACTATGACGCGCTTCGTCACGCCGTTCGCCTTCGCGCCGGTCGCTTCGAAAATCGCTTCGACCGATTCGGCTTTCGCCGATTCGATAAAACCGCAAGTGTTCACCACAACGGTTTCCGCTTCATCGGCGTTATTCGTAATTTCATAGCCAGCCGCTTTCAACTCGCCCATCATCACTTCCGAATCAACCAAATTCTTCGGGCAGCCAAGGCTGACAAATCCAACTTTTTTCATTAATTTATAAAAACTCTTCTGCCGTTAATCTCTTGAATTTTCTTCTATTTTTTTTAGCCAATCATCAATTTCCTTTGCTTCATCGCTCGATAATTTCTGCTCGCCGAAACGGACGCGGTTATATCGTTCGGTGATCAAAACGGCTTCGGGCATTTTCAAAGCATAAGCGAATTCGAGCGGCGTTTGATGCGCGGCTCGCGTGAAACCTTTGCTTGCCAAAACTTTCTGCATTCGCTCGTAGAATTCGATGATCGTCTGGTCGTTTTTAGATTTGAGCCACGCATAAAATCTTTGCCAGATTTCGAGTTTTTTGATTCGGCGATACAGCCAAACAATTAAAAATATGCCGAAAATCGCCGCCGCCAAATAGCCGATGCCGTAAGCGATTGCCAATAAACTCGTCTGCAAACCTTTGTCGCCGCGCGCTTCCTTCCACCAATCAGCCAGACTTTTCTGTATTTCGTTCAGCCAAGACGAGGATTGCGCTTGATACTCCGCGAAGCTGTTTTTGAATGATTTCATCAAGGAACGCTGTTCCTGATTGTCGTAGGAAACAAAATACTGAATCCAGAAAGTTTCCAACGCTTCGAGATATTTGTTAAAAGTTCCGGCGATGCCGTTTGAATTCGCCGCACCGTCGGTTTGTCCGGCAAAAGGGGTCGGATCGAATGTAATCCAGGATTTTTCGCCGGGAAAATAAACTTCGACCCACGAATGCGCGTCTTTGTCTTTGACGATAAAAACGCCCGCCGTTTCGTTGTATTCGCCTTGCTGGAAACCGTTGACGATGCGCGTGGCGATGCCCTGTGTGCGAAGCATCATCGCCATCGCCGACGCGAAATATTCGCAATGACCTTCGCGGACGCGAAACAAAAAATCCGCCAACGGTTCGTCGCCCGTCGCCTTCAAATCCAGCGTATAGCCGAGATTGTTTTGCAGATAATATTCGATTGCCTTTGCCTTATCATAACGATTCGTATATTTTTCGGTAATCTGCGAAGCGAGCTGCGCGATTCGTTCGTCGTATTTGTCGGGCAACTGCAAATATCTGAATTCCGACGCGGAATAAATTCGATTGTCGGCTCGCAATTCGGCGACGCTTGGTTGCGACGTGTCTGAATAAACTTTATAACTAAGGCGATCCGCGTTTTCGCGCTGAACATTGAGCGCGCCTTCCGTGTCTTTCGTAACTTTTAAAACATTCGCCTGAATCGCAACCGGACGCGAAAGCGCGAACAAAATCGGCGTGTTAATCGGTTCGAGATAAATCGTTTGAATCGTCAAGCTGTTCAAGTCAACGGCAGAGCCGAAACGAAAATTGCCGCGCTCGCCTTTATTATCAGGCTCGGAAATATCGCTCAAAGATTTTTTCCAACGCTTATTATCAAATTCGTCGAGCGCGACTCCGCGCCATTTCAGCGAGTTGATTATTTTGGAATTAGAATTCTCAATCGGACTTTCGATGCGCGCTCTCATCACGATTTGATCGCTCTGTTTAAGCCGTCCGATTTCGCCGAGATTGACCGAACTCGAAAATCCGGTCAAGCCGGAAAAATCTTTGCCGCTATTGCCCATTCCCGCGCCGCCGACTCGCGGAAGCGCGAAAAACAAAGGTGCGGCGAAAATAATTATTCCGATGAGCAGCGTGAACGCCGTCGAAGAAATGCGCGTAATTGGGATTTTTTTGGAATCTGAAAAATTTTTCTCCGTTTCCCTTTCTTTAACGCTTTTGTTTTGATTGATCGAACGCGAAGTTTTTCTAATTTCAAAAACCACAATCGCGCAAATCGTCACGAGCAGATACAGAATCAATGAAACCAAATAAAATGGGCTGATGCTGATGCCTGCCGCGAGCAAAACTTCAAAAAATGCCATCAAATAAAGAAAAAGCCAATCGCGGTCGGATTTGCGTTGCAAAAGTTTGATCGCCGCCAACACCAAAATCATCTTCGCAAGCATTCCCGCAATATCAGTCGCGTTCATCCCGCCGACACCGAAGATTTTATATCCACCAAAATAAAATAAAGGAATGACGATAAAAACCGCAACCGTTCCCATTCTCTCGGAAATCTGCCAGCGCGAATCTTCCAAAAACCACGCGATAATGAAAACCGAAACGAACAGTAAAATAGGAACGCTTCCGATACCACCTGAAACAAGCAATGTTAAAAAACCGCAAAACACCAC
>CAXTMQ010000298.1:0-5490 GCA_964245305.1 uncultured Pyrinomonadaceae bacterium
TCGCCGTATCAAACGCCCGCGACGTTCGCGCTCGTGCCGTTTGTCGAATTCGGTTTGGGAGCGTGGTATGCGCTCGGCGGAATTTACGAAATTCCGAAGGCTCTGGCGCGATTGGCGAACGAATTAAATGTCGAAATTAAAACGAGTCGCGCGGTCGAGAAAATAATCGTCGAAAACGAAAAAGCCGTCGGCGTAAAGCTCGAAAACGGCGAAACTTTACGCGCCGACGCGATTATCGCCAATTCCGACGCGATTGAAACTTACCGTAATTTGCTCGACAAAAAATTTTTCAACGAAAAGTTGGATAAACGCGAACCGTCGTGCAGCGGTTTTGTTTTACTACTCGGCGCGTCGAAAAAATTCCCGACGCTCGCGCATCACAATATATTTTTTTCCGACGATTATCGCGCCGAATTCGACGCGCTTTTTCGGGATTTGCGTCCCGCGCCGAATCCGACGATTTACGTTTGCGCGACTTCGCGCACCGACGCGACGCAAGCACCGGTGAACCGGGAAAATCTGTTCGTTTTAATCAACGCGCCTTACACGAGCGACAAAATTGATTGGCAAACGGAAGCCGAACCGTATCGTGATTTGATCGTCAAAAAACTCGAAAATTTTGGTCTCGAAGATTTGGAAAATTCGATTGAATTCGAGCAAATCATTACGCCCGAAGATTTTGAACGAAAATATCGAACCAATCGCGGCTCGATTTACGGCGTGTCGTCGAACGGTGTTTTCTCGGCATTCTTGCGCGTTCCGAATCAGGCGCGAAACATCAAAAATCTATATTTTGTCGGCGGCGCGACGCATCCGGGCGGCGGAATGCCGCTCGTTCTTTTGTCGGGCAAAATGGCGGCTGATTTAATCGCGCGAAAATTTTGAACAACGCGCCGACGAATTTCATAATCGCGCCGAAAACTGTTAAATTTACTGAATAAACGTCGAGAAAATTTATGAAACACTGCCCGAAATGCCAAACCGAATACACGGACGAAACGCTTCAATTTTGTTTACAGGACGGAACGCCGCTCGTTCAAGATTCAATGGCGAATTCACAATCGTCATACGACACCGACGCGGAAACGCTCGTCGTGCCGAAACGGGTCGAGCCGATTCGTTTCGACTTGCCGAGTTCTTACAAAACGAATCAAACAAATCAAAACGCCTGGGAAACGAGTCAGCCTTTGATCGTCGAACGCGAGGCGAAAAAATCGAACACGGCGATGACCGTCGCGCTGACTTTTTTGGGAACGGTTTTGCTTTTGAGTTTAGGCGCGGTCGGCACTTGGCTTTATTTGCGGGATAACAATAAAAAACAAGTTGCCGTCAATATCAGCAACGCGGTCACGCCGAATCGTCCGTTGCCGAACGCGAATAATGCGAACAATCAAAATCAAAACGCCAATCTCGCCACGCCCGCGCCGAGCCAAACGCCGACCGTGAAACCGACGATTAATCCCGAACAGGCGAAAAAAATCAACGGCGCGGTTAAAGACGTAATTGATAATTGGAAAGACGCATCGGAAAACCTCGACATCACCGGCAATCTGAGCAATTACGCCGATACGGTTGATTATTACAACGCCGGAAAAGTTAACATTTCCAAAGTTCGCGCCGACCGCGAAAGGGCTTTCAGCGATTACGATTCGATTGAAATCAATATTGACAATTTGCGCGTAATTCCCGACGCGACGGGCGAAAAAGCGACCGCGATTTTCGACAAAGAATGGAATTTTGAAGGCGCGGAAAAAACCTCGAAAGGCAAAGTGCAGCAACAATTGACACTCGATAGAATCAACGGCAAATGGCTGATTTCGGGCGAGAAGGATTTGAAACTTTATTATAAAAAATAGCGATTTATGAAAGCTCTGCGCGTCGAAAACAATCAATTAAAACTCGCCGAAATAGCCAAACCGCAGCGCGAAAACGAAGCGACGGTGCGCGTTTTGAAGTCAGGCATCTGCAATACGGATTTGGAAATCGTCAAAGGTTACGCGAATTTTCAAGGCACAATCGGACACGAATTCGTCGGCATAGTCGGAGATTCGGAAGACGCAAATTTAATCGGCAAAAGAATCGTCGGCGAAATTAATGCGGGTTGCGGCATTTGCGAAAAATGTCGGCAGGGCGACGCGCGGCATTGTCCGCAACGAACGGTTTTGGGAATCATCAACCGTGACGGCGCGCATGCGGAATTTCTTACTTTGCCGTCTCGCAATTTGTTGGAAGTTCCCGCCAATATTACGGATTCGCAGGCGGTTTTCGTCGAACCGCTCGCCGCCGCGTTCGGCATCACGGAACAAGTCGAAATTTTGCCGGAAACGCGCGTCGCAATTATCGGCGACGGCAAACTGGGAAATTTATGCGCTCAATCGCTCCGGTTAAAAAGCGCGAATGTTTTTTGCATCGGAAAACACAAAGAGAAACTCGCGCTGCTCGAATCGCGTAATATCGAAACGCTTCGGCTCGAAGACGCATTGAAATTAAGCAAAAGTTTCGATGTCGTCGTCGAAGCGAGCGGCGCGGAGACGGGTTTCGGTTCGGCACTCGATTTATTAAAATCGCGCGGAAAATTAATTTTGAAATCAACTTTTCAAGGTCTTTCAAGCGTCGAAATGTGGCGCGTCGTCGTCGGGGAAATTACGATTGTCGGCTCGCGCTGCGGCAGATTTCAGCCCGCGCTCGAACTTTTGAAAAACAAATCGGTTGATGTCGAAAGTCTCATCAGCGAGGAACTTTCTTTGAGCGAAGGCGTGAAAGCTATCGAGAGAGCCGGAGAGAAAGGCGTGATGAAGGTGATTTTATCAATGGTTGGTTAAATCAATTTTGTTATACTCGAACCGTCGAAAGTTTTACTTGTCATTTTATAAGAACGGCATTTTAAGGAGAAACAAAGTTTTATGTTTGAAAACCGGATTCGTTCCGAAAAAGCGGCGGCGCGACAGAAAATTCGCGTCGTATTTTTGAGTTTCATCGCCGCGAGCTTCTTTTTCGGAAGCGGCGCGATCAGTTCTTTTTCGCAAATTGACGACGCGAAAATAAAAGCCGCTGCCGCGACACCCGAATCGCTTTCGGCTTCGTTTGCCGAAGTTTCCAAACGGGTGGAAAATGCCGTCGTCAACATTGATACGAAAGGCAAAATGCCGACCGATATTAATGTCAAGGGCGAAATGGATTCAAAAACGCCCGACGACATCGCCGAATTTTACCGGCGACTCGCGCCGCGCCGTCCGAGCTACGCGGTCGGCAGCGGTTTTATCGTGGACAAAGCCGGTTTTATCGTCACCAATTATCACGTCGTCAACGACGCTTCGCGCATCACCGTCAAATTGCAGTCGGGCGAAGAATTTCCGGCGAGCGTCGTCGGAACTGACGAATTGACCGATCTGGCGATTTTGAAAATTGACGCGAACCGCGATCTGCCGTTTTTGAAACTCGGCGATTCGGACGCGGCGCGCATCGGCGATTGGGTTCTCGCCATCGGCTCGCCGTTCGGTTTGGAACAAACCGTGACGGCGGGAATTATTTCGCAGACAAAGCGCGAAACGCCGTTCGCTTCGCAGTTTCAGAAATTTATTCAAACCGACGCGGCGATCAATCGCGGCAATTCGGGCGGACCGCTCGTTGATATGAACGGCGATGTCATCGGCGTTAATTCGCAAATCGCTACGCTGACCGGCGATTATAACGGCATCGGCTTTGCCCTGCCGTCAAACGCCGTCGCCAATGTTTACCGGCAAATCAGAGAAATCGGCAAAGTGCGGCGCGGCTATTTGGGCGTAACGCTCGATTCGGTGAAAACTGAGTTCGCCAGAGTTTATAATCTCGACGAAGCGAAAGGCGCGATTATTACCGGCATTCCCGACAAACAAACGTCTGCCGCCGCCAACGCCGGACTGCTGGCGGGCGATATTATTTTAGAAGTCAACGGCGATAAAATCCTGAACGCGGCTGATTTAATTACGCGCGTCGCCGCGACCGCGCCAACCAAGGAAATCAACGTCGCATACCTGCGCGAAGTCGGCGCGAATCTCGAACGCCGCGCCGCGACGATCAAACTCGGCGAACGCCCGTCAAAAGATACGATTGCCGACGAAGAAAACACGCCGAAAAAATTGCCGGTCAGCGATGTCAAAAAACCCGTTCTGCCGTTCGGTTTGACGCTGATCGAAGTTACGCCGCAGCTTGCCGCGCTTTACAAACTCGGCGGCGCGACTAAAGGTTTGGTCATCAAAAACATTGATCCGGCGAGCTTTATCGCCGACGTGAAAAGCGCGAGCGGCAACGACGCGCTCAATCCCGGCGATCTGATTCAGCGCATCAATCGCGCGAACGTAACCGATTTAAAAACATTCAACGAGACGGTCGCCAAACTGAAAAAAGGCGATGCCGTCGTTCTGCAAGTCCAAAGCTACGACAGCAGTTCGCAAAACGTCCAATTCCGCATCGTGCAGTTCACAGTTCAATAAAACCGAGTCTAAACTCTAAAGTCCGAAGTCCAAAGTCTCAGCGTTTTTCGACTTGAGACTTTGGACTTCGGACTTTAGACTTAAAAATTATGGCAAAAGCAAAAGAAGCGAAAAATTCGACAAAAACCAAAACACAAACATATAAAAACTATATCTGCGGCGAATGGACGAAAGCCGCGTCGGGCGAATATTTTGAAAACCTGAATCCGGCTGACACGACCGATGTCGTCGGACGTTTTCCGCGTTCGACGGCGGAAGATGTAAATCAGGCAGTCGCGGCGGCAAAAGATGCGGCGACGAAATGGCGACGAACGCCCGCGCCGAAACGCGCCGAGATTTTATTTCGTCTCGGCGAAATCCTGCGCGACAACAAAGAGCGATTTACCCGCGAGATGACGCGCGAGATGGGCAAAGTTATCAAGGAAGCCGGCGGCGACGTGCAGGAAGCGATTGACTGTACCTATTACACTGCGGGCGAAGGTCGCCGTCTGCACGGCTTCACGACGAAAGCCGAAATGCCGAACAAATATGCGATGTGCGAACGCCAGCCGGTCGGCATCTGCGGACTTATTACGCCGTTTAATTTTCCGATGGCGATACCAAGCTGGAAACTGATTCCCGCGCTCGTTTGCGGCAACACGGTCGTGATGAAATCGGGCGAAGACGTGCCGCTTTCGACGATCAATTTAGTCAAAGCCTGCGAGCAAGCCGGAATTCCGAAAGGTGTCATCAACGTCGTCAACGGCTTTTCCGAACCCGGCGAAGCGTTGGTTAATCACGCCGACGTGCGCCTGATTTCCTTTACCGGCTCGACCGATACGGGTAGAATCATCGCCGAACAATGCGCGAGAAATAATAAGATCGTTTCATTGGAGATGGGCGGCAAAAACGCGATTATCGTAATGGACGATGCCGATGTTGACAACGCTGTCGAAGGTTCGCTCTGGGGCGCGTTCGGAACTTCGGGACAACGCTGCACGGCTTCATCGCGGCTCGTCGTTCACAAAAAAGTTTATAA
>CAXTMQ010000299.1:0-5443 GCA_964245305.1 uncultured Pyrinomonadaceae bacterium
TGTTGGTCGAAACCCGTTGTCAATTCGACCGTTTCGCCGGTTTGACGGTTAAAGCGCATAATGCGCCAGCGGTCGGCTTCAAAACCTTCGGTTTTTTGCGAGCGATACAAAATATATTTCCCGTCGGGCGTATACATCGGCGACGCTTCGTAGCCTTTGTTCGTCACGGTGATATTTTTTGGTTCGCCGCCGCTCAAAGGAACAATAAAAATGTCGCTGTTCGTTGAAGTCGCTTCGACTTTATCGGGATTTTTCAAATATAAAATTTCTTTGGAATCGGGCGAAAAAGCGTAGTCCGTGCCGGTCGAAGCTCCGTAAGGCGGCGCATCGAAATCGCCGGGTGTCACGTCGCGGGAAATGCCGCCGCCGCTCGGCACGACGAAAACGTGCGTTCGTTTCGTGTTGCGCCATTCCGTCCAATGTCGGTAAAGCAAACGCTCGGTAACTTTCGCCTGCATTTTGCCGCTTTCGGCGTATGCTTCCTTCTGCGCGTTGCAGTCGTCGCTCTGGCATTCGGGATAAATATCCGAATTAAAGGCGATCATCTTTCCGTCGGGTGACCAGACCGGATTGCCCGCGCCGCTCGAAATTTTGGTTACCTGTTTGCGGTCGCCGCCGTCCGCGTCCATCGTCCAGATTTGTCCGCCCCAAGTGTAAGCGATGCGCTTGCCGTCGGGCGACCAGCGCGGCGAACTGCTCGATTTTTGGTCTTTCGTGATTTGCTTCGGCTCGTCGCCGTTAATCGAAATTGTGTAAATCTGCGTCAAAGTTCGATTCGCGTCTCTGTCCACGTCGCCGACGGTGTAGGCGACGAATTTGCCGTCGGGCGATAATTGCGGATCGCCGACACGACGGATTTTCATCATATCGGCGAAGTTAAAAGAGCCTGTCTGCTGTGCGCGAATGCCTGCAAAAGCAAAGACCAGCAAGAAGAACGAAAAGAAAATGCGTTTCATAAATTTTTTCCTAAAAGATTTCGGAGATTTTAGATTTTGACAACATTATTGCATAAAAACATAGAAAATTAGAATTCGATAAGCTATGATGAGTTGTAAATCCAAAAGGTCAAATTAATGAAAAAATTTATTTTATTCGCTGGCGTTTTGATGCTCGTTTCGTTTTTCACGACAGCGGCGCAGCAGTCCGCGCCGACACCGATTTTATATTCGGAAAAAACGCTCGAACAGTTGAAACAAATTCAGGCGGCGGCTTTGCAAAGCGATTACGCATACAAGCAAACCGCGTATCTCTCCAACAATATCGGCGCGCGTCTTTCCGGTTCGTCGCAGGCGCAGAGAGCGGTTGAGTATGTCGCCGATGAAATGCGAAAGCTCGGCTTGGAAGTGCGTCTGCAAAAATTAACCGTGCCGCATTGGATGCGCGGCGAAGAACGAGCGGAACTCGTCGAATTTGAAGGAATGGCGAAAGGCACGACGCAGAAAATCGTCGTCGCCGCGCTCGGCGGCTCGATTGCGACCGATGCGAACGGCTTGATCGGCGAAATCGTCGTTGTTAATAGTTTCGACGAATTGGAAAAGCTCGGACGCAAAAACATCGAAGGAAAAATCGTGCTTTTCAACAACAAATTCGATAAGCAGTTAGAAGAATCGGGCAACGGCGGCGCGGCTTACGGGCAGGCGGTCGCCTATCGCGGCGGCGGCGCGATTGCGGCGGCGAAACTTGGCGCGATTGCCGTTCTCGTGCGTTCGGCGGGCGGCTCGCAAAATCGTCTCGTCCACACCGGCGCGATGCGTTATGCTGACGGCATCACGAAAATTCCGGCGGCGGCAACTTCGTTTGAAGACGCGGAAACCATCGCATATTTAGCGAAGATGGGAACGGTGAAAATCAAGCTGCTTTTAACGCCGCAAACTCTGCCAGATGCGACGAGCTACAACGTCATCGCCGATTTGAAGGGAACTGAAAAGCCGGACGAATTCGTCGTCGTTTCCGGTCATCTCGACTCTTGGGATTTGGGAACAGGCGCGTTGGACGACGCTTGCGGAGTCGCCGTTTCGATGCAGGTCGCGCAGCTTTTGAAACAATTAAAAATCCGACCGAAACGCACGATTCGCGTTGTCGCGTGGATGAACGAAGAAAACGGCAGCGCGGGCGGGAAAACTTACGCGGCGGAAGAAAATATAACAAAACAATTCGCCGCCATCGAATCGGATTTAGGCGCGACGCATCCGATTGGTTTTGAATTCGCCGGACGCAAAGAAGCCTTGCCGTTTTTCGCGCCGCTCTCGAAAATTTTGGGCGACCAGGGCGCAAGGCTTTTGACCGAGCAGGCAGAAGTCGGGCAGGACATCAGCTTTATGACCGAAAAAGGCGTTCCGTCGTTCGCGCCGCAATTCGACACGCGCACGTATTTCAATTATCACCACACCGCCGCCGACACGCTCGACAAAATTGACCCGCAAGATTTGCGCGAACTCGGCGCGGTAATGGCGGTTCTCGGCTTGGGCTTGGCAAATCTCGAGCAACCGTTGCCGCGTTAAAACTCACTTGATGACCGAACGGATTTTTGATTTGATGAAAAATAAATGATAAATCTTAGATATTATGAATAGACCGCCGCCGTATTTTCCGCAGAACAAACTTTCGCCGAGCGACGAAAATCGTTATAAAAAATTCAAACTAATCGTCGGGCTTTCGATTGCCGCGCTCGCGTTGATTTTAACCGGCATCGGATTCGGCATTTATTATTTGATTCATTGGGCGATTTCGTAAAAAAACTATTTCGCCGTCATCCAATTCTCGCCCGCGCCGATTTCGACTGTCAGCGGCACGTCCAGTTCGACCGCCGATTCCATTTCTTTTTTCACAATTTCCATCGCGCGTTCGACTTCATCATCAGGCGATTCCAAAAGTAATTCGTCGTGAACCTGCATCACGATTTTGGTTTTTAAATTTTCGCGTTTTAACGCATCGTCAACTTTGAGCATCGCCATCTTGACAATATCGGAAGCCGTACCTTGAATCGGCATATTGATCGCTTCGCGTTCGGCGCGGTGGCGAAGATTGAAATTGCGGTCTTTGATCGCCGGAACATAGCGGCGGCGACCGTAAATCGAAGAAACGTAGCCTTGTTCGCGGGCGATTTCGGGCGTTTCTTCCATAAACTTTTTCACGCCTTTGTAGGTTTCGTAATAATCTTCGATGACTTTTTTCGCCTCGACGCGACTGATGCCGACGCGCTGTGAAAGCCCGTAGGCTTCGACGGCGTAGGCGATGGCGAAATTGGTGATTTTCGCGTTGCGGCGGGCGATTTTCAGTTCCGCCGGAGTTTTCGCGCCGAAGACTAGTTCGGCGGTTTGCGCGTGAATGTCTTCGTTGTTTTGAAACGCTTCGAGCATTCGTTCATCGCGCGTGATATAAGCGAGCAGGCGCAATTCTAATTGAGAATAATCGGCGGAAATCAATTTACAGCCTTTTTCTGGAATAAACGCTTTGCGGATTTGCTGACCAAGTTCGGTGCGGATCGGAATGTTTTGCAGATTCGGGTCGGTCGAACTCAAGCGTCCGGTAACGGCGACGGTTTGATTTAAATTGCCGTGAATCCTGCCGTCCGCGCCGAGCAGTTTCGGCAAGGCATCGGCGTAAGTCGCGCGGAGTTTGTCGAGTTCTCGGAAATCTAAAATCAGGCGCGGCAATTCATAAGTTTCGGCAAGTTCGAGCATCACGTCTTTACTCGTGGACATCTGCCCGGTCGCCGTTTTTTTGTTCGAGCCGATATTTAATTCGGCTAAAACTTCGCCGACTTGTTTCGGCGAACCGATGTTGAATTCGCGCTCCGCCAGTTCGTAAATTTTTTTCGTCAAATCTTCGGTTTCAATCGTGATGAAATCCGACAAACCTTTTAATACTTCGACATCAACCTTCAAACCCGACATTTCCATTTGATAAAGCAAAGGGACGAGCGGCAGTTCGATGTCGGTGTAGATATGTTCTAATCCGTCTTCCTGCAATTTTTTTCGCAAGCCGTGCGCGATTTGAAACGTGAAATCGGCGCGTTCGGCGGTTCGATACTGCGCTTCCGTCCAGCCTTCGGGAATTTCCGACGCGGCATCTTCGCTCAAATTCTGCATCGCCAAAATTTCGACGGCATAACTCGGACGGCTCGAATCCAAAAGATAAGCGGCGAGCATCGTGTCGTCTTCGACGGCTTCGGGTTCGATGCCGATGGTTTTCAAAATTGCTAAATTGCGCTTCCAGTCGTGCGTCGCTTTCGACAAAAAACCGTTCGACAAAATATCTTTGAGCGTGGGAATCGCTTCGGCTTGTCCGCCTTCAAAATTTTTCAAATCAATGTAATAAGACGCGCCCGCGCCGGTCGCAACCGCCACGCCGCACGGTTCTTTACGCTGATAAGCACCGGCATTTTTCGGCGAATCCTCGTCGTCCGCGTCGAACGCCCAATGCTCGATTTCCCAGAGTTTGCGAATCAGTTTATCCAAATCTTCGCGCGTCTTGATGATTTGATAACGCCGCTCCGTCTGCACGAGCGGCGCGTTTCCGTCCGCGTCCAAACCGGCGAACAGCGGCGCGGAATCGGCGAACTCGCGCGTTAAAGTGTTGAATTCAAGCTCGCGGAAAATCTGATAAGCGAGCTGGCGATTCGGCTCCTGACTTTTGAATTTTTCCAAATCGAGTTCGACCGGAACGCCGATGTGAATCGTGGCGAGTTCAATGGACTGACGAATGATTTCCTGATTGTTCTGCAAACTTTCACGGTAAGTTTTATGCGTCATTTCACCGGCGCGGCGCATCGCTTCTTCCGCCGAACCGAATTGCTGAATGATTTTCGTCGCGCCTTTTTCGCCGATTCCGGGCGCGCCGGGAATGCCGTCAATCTGGTCGCCCATCAAACCCAAAAGATCAATTATTTGAAGTGGCGATACGCCGAATTTATTTTGCACCCAAGCCTCGTCGCACCATTCAATCGGCGGCACGGCGACTTTGCGTTTCACATTTTGCGAATTCTGCCGCATACAAACAATCAGCGGATCGCGCACGAGCTGGCACATATCCTTGTCGTTCGAGACGATGACCGCCTGCATATTTTTCGCGGCGACTTTGTGCGCGAGCGTTCCGATAATATCGTCGGCTTCAAAACCGTCGGATTTCAGCATCGGGATATTGAAAGCCTCGCAAACTCTTTTGATATAAGGCATCTGCGATTTCAAATCGTCGGGCATATCAGCGCGGTTCGCTTTATAAGCGGCGAAATTATCGTGCCGAAAAGTCGGCGTGGCTGAATCGAAAATGGCGACGACGTAATCGGGATTTTCGTCTTTCAAAAGTTTCCGCAGCATATTGGTAAAGACGAAAACGGCTTGCGTAACCTGTCCTTTTGAATTGCGTAAAGGCTCTTGCCGCATTCCCATCGGCGCGAAAAACGCGCGGAAAATGTGCGACATCGTATCAATCAAAAATACTC
>CAXTMQ010000300.1:0-5431 GCA_964245305.1 uncultured Pyrinomonadaceae bacterium
GCGGTAAGCGGTTTGGTGGCGATTTCGATTGCATCCGGCGCGGTTGCTCAGACGACGGAGAATAAATAGGAATCGAAAATGTCAACAAATTTTAAGTTACAGCCGCTCAAACTCGAGCAATACACGCTCGATAACGGTTTGCGCGTCGTTTTGAATCAGGACAATGCCGCGCCGGTCGTTTCGGTCGCGGTTTATTACGATGTCGGCTCGCGCAACGAGCGCGAAGGGCGCACGGGATTCGCGCATTTGTTCGAGCATATGATGTTTCAGGGTTCGGAAAACGTCAAAAAAGCCGAGCATTTTCAATATGTTTCCAACGCGGGCGGCACGATGAACGGCACGACGAACACCGAGCGCACGAATTATTTCGAGTCTTTGCCGGCAAATCAACTGCCGCTCGGTTTGTGGCTCGAATCCGACAGAATGCGTTCGCTGGCGGTGACGAAGGAAAATCTCGATAACCAGCGCAACGCCGTGCAGGAAGAAAAACGTCTCGGCGAAAATCAGCCGTTCGGAAAGGTTTTCAACGAGCTGATGCCGATGATTTATAAAAATTTCGCCAACGCGCATTCGGTCATCGGTTCGATGGAAGATTTGAACGAAGCGACGGTTGACGACGTGAAGGAATTTTTCCGCATCAATTACGCGCCGAACAATGCCGTGCTGGTTATTTCCGGCTCGTTTGAAACGAAGGAAGCGAAGGATTTGGTGAGCAAATATTTTGCGACGATTCCGAAACAGCCGAAACCGCCCGCGATTGATGTCTCCGAGCCGAAAGAAGTCGCCTCGAATTACAAAAAATTTGAAGATTCGCTCGCGCCGTTTCCGGCTTTCATTTTAGGCTGGAAAATTCCGCAGCGTAACACGCCTGACCATAATGCGCTTTCGCTCGCCGGAAAAATCATCAGCGAAGGCGAAAGTTCGCGTCTTTATCAAAAGCTCGTCAAAGGCGACGAATCGGTTTTGCAGCTCGTCAGCTTTACCGACGAGCGGCGCGGACCTTCGGGATTTTTGATTTTTGCGATTCCGAAACCGGGCAAGGATTTATCGAAAATCCGCGAAACGATTATGACGGAAATCAAGGACATTGCGACCAACGGACCGACCGCCGAAGAAATGCAAAAGTTGCATAATAATTTAATCAATGATGCGGTTCGTTCGCGCCAGTCTTCGATTGCGAGAGCGCAGTCAATCGCCGAATACGCGCTGTATGACGGCGATCCGACGTTGATTAATTCGGAACTCGACGATTTGCTGAAAATCACTCCGGCGCAGATCAAAGACGCGGTAAATAAATATCTGAACACGGAAAACCGCGTTCTGCTCGACGTTGTTCCGGGCGCGAAAGGCGGCAAAACGGCGGGAGACAACTAAACCCGGTTTGATAAAAAAGAGGAAAAAATAATATGAAAAAAGCGTTAAAAATATTAGCTCTTGCCGGTTTGGTTTCGACCGTTGGCATCAATACTTTAGCTCAGAAAACTATGAATGAAGATTTTCGCAAAACCGCTCCGGCGGCACTCGCGCCGCGCGCGTTCGAGATTCCGAAACCTTTTGAAACCGTTTTGCCGAACGGTTTGAAAGTGGTTGTTTTTGAAGACAAGCGTCTGCCGCTCGTCAGCTATCGGCTCGGTTTTAAAAGCGGCACGATTTACGATCCGAAGGATTCAATCGGTTTGACGGCGGCGACCGCCGATCTTTTGAACGGCGGCACGAAAACCCGTTCGAGCAAGCAGCTCGCCGAAGAAATCGAACAGCTCGGCGCGAATGTTTCGGCGAGCGCGTCAGAAGACAACACGATTGTCGCCGCTTCGTCTTTGACGATGTATGGCTCGGACGTTTTGAAATTGATGGCGGATATGGTTCTCAATCCGTCGTATCCGCAGAGCGAACTCGATTTATATAAGAAAAACACGATTGAAAATTTGAAATATCAGCGTTCACAGCCCGCGTTTCTGGCGGACGAGCAGGTTTCAAAAATTCTTTACGGAACACAGCCGTATAGCGTCGCTTCGCCGTCGGCGGCGGATGTCGAAAAAATCACGCGCGAAAAATTAGCGGCGTTTCACGATAAAATTTTCGCGCCGAACAACGCGACGCTCGTCGTCGTCGGCGATGTCAATCGTGAAAAACTGCTGTCCGAAATCAAAGATGCTTTCGGCGGTTGGAAAAAGGGAACGATTGACGAAATGAAATTCGGAACGCCGCCCGCGCGGACGGCAACGACTTTGACGGTCGTTGATCGTCCCGGCTCTTTGCAGTCGAACATTGTGCTGGCTAATCTGGCAATCGAGCGCGGCAATCCCGATTATTTTCCGGTTCTCGTAATGAATCAAGTTTTGGGCGCGGGTCCGTCGGCGCGTCTGTTTATGAATTTGCGCGAAGCCAAAGGCTATACATACGGCGCGTATTCGAGCTTCGATTCAAAGCGTCTGGCAGGAAATTTTCAGGCGACGGCGGAAGTCAGAACGCCGGTGACGGGCGATTCGTTGAAGGAGTTTTTCTACGAACTGAATCGCATTCGCGCCGAAAAAGCGACGGAAAAGGAATTAAAAGACGCGAAGAGCTTTTTGACCGGCGTTTATCCGCTCCGCGCCGAAACGCAGGAAGGTTTGACGAATCTTTTGGTGTCGCAGCAGCTTTACAATCTTCCGGCGGATTATCTGCAAACTTACCGCGATAAAGTCAACGCCGTCACTTTGGATGATGTCGAGCGCGTGGCGAAAAAATATATCACGTCGGATAAAATCGCCATCGTCATCGTCGGCGATGCCGGAGAAATTCTGCCGCAGATCAAGCCGTATTCGCAGAAAATCGAAATTTTCGACGCGGAAGGCAAAACGCTCGACGCGGCGAGTTTTTCAAATACGAACACGGGCGCAACCGCCAATGTCAACGGTAAATGGAATTTAGTGATTGATTTTCAAGGTCAGCAATTGCCCGTAACTTTAACGCTCAAACAAGACGGCGGAAAAGTTTCCGGCGCGCTCGATTCGATGATGGGCAAAGGCGAAATCGCGGACGCGAAAGTTTCCGGCAACAAATTCGTCGGCACGGCGAAAACCGAAATTCAAGGTCAGGCGATGGAACTGAACATCAACGGCACGGTTGACGGCGATTCGATGAAGGGAACGATTACAATTCCGATGCCCGGTGCGCCGCCGCTGCCTTTTACCGGCAAAAAAGCGCAGTAAAGCGGAGCAGTTAAAGAAAAAAAGTGAAAAAGGTTGGCAGTTTGAATACTCGCCAACCTTTTTCACTTTTAAGCATTTCGACTTTTTCACTTTTCGGGTGTCGTGTTGCCTTTGCCTTCGCCCTTCGGAGCGCGGTCAAGATGCGAAGCGATTTCCCACGCGGCGATTTTGGCGGGATTTTTGCGATACTTCATTCGCACGCTTTTGTCGCGGCGGCGCATATATTCCATTATCTTCCTGAACGAATCCGACATTCCGCCGGTCGCTTCGCCGCTCGAAACTTCGGCGGCATCGTGGTCGGCAGAGGCTTTCACGAAGGCATCGCGGATGGTTAAAAGACGCGCTCGCCCGTCCGCGTCGAGTCCGGCGGCGACTAATTCGGCTTCGATGTCTGCCGAATCACTGCCGAACGAAGCGGCTTTGGCAATCAAACTCTGATCGGTGCGCGGGCGCGGCATTTTGAATTTTGCCGCCGTGCCTTCGCGGTCGTCGTCCACGATGTCCGCCGCCAGCACGAACATTTCCAGCAAATCAACTAAATCGTCGCGGCAGTTTTCATAAATTTCCTGCGCCTGCCGCCGGTTGTCTCTGCCGGAAGTCTGCCGCGCGTCGAACGCCATAATTTTGTCGTATTCGGCGTTAATCAATTTCGTAAACTTATCGGCGGGCGAATTTTGCGGAAAATCGGCGGCATTTTCCTCGATGAAAGCATTTTCGCGGTCGCGTTTGTCGGTTTTTCTTCTCTGTGAATCGTTCATAAAAACTTAATCTCCTGTGAGATTATGCGGTTTTTATTAAATCTTATTCCGAAAAGGGCTTTTATCACTAAAAGATAATGAGTAATGAATATCTTTCGGCAGTCCTCGAAAGCCGAAATTTATTATTTGAGGACTAACTCGAATCCAAAAATAATCGTTAATGGAAATGTAATTAAAATCATTTATTGTCATAAACCTTTTCGGAGGTTACTTCGTTTTCAAAAATTCTTCTGCGTCAATGTCAGCTTGTTTCAAAATGGCGCGGAGAGTGCCTTCGGGCATATCGCCGGCGTGATTAGGAATGGTGGTGAATCTTTGTGTTTCGGGATTGAACCAGATTTCGTGGCTTCCGGCGGCTTGGCGATAAAATTCAAAGCCGAGCTTTTTCAGAATTTTAATAATCTCCCGATAACGAAAGCCTGAAAGTCTGCCCATTTTTATACACCGATTACCAAAGGATAATCGAATTTTTCCGTCAAAACGGGAAGATTGTCAATTTGTTCGTCTTCCTGCGCTTCGAGCAGCTTTTTCGCCACGTCGCGGGCAATTTCAAGCGTTTCGGAAACGGTTCGACCCTGCGCGATTAAGCCTTGAATACTGTCCGAAGTGGCGAGATAAAAGCCTTCGGGCAGTTTCTCGATATGCAGATTGATTATCTTTTCCATAATCGGATTCTACGATGATTTTGGATAAGTTTCCATTAACTTAGCGATAAAAACCGCAATAAATCAAAATCTCTCGCGGTTTGATTGATAAATCAGAGAGCGAATACAAAAAGAAGGACGCGGGAAGCTTAAAATTTCTCTGCGTCCTTTCGTTTCAGCGTTCAAACTATGATTGTTTCAGATATTTCTCGAACCAGCCCAAAACTTCGCCATACCAGAATTCAGAATTTTGCGGTTTCAGAATCCAGTGTCCTTCGTCGGGGAAGACGATTAGTTTCGACGGCGTTCCGTTTAATTGCAGTGCCGTGTAAAGCTGCAAATCCTGGTCAATCGGGACGCGGTAGTCAATTTCTCCGCCGGTAACGAGCGTCGGGGTTTTGAAGTTGGCGGCGAATTTGTGCGGCGACCATTTGTTATAGAGCGTCGGGTTTTCCCAGGGCATTCCTTTAAATTCGTGGCGCACGAACCAGAGTTCTTCGGTCGTGCCAGCCATACTTTCGAGGTTGTAAACTCCGGCGTGCGAGACGAAGGCTTTGAATTTAAAGCGCGGATCGGTGTTGTGTCCGAGAAGCCAGTCAACCATATAACCGCCGTAGCTCGCGCCCGCCGCGCCGATGCGCGTTTGGTCGAGATACGGATTTTTTCTTAAAACTTCGGCGATTCCGTTCGTTATATCAACGACCGCTTTGCCGCCCCAATCGGTCGAAATATCGTCCACGAACTTTTGCCCGTAGCCGGTCGAGCCGCGCGGATTCGGCATAAAGACGACGTAACCGGCGTTGGCGAAAATCTGCGGATTCCAGCGATAGCCCCA
>CAXTMQ010000301.1:0-5410 GCA_964245305.1 uncultured Pyrinomonadaceae bacterium
TGGTATTTATAAATTCTCGTTTAGTATTTGTAAATACTAAGCAAGGATTTTGAAATACTGCTTCGGGATTTGTCAATACTAAGCGCGAATCGTTTGATTTCGGGTTGAAAATATTTAATCTCGACGCTTCGGATTGTTTATAATTGTTGGGCGTGAAAAAAAATTGTTGACAAAATGCCGTGAAACGGTTCATATTATTTTTGTCGGAACGCGGCGGCGGTTTTTCCGTTCCTGCGAAGCTCATTTCTTTCCGTTATCGCGTTTGCCGGCGCGCTTTGTTTTACCCGTTAAAGCTCAATATTCACAAGTCTAAAACTGTTCGCGGGAACTTCTACACTAAAAATATGGCTGATACTCCACGAGAAAATGAAATCAAATACGAAAAATTTTTGAAAGCCCTGAAAACGCTCGCGCCCGCCAAAACCTTCGGCGGCGTTACGCTGACCGAGTTTGAAGCGCAGACCGAAAAAAGCGATGCTCCGCGCAATCGAATCGTCGTTAAAAACGATGAGATAAAACAAGACGAAGTAACGCGCGATTCGGAAGATGTCGTTACGATGCGGATGTGCGAAATGATTAAAAACGGCGTTGTCGCCGATCCCGAATTCGGCGACGATTCGGCTCTTTACGAAGCATTGGGTTATGTCCGCAAATCTATGCGAAAATCCGGCTTGACGCGCAAGAAAACCGAACCGAAAAAAGATTAATTCGACGGCAAATTAATCCGCGCCGATGTGTTTTGAAACGATTCGGCGGCGGACTATAAAATATAAACGGAAGATTTGGAAAAAGATGTTTCCAATCTTCCGTTTTTCGCGTTTTTGCGGCAAATTGATAAAAAGGAAATTGAAAAATTGATGAGCGAAGAAAAGGAAAAAGCGACGATTGACCGAATTTTGCAGTTTATGACGACCGAGCAGTTCACTCTGCGGACGGCGCGGGCGGCAACCATCGCCGAATCGAACGGGCGCGTGTCTCTATTTATCGGCGCAGTTTCGAGCGCGATCGTCGCGCTCGCCTTTATCGGGCAGACTTCGGGAATGAGCGATGCGTTTTTCGTGTTCGGTCTCGTGCTGTTTCCGTCTTTAATCTTTCTCGGCGTGATTACTTTTGAAAGAGTTTTGCAAACCGCGCTCGAAGATTGGATGTATAGCGTGGAAATCGCCCGCATCAGGCATTTTTACGCGGAACTCGCGCCGGAGATGCGGAGATATTTCACCGAACCCGTCAACGACGATATGCCCTGGATTTTGGATAACGCGATTACGAAGGGCGAAGTGTGGCAATTTTTCCTGACCGGCTCGGGAATGGTCGGAATTATCAACAGTATTCTAACGGGAGCGTTCGCCGGACTGCTTTGTAAGTTCGCGTTCGCGGCGCATATCTACATTTGCGCTTTGTCGGGCATCTGTTTTTTCGCGGCGGCAGTTTTTCTGCATTACCGCCGCCAGGTGCAAATGTTCACGAAGGTCGGCAATAGTTTTAAGCCGTTGTTTCCGAGCGATTCCGAAACGGAACGAGCGAATCTCGACGCTTGATTTCGCTGTCGAAAGACGAGAAATAAATTTTATCCGTCGAGTTTTGCGAAATTATTCTTTGTCTTCAAAGAACGTCAATCGAGTTTATCGAGTTTTCGGTTCGGTTTGAAGTTTTAAGCTGTTTTTGTTTATGATTATGCCGTTCGGATTCGAGCGGCGGCGAGCGAAGCCGATTTTTGTAAAGCGAGGATGAATATTTATGAGCGATAAAAAGTTTACGGTAAAATATGCGGCGATTTCGTGTTTAGCGGCGTGTTTGATTTTGTTCGGAACTCTCCGACTGCGGGCGCAGGAAACATTGCCCGAGCCGCGTTTAGTTTTGACCGAAAAAAAAGATGTCGTTAATAGGGGTTATGAAATGACGAGCTATCGTCTGGAAGTCGAAAACAAATTCGATTATTCATCGGAATTGTTTGAAGCCGCGCCCGATCTGCCGTCGTGCGGACGCAACCAGAACGCTTCGCGCGCGTGGATAGATATTTTTTCCGAAAACGGAAAGCGAATTTACGGTTACTGCGCCATTAAATCGCCGGACGAATTGAATAAATTAATCTTCTTGTTTCCGAGAAAAAATAAGCTCGATAAGGTTTACATCATCATCTACGACCGCCGGACAAATCAACGCGCCAAATCGCAAAGCGTTGCCGTCAACGAAAATTAAGACGCTTTCCGGCGGAAATGATATTGCTTAATTCGATTTGCTGAAAACGAGAAAATAATCCTGACCGTCGGCTTTCGTGAAATCGTATTCTTCTTTGAGCGCGAATCCGGCGCGTTTTAATTCGCCGACGACCGTATCTTTTTGAATGCCGTGATCGTCACCGTTGCCGTTGCGGTCAATGATGCCGACTAACGCGTCTTTTCGTAAAGATTTCTTGAGATTTTCCAGAACCTTGATCGGCTGTCCGATTTCGTGATAAGTTTTCAGGATTAATACCGCGTCAACGGAATTTTCCGGCAGTTTTGGATCGTCTTCCGTGCCGAGAACGGTTTGAATATTCGGCAGATTTTCCTTTTTCGCGCGGTCGTTGATGTAATTGATATATTCCTGATTGATTTCGACGGCGAAAACTTTGCCTTTCGCGCCGACGCGCTTTGCCGCCCGCGTAGAAAACCAGCCCGAACCCGCGCCGATGTCGGCGACCGATTTATCCGGCGTGATTTTCAAGATGTCCATCACGCGGTCAATCTGTAGATTTTTCGCGCGATTCGCGTCTTCAAAAATTGATAAATCGCCCGTGTAAGGCTCGCTGCGCGGACGATTGATATTATCGTTCGGCTGATTCGTCGCCGGCGCGGGCGTGGGCGTGGCAAGCGCGTTATCAACGGGCGACAACTGCGCCGTCTGACACGCGGCGATGAAAAAGGCGGATAAAAAGGCGAGTTTCGCCGACGCTAAACCGAGAACGAATTTTTTCATATTGGCTTTTGATGAAGAAAGCATTTAGAAGTTTGCAAGCGAATCAGCCAAAACGTCGGCGGCGATGCGGTCAATCAAATTTATCTTTAACGCTTCGCCGGCTGAAACTCTTTTTGCCGTCAAAAACATCTCCAACGCTTTCGCTTCGCCGACGAGACGCGGCAGCATCTGCGTTCCGCCCCAACCCGTCATAATTCCGAGATTCGCGCCCGGATGCGAAAACGAAGCGAGCGGCGAAGCGACGCGAACGCGGCAAGCCAGAGCCAAATCCAACGCGCCGCCGAAACAAAACCCGTTGACCGCCGCGACGCACGACTTCTCCGATTGATAAATCTTCTGCATCAATCTTTGCCCGCGCTCACCGAACGCGCGCGCCGTTTCAGAATCGAGCGCGGCAATCTCGTTCAAATTCGCGCCCGACGCGAAAACGTCTTCGCTGCCCGTGAAAATTATTCGTCTTATTTCGGGATTTTTAAAAGACGCGTCGAGAATTTCGTCGAGCGTTTCCAAAACTTCGACGGATAAAGGATTACGCTCGCGCGGACGGTTAAAGCGTATGATTCGAGCATCGCCGCGTTGTTCGAGCAAGATTTTGTCAGTCATTTCCGGCGGATAATTTTTAATTTTTCAATCTTCATTCTAAACTTCGCTTCGGTAAAACGGCGATTTTTACGAAGGCAAATTCGAGACGGAAGAATATAAATGTCGGGATTATGTTTTCTCTTCGACGGTAAAGAATAAAACCCACGTCGCAAAGTCTTCGGAAAAGTTTTCAAAGCGATGGCGGATTTTGGCGGGAACGAAAAAAGCGTCGCCCGCCGCGCACTCGAATTTTTCGGATTCGATCAAAAGCGTTCCCGTTCCGCCGACGATAAAATAAAACTCGTCTTCTTCGTGAAAAGTTTGATAATCCGCGCCGCGCGGCGCGAAAAATTCGAGGCTGACCTGTCCTCGTCTAAATGCCGTCGTAAAAGAAACGCCGCTCAGCCATTTATCGTCGGCGGGAAGCGGCAGTTTGGCTAAAAATGTTTCGGGATCGAATTTCATAAAATCAAAATTTGTTTCGGATGAAATGAAAAAAGCCGTTGACAGCATACTATCAACGGCTTTTGTTTGACAAAATTCGATTGACAAGTTTTAAACCGCGCCTTTCGAGGCGGAAGGTCCCTGCGGTCCGGTCGAATGTTCAGATTCGCCGATTTCGCCCCAATGAAGTCCTTTGGAATCAGTCGAAGGATACCAATCCTGCGCCCGGACATCGCGCAGATTGCGCGATGCGTCGAAGATCGTCGCGTCGCTGCGCCTCCTCGTTTGATCGAATGTAACGGGAACGCCGCCGACTTTGATGGTGTGATTGCCGGAAGTCGCGTAATTGGCGTGCGAGCCGTTCGCCACGTAAATCAAAGGGCGATTCGTTTTCGCATCAAACTGCAAATCTTTGAAATCGAAGGTTTCGCCGCCTTCGTGCGCGCTCAGGGTCGCTTTAACCGGCGCGAAAGTTTTCGGGTCGAGTTCGTATGTAACGCGCTCCCAGTCGCCTTCGTGATTAAAATCAATCACTCCGGCTTTCGGCGCGTCGTTGTAATCGTAAAAGAAATGATAAGTCAGTTTCGGCGGCTCGCCCGCGCCGTTTCCTGCGTCGAATTGATAAAAAACCGGCGCGTTTTGACTGCCGAGCGTGTCGCGCTTGTCGTTGTTTAAGTCGAGAAAATCTCTTTCATCGGTAACATCGCCGACATCCGACGCGGAAAAATTATCGCTCGCGTCGGAATTCGTGTTGTCGCCGATGCCTTTGTCTCGTCCCGCGCTGAACGAAAACGGATTCGGGTCGAACGGCACGTCTTCGCGCAGACGCGAATTGGCGATATAGTCCAGCGGGTCGGCGGGAAGGTTGTTCTGCGAAGCGTTCGGCAGAAATTGATTTTCAAATAATCTCTCGACGAACGAATTGCTTTTCGGCAAAACGAGCAAAGGCGCGTTTTCGCGGGCAATTTGCTGAATTTGCGCCGCGCCCGGATTATTCGACGGGCAGACGTTCATCGAATCGAACAAATTCTCGATTCGATTTCTGACGATATTGCCGAGCTGCCGGAAGTCCGACGTTTTCGCCTGATATGCTGCGACAGGTGGTTTCGGCAATTTGGGCGGTTCGGGCAATTTCGGCGGAGTTACATTTGTTGCGACGCGATTAACGATTCCGGGTATGTCCAGCATTTTCGATAATTCCTCAGTAAAAATGATTCTTCAATTCAACTTTCCGTAAGAATTATCGGCATCCGGCGGATAAAGTTTCCAAATATCGAATTTTAAGTTATCGGCGGCAGAACAAACGCGCCGATGTGCGGCTGATTCGTGTTCAGACAAGTCTGCAAAGCCAGAATCAGCGCGTCGCGCAACGCTTCGGGCGTAACGATTGCGTCAACGAGTCCGCGAGCGGCGGCGTGTTTCGCGT
>CAXTMQ010000302.1:0-5341 GCA_964245305.1 uncultured Pyrinomonadaceae bacterium
CCAAACGCTCGGAACAGCGCAAACGCGAAGCCGACGGCGAAGCGTATTACATCTCGGAAACCGGCAAATCCGAAGCCGAAAAAGTTCGCTTGATGGGCGAAGCGCAAGGCGTCGCCTACAACGAACAGGTCAAAGCTCTCGGCTCAAACGGCGTTGCTTTAGTCGAAACTTTAAAAGTTATCGGCGAAAAAGGCGTTCGCATCACGCCCGACATTATGGCTTCGGGCGGCAGCGGAAACGGCGACGGCGGCGGAATCGGAACTTTGCTTTTATTGAACTTGTTCCGCGACCAGATGCAGAAAAACGGTGACAAACCGGCGGTTGAACTGACGAACGGCACGAAGTAATTTCCGTTCAGGGAAAACAAAAAAGGCGAGCATTGACTCGCCTTTTTAAATTACTTTAATGTGCGCCCGGCGGCGGTTTCGCGCCTTTGACGCGCTTGAATAAAAATGCGGCGGGCGCGGAAATCAGACACAGAAACGCGAGCAGTCGGAAATTATCAATATACGACAAAACCGATGCCTGTCTGACGAGCGTTCCGTAAACCGAACCATAGGCTTGTTGTAAAGTCGCGCCGGTGTTCTGAATATTTTGCATCGCGGATTGGAACGCCGGATTGTATTGATTCAGATAACCGGAGAGAGTGTTTTGATGCGTTTGCGAACCGCGCGCGAGAAACGTCGTCATCGCGGCGATGCCGATGCTGCCGCCGGTGTTTCGCATCAGATTGTAGATGCCCGAAGCGTTGCCGATTTGATTTTGCGGCAAAGTTCCCATCGCCGAAGTCGTCAGCGGCACGAAGACGAAACCCATCGCAAAACCGCTGATAATCATCGGGATCATAATATTGCTCTGCGCGATTTCGAGATTGATGCCGGTGAAAATATTCGTCGAATAAGCCAGCACGAGAAAGCCGAACGCGATTAAATATCGCGCGTCAACTTTGCCGATTAAACGACCGACAATCAGCATCGAAACGACCGAGCCGAGTCCGCGCGGGCTGACCGCCAGACCGCTTTCGACCGCCGGATAGCCAAGCAGCGTTTGCAGAAAAAGCGGCAAAAGCGCGGTCGAACCGTAAAGCACCACGCCGACGCAGGCGATCAAAACCGCGCCGACCGCAAAATTTCGATTGAGAAAAACCCTGAGATTAACAATCGGTTCGGGCGTATAAAGCTCCCACATCACGAACATTAAAAGCGACGCGGCGGCAACGGCGGTCGTAAAAACAATAACGGGCGACGAAAACCAATCGCGCTGCTGTCCCAAATCCAAAGTCAGTTCGAGCGCAGCAAGTCCCAGAGCCATCAAACCGAAACCGATATAATCAATGCGTCCGGGCTTTTGATTTTTCAAATACGGCGGGTCTTCAACGAACATATTCGCCATAAACGCCGCGAGAATTCCAATCGGCAGATTGATATAAAAAATCCAACGCCACGAATAATTGTCGGTAATCCAACCGCCCAAAGTCGGACCGATAATCGGCGCGACGACCACGCCCAAACCGTAAATCGCCATCGCCGAACCGCGTTTCTGCGGCGGAAAACTTTCCAGTAAAACCGATTGAGCAATCGGCTGCAACGCGCCGCCGCCCGCGCCCTGCAAAATTCTGGCGATAATCAGCATCGTCAGATTTTCCGCCGCGCCGCACAAAGCCGAAGCTGCCGTAAAAATAATAATGCAGACGATTAGGAATTTTTTGCGTCCGAAAACCGTCGTCAGCCAGCCGGTCGCGGGCAGAACGATGGCATTTGCAATAAGATAGCTGGTTAAAACCCACGTCGCTTCTTCGGTCGAAGCCGACAAATTTCCGGCGATGTGCGGCAGAGCGACGTTGGCGACGGAAGTATCGAGAACTTCCATAAACGTCGCCAGCATCACCGCCGAAGCAATCAGCCAAGGATTAAAACTCGGTGTCCAGGTTTTCGGCGCGGATGCGTCCTGCACCAACGAATCAGGCGGCGCGGCGACGTTTGATTGTTCGACTGAAATTTTTTCGCTCATTTAGAAATAATTCCTCAGCGAACTTTGACCGCAGGCTCGACCGACATTCCCGGCGCGAGCAGATGCACTTTGTCGGGCTGCTCGTCGAAAACGATTTTCACCGGAATTCTCTGCACGACTTTAACGTAATTGCCCGTCGCGTTTTCCGAAGGCAGAAGCGAAAAACGCGAACCTGTGCCGAGTTGGAAACTTTCGATTTTGCCGTGAAAAGTTTCATTCGGATAAGCGTCAACTTCAATATCTACGGGTTGCCCGACGCGCATTAATTCGAGCTGCGTTTCCTTGAAATTCGCCACGACCCAAACTTCGTCCGACTGCGAAATTGCCATCAAAGCCGCGCCGGGCTGAACGAGTTGACCTTCTTCGATATTCTTGCGCGTTACCGTGCCGTCTTCGGGCGCGTAAATTTTCGTATAGGAAAGCTCGAGTTCGGCTTGTTTGATAGCGGCTTCGGCTTGCGTGATGGTCGCATCGGCAGTTCCGATTTGCGATTCGTTGACGGCGATGCGTTCGGGCGCGGCGTTCGCGTCCTGAAGCTGTCCGATTGATTCGCCGATTTGTGATTTCGTCAGCTCGACCTGCGCCAGCGACTGCTCATAATTATTCTGCGCGACAGCGACGTTCGACTGCGCTTCGTTGACGCGCGACTGCGCCGCGATAATCTGTTTTTCCGCCGCGTCGAGCTGCGCCCGCGCCGCCTGCAAAGCATTAGTCGCCTGATCAAGAGATTCTTTTGAAATATCGCCGCTGTTATAGAGTTTCAAACGACGATTATATTCTTTTTGCGCCAAATTCAAATTGGCTTCGATCTGCGGACCTAATGCTCGCGTCTGCGCTAAATTCGCCTGCGCGGTTTTGACCGCGCTCTGCGCCTGTCTGATTTGCGATTGTTTGGCATCGGCGGCGGCGCGCTGCTGTTCGACGTTATTTTTGGCGGCATTAACGCTCGATTGCGCGGTCGTCTGACTTGCGCCCGTCGTTACTCTGGTCAAAGCAATCTGCGCCTGCGATTGATTTTTCTGCGCCTGCGCCGCTCGAAGCTGCGCCTGCGCCTGTTCCAATTTCGCCTGATAATCCTTCGCGTCAAGTTCGACCAGCAAATCGCCTTTGTGAACCTGTTGATTCGATTTGACGTAGACCTTCGCCACATACGCCGAAACTTTCGGACTGATCTGCGTTACGTCGCCGTCAATAAAAGCGTCGTCGGTCGTTTCGTATTGACGCGCGTAAAGCCAGTAAATCAAACCGACAACGGCAGCAACAAGCAAAATCGCGCCGCCGATAAAAAGCGGCAATTTACTGCGCTTTTTCGGCTCATCACCCACTTTTTTTTCATCGCTCGATTCGATAACCTTTTCGCCCTGATTTGCTTCGGTTTGATTCGTCTGATCCGTCGAATCAGATTTCTCCGCAACCGGCTTATCACCGTTAGGAGAATTATTTTTTTCAGCTTCTATGCTTGCCGGCGCAACTGTTTTTTGTGCCTCGTTCGTCTTCTCGTCCATTTTACAAATCGCTCTTTAAGTTAGTAATTACTTACTTACTTTTATCTCATTTTTTCCCTGATTTGTCAACGGTTTAGAGCAAATTTACATTCCCGTCGGAAAAGTTTCAGGCAAATCTTCGCGCGTCCAACTCGGCACTTTGTCGAGCGGTTCGACGGCGCGAGTTTCGTCGAAATGAATCACGCCGTCGAATTGTTCGGCGAGCCGCGCGGCGAAATAATGGCTGACGCGCTCGGTTTCCGGTCGGTAAATCACGCCGATAGCGCGTTCCAACAGCGATTCGCTTAAAGTTTTTTTGATTTCCGCGTCACGCAAGTTCAGGAAAAAATTGCCGATTTCGGTTTTGTGAAAAAGCCGTTCGTAACTGTCTTTGATTGCCGGACGAACTCGTTTGAGCCGCGCCGGCTCACCCCAATCCGAAGTCGCCGTCACCGTTCCGGCGTTCGTCGTAAAACCGATGTTCACTGCTTGATCGCCGTATTTTTCTCTGATAAGCTGACCGACGTTCCACTCGCCGCGCTCGCCCATTTCGGTCGCCCGCGCGTCGCCGAGATGAGAATTATGTTCCCAAACGACGATTTTCGCCGCGCCGATTTCCGATTCGAGATGCGCGGCAATCGTGTCTAGAGTTTCCGCCATATGCTTATCGCGCAAGTTCCAACTCGACACGCGCCCTTGAAACATCTGGCGATAATATTCTTCGGCGTTTTTGACGAGTCTGGCGTTCTGCTCGGCGAAAAAGAAATCTTCGCGGGCGAGAAAACCGTCGCGGTTGGCGTATTCGGCGGCGCGTTTTTGCAATTCGACAAGCTGGCTGACGGCTTCGGTTTCGCAGGCGTTCGATAAATCGAAGCTCGCCGCGTAGCCGTAAGCCTGCGGATTTTCGCCGAAATGATCGAAACACGAATAGCGAAACCGCGCCCGCCGCGCCGCCTCCGGGTCAACTCGGTCGAGATATTTCAAAACCGCGTCCATCGAAGCGTGCAAGCTGTATAAATCAAGCCCGTAAAAACCGACTTTGCGATTCAACGCCGATTTATTTTCGTTGAAATCGCGCAGCCATTCGACGAAATCCAAAACATCAGAATTGCGCCACATCCACAGCGGAAATCTTTCAAAATCGCCGAGCGATTCTTCCGCTGTCGCATCGTCGCCGATGCCGCGCACAAAACGATTGACGCGGTAAGCGTCGGGAAAATCGGCTTCGACGGCAACCGCCGCAAATTCTTTTTCGGCAATTAATCTTTTCGTAATTTCAGCGCGATGTTTATAAAATTCGTGCGTTCCGTGCGACGCTTCGCCGATTAAAACAAAATTCGCGTCGCCGACTAGTTCGAGAATTTCATCCGCGACATCACCCGCGTTTTCGATTTTGACGGCTTTTTTTCTGATTAAATCAATCGTTGACATAAAATTTTTCGCCTCCGAATTTTTAAATTATTCGTCAATTTTACAACCGCGATTTTGCCTTTGTCATCCGCAAACTCAAACGCCGATTTTCAATTTGACCGAAAAATTCGCGCCGAATCGCGCTTCGTTCGTTTTCGCAATTTTATGTTAGGATTTTCTTTTGCCGGAAACCGTATGATAGAAAACATACAAACCACGCGCCTTGAAAACGGATTGACGATTCTCACCGACCGGATGACGGAAGTGCGTTCGGCGACGCTCGGATTTTTTTTTCGCAAAGGCTCGCGGCACGAACCGAACGAATTAAACGGGATTTCGCACTTTATCGAACATGCTGTTTTCAAAGGAACGACAAAAAGGACGGCGTTGCAAATTGCGATTGAAACCGACCGTTTGGGCGGCAATCTCGATGCCTT
>CAXTMQ010000303.1:0-5340 GCA_964245305.1 uncultured Pyrinomonadaceae bacterium
CTCCGACACCGGCTCGACCAACGGAACATTCATTAACGGCGAGCGTATCGCTTACGGAAAGGCTTTTGCCGTGAAACCGGACGACAAATTAAAATTCGGAACGGTCGAAGTCGCGCTCGAACATATTATCAGGGAAGTCGCAACGAGCGCGAACGAATCAATCGAAACTGCGTCGGAAAGCGAGGATTCGGCGGCGGAGTCCGGCGTTATAAAAAGCAGCAGTTCCGAAAAGATAAGACCGAGCGGGCAGAAAATAATTTTAAAAGCGGAGCAATGACCTACCGGGAAAACGTGATCGGCAGTCGTGGGTCGAGAAAGAGCGAAAAATAAATTTTTTCGATTGTCCGGCGGACGATTGAATGATTGATTATTTCAACAGACGCTTGAACATAAAAATTAACCGTTTGCTGCGGCGAACGATTCGGACATTTATTGACAAATGACAATCTTGATGTTTTTGCTGCAATTCGATTGGGGAAAACTGCGACCGGAAAACCTTTTCGGCGGGCAGGTTTTGGAGCGCACGCCGGCGGGTTTGACGATTGTTTATCTGATCGGCACGGCGGTCTTGCTCGTTCTTTTGGTGCTGTCTTTTCTCAGCAATTTTCGCCGCCCGAAATTCAGCTTTGAACAGGATTTGCCGAGGGAAGTGAAGCGTAAGCTGACCACGACGCTGGCAAATCGGAGTTTGCGAATCTGGCAAGTCGTCTTCGTGCTGCTGGCTTTTTTCGTGTATGGCTTTCACGTCTATTGGACGTATTTTGCCGACGACAGCAACGAGCAGTTTCAAGCGTTGAGTTATAAGGATTTACGCAACCGCCGAACGCAGGCGGCGCGGCTGCGCGGCTGGATGCTCGACCGTTCGGGCAAATTGGGCAGCGCGCTCGCCTATTATAAATTGGACAAAGACGGCGACATCAGCCGCACATTTTCCCTCGATAAAGAAATGGCGCATCTGCTCGGCACGGAACGCGGAACGCCCGGATTAGAACGAACGATTTATAAAAAAGAAGCGGACACAACGCCCGAAGCGTGGGAAGTTTTGACGAAAATCAAGCACGTCGAAGACGAACAGCGCGATGTCAAAATTACGATTGACCGCGATTTGCAATCGTTCGCCGCGCAGCAGTTGAATGATAAAAAAGGCGCGATTGTCGTTCTCAATCCGCAAACCGGCGACGTGCTGGCGATGTATTCAAATCCGTCGTTCAACCTGAGCGACGCGCAAACTTTGAACGATTATTTGAAACTCGAAGGCGATAAACGCAACAAACCTTTGCTCAATCGAGCAACGCGCGAATTTTACGTTCCCGGTTCGACATTCAAAACATTTACGATGATTTCCGCCTTTCGCGCCGGAAAACAAAACGAGCTTTTCACGAGTTCGCCCGAAGGCTTCGTTCCGTTCAAAGGCTCGCGCGGAATTACCGACGCGAACGGAAGCTGCGAGCCGCCATACGGCTGCACGACTTTGAACATCGCGCAGGCTTACGAAGCGTCGAGCAATCAATATTTCGCGCAGATGGGCGTTGCCTTGGGGCGCGAGCGAATCCGCGAAACCGCCGGCGCGTTCAGCATTCTGGCGGTTGACACGCCCGAAGACGCTTTACAGGGAATTTTCTTCGCCGACATTTGGAACACGAGTAGCGACCGCATCAAAAACGCCATCGCGCCCGAACAATCGACTATTGTAACCGGCAGTAAAATCTCGGCTTACGACATCGGCTTGGAAGGAATGGGACAGGGCTACGCCGGACAAATGACACCGTTTCAGATGGCTTTGATCGCATCGGCGGCGGCGAATACGGAAGGAAAATTGATGAAGCCGCGCATCGAAATGGACGCGCCGCCGCAGGCTTTTTCACAGCTTCTTTCGCCCGACCAAGCCGCACAGGTTCGTGAAATTATGTCGCGAGTGACCGAAGGCAGCGGCGGCACGGCAACCAGAGTTTTCGGCAGCGTCGTCGCGGCGGGAATTCGTTCGGGCGGCAAAACCGGCACGGCGGAAAAACAAGCTCCGCTGTATGACGAAAAAACCGGCAAATTAAAAACCGTCAAAAAGAAGCGCAAAGACGAGAACGGCAACACCGTCGAATACGACGCGCCGGTTTTATACGAGCGAACGGATAGTTGGTATATTTCCATCGCGCCGCTCGAAAAACCGCAGTTGGCAATCGCCGTCGTCGTCGAAGGCGGCGGTTACGGCGCGGCGGTTTCCGCGCCGATTGCCGCGAAAATTATTATGAAGGCGCGTGATTTAGGACTTTTAGGCGAGCAATACAAACCGAAGCCGCAATTACCTAAAGCCGCGTCGCCGAAGAAAAAGAAGTAAAATAAAGTATGAAATCCCGCGCATCAACCAATATTTTGATCTTGCTTTTGATCGTCGCGCTGACGGCAATCGCGCATTATTCGATTCACTACGGCGCGTTGATTCGCGGTTATGAAACTTCTTCGCTGACGGCTTTCAGAAATTTAACTTTGCTTTCTATACTGGCGATTCTGCCGATTTTTCTGTCGCGCTTTGCGAAGTTCAAAGGCAATTGGACGCTTTACACATCGGCGGTTTTGCTGTTTTCAATCGGCTTGACCGTTCAATATCGCCTGTTCAGCGATCCCGAATATATCTCGAAAAAAGACAAAGCCGAAGCGCGTCAGGAAAAAATCAAAACTCTCCAACTTCATTACATACAGGAAAATTATTCCGCCGAGAAAAAGCAGATGATGGGTTTGCCCGCCGCGCCGCCCTCGCCCGTTGATCTTTCGCAGGAAAAACCGCGTCCGGCGAACGAAGATTTGAGCGACGTTTTACTTGCGGGCAGAACTTTGATTCCGCTGTTCGCCATCGCTTGTCTGATCGGCGTGATAATTTTATTTCGGGACGAGCGAATTTTGCAGTTTTTACAGCGCAACGGTTTCGCCATCGTTTTGCTGACTTTAGTTCCGCTTTTATTGGCGGCGATAACGTCGAGAGCCGGAAAATCCATCGGCAATATGACTCCTTGGGAGCCGGCGAAAATTCCGTTTCTCATCGGTTTCGCGGCGATTTTGGCGGTTTTGTATAAAAACCTGGCGCGAACTTATTGGGGCGTTCCGCGAGCCAAAGACGTTATTCCGCTGGTTTTTATGGCAATTCTGCCGTTCGTTCCGTTCTTTGTTTTGAAGGATTTCGGACAGATGATGGTTTTCAGTTCGGTTTACGCGACGCTTTATTTAATCGCCGTGCGCCGTCTGCCGCAACGATTCGTTCTGGTCGGCAGCGTCGTCTTGCTCATCAGCATCTTGGTCGTCGGCGCGCTGCCCGACAAAACGCAGGAAAAAATTCCGCTTTTGCCGACGCTCGCCGCGCCGGTCAAAAAAGTTCTGCCCGATAGAATTCAGCAGCGTTTTCACCTTTGGCTTGATGGCTTTAATCCGCCGACACCCGATACCCCTTGGTGGAAAGACGATTACGATGATTATTACAAAGACTTGGTGGCGAAAGACCCGAATCTGCCCGCGCTTTTGGAAGAAGACCCGAATCTGCAAAAATCAATCAATGTGGACGCCTGGTTCGATATTCTGGCTTTTCAGCCCGCGCAGGCGACGTTCGGTTTGGCTTCGGGCGGCACGACCGGACGCGGTTTGGGACTCGGTTACGTCGAATTAATTCCGGTCGCCGATTCGGATTATATCTATGCTGCGCTCGGCGAAGAACTTGGACTTTTCGGCGGTTTGTTGCTACTCTTTGCGCTAATCGTGCTGGTCAGCGCGGGCGTTCGGACGGCGATTGACGCGCGGGATATGTTCGGTAAATTGTGCGCGGCGGGTTTAACGGCGTTTCTCGGTTTTCAGGCGTTGGTCAATATGGGCGGCATCACCCGCGCTCTGCCGATGACCGGAATCACTTTACCTTTTGTCAGTCACGGCGGTTTCAGTTTGATTACGAGCTTTGTAATGCTCGGAATGCTTCTGGCTTTTTCACATCGTAACGCGGTTGATGCTGAACAAGTCCAAAATCCAAAGTCTGAAGTCCAAAGTTGATTTTGGCAGTTCGGGTTAAATTTATATTTTGGAAAAAAGAGTTTGGTTTTGGACTTTAGACTTGGGACTCAGAACCTTGGACTAAAAAAATGACGGGAAACAATTTTCAAATCGAATCGGCGGCGATTTCGGACAGAGGCTTGAGCGAAAAGCGCCCGCAAAACGAAGATTCTTATTTAGAACTGAATAAACAAGGTTTGTTCGCTGTCGCCGACGGCGTTGGCGGAGCGCAAGCGGGCGATGTCGCTTCGCAGATGGCGATGGAAATTTTGGGCGAAGCGTTTATCAACCGCGACCAAACCGGCGATGCCGAAGACACGATGCGGCTCGCCATCGAACGCGCCAACGAAGCGATTTTTCAGATGTCGCACGATCTGCCGCAGCTTTCGACAATGGCGACGACCATTGTCGCTCTGCACGTCGCCGGAAACATCGCCACCATCGGTCACGTCGGCGATTCGCGGCTTTACCGGCTCGACCCGAAAGGGAATTTTTACCGCGAAACGCAGGATCATTCGATGGTCGAAGAAGAAGTTCGCGCCGGACGAATGACCGCCGAACAAGCCTCGAATCATCCGAGCCGAAATGTCATCTCACGCGCGCTCGGCGCGGAACACACGGTTGAAGTTGATATGAAAACAATGATGATTGAGCCGCACACCGTTTTCCTCGTCTGTTCGGACGGCGTGACGCGCCACATAGACGATTTTCAACTGCGCGAAATGCTGCTTTTCAAGGATTCGCCCACAAATATTTGCGGGCGGATAAAAGATATTTGCTACGAACGCGGCGCGGAAGATAATCTGACCGCCGTCATCGCCAGAGTCACCGACCGCGTCGCCGAAGAAACAAACGAACCGATCTCTGCCGCGGCAACGGATTTGGAAGAATCAACCGTTGCGACGACTCGCCCCGCGCCAATGCCGGTTGAAGAAGCGGAACAGCCGGAAAACATTACAAGAGAAATCAAACGCGAAGAAATCGCTTATCCGATTGTCGAAAATAATTTCGCTGTCGTCGGCGAACCGATTGAGACCGGAACTGCTCAAGCGAGTGGAAATATCGAAAACAGAATGGCGGCGGCGAATGGAAAGTTCGAGAAATCAGGCGGCGGTTATTTGTCGCATTTGGGGCTTCTTCTGCTCGGATTAATTTTAGGCGCGGGCGCGTATTATCTTTGGGCATGGTCGAATTCGCAAGCTAATTTGCCGCCCGCGACGACCGTCCAGGCACCGACACCGCAAGATGAATTTTCGCTGTTTGAAACGCGCGGCGCGGCGTTGACAACGACCCGAACGCTTTTATCGCGGCTTCCGT
>CAXTMQ010000304.1:0-5302 GCA_964245305.1 uncultured Pyrinomonadaceae bacterium
ATTTATTCGAGACCCGACGTTTCGCAAACCGCCGTTCTAAAAGATATAAGCGGTAAAATCGTGGCGAATTTGGAGAAAACCGACATCTCGCGTCTGACGGCGACCGGCTGGAAACCGCCAACGCCGATTACCGTCAAATCGCGCGACGGCAAATGGGATTTATACGGCTTGATGTTCACGCCGACGACGCTCGATCCGTCGAAAAAATATCCGGTAGTTGATTACATTTATCCCGGACCGCAGGGCGGCGGTGTCGGAACACGCAATTTCGGAACGGCGCGGAACGATAATCAAGCGTTAGCCGAACTCGGATTCGTCGTCGTCGTGATTGACGGAACTTGTAATCCTCTGCGCTCGAAGGCGTTTCACGATGCCTGTTACGGCAATATGGCGGACAATACTTTGCTCGACCAGATCGAAGGCATCAAGCAGTTGGCGAAAAAATATCCGTATATGGATTTGGATAAAGTCGGCATCTGGGGACATTCCGGCGGCGGTTTCGCAACGGCGGCGGCGATGTTTCGCTATCCCGAATTCTTCAAAGTCGGCATCAGCGAATCGGGCAATCACGACAACCGCAATTACGAAGACGATTGGGGCGAACGCTACATCGGCTTGCTCGCGGGCGATAACTACGACAAACAGGCGAATCAAAATTATGCCAAAAATTTGAAAGGGAAATTACTGTTAGCGCACGGCGCGATGGACGACAACGTGCCGCCGTCTAATACATATTTAGTCGTTGACGCGCTGGTTAAAGCGAACAAAGATTTCGATTTGATAATTTTTCCGAACGCTCGGCACGGCTACGCCAACAATGCAGTCGAAGGTTCTTCGCCGGCGACGAATTATTATATGATGCGCCGCCGCTGGGACTATTTCGTGAAAAACTTAATGGGCGCGGAGCCGCCGAAGGAATACGAAATCAAACCGAAACAGGACGCGCGAATGACGGCGCGGTAACGTAGAATAAAAGGGCTGAAGAATTTTTCTTTCAGCCTTTTCTATTTGCAATCGGAACAGTTAATAATTTTAGTTTCCTTTGTAATCGTTTTACCGCAAATACCACAGCCATCATCAACACCGGCGGTGATTGTATAAATTCCGGGCTTTTCGCCCGACAAATCCCAAGTAACTTTTGAGCCTTGCCCAATAATTTTCCCGCCTGAAATTATGTAATTATAAGTTAAAACATCATTTTCAAGGTCAACAGCTTCGGTATAAACCCCGATTCCCATACTTCCTAAACAATAATTTTGGCTTACCAAGCAACTTGCCGTAACTTCATTTCGGCTCAAAGTTAAGCCGGTTACATTCGCCTGACAGTTATAATCAACTATAAATTTTTTATTCTTTCCAAAAATGCCTCTAAAGCCATAAACGATAGAGCTTCCTAAATCAGTTGGTTTATCGTATTCAACCGTTGTCGCTCCAACCCAGGGAAAGCCGTTTTTATTAACCTCTAATGATTTTAATTTTCTTTCTTTTTTAGAAAGTTTTTTCTGTGTCGTCTGACTGTTTGCCGTGCCAAGAAAAAATGTGATTAGACAAAAGAATAATAAGTAAATCTTGATTTTTTGCATATCTTTTCTAAAAGTTAATAATTCGCCAAACGCCTTGCCGCGGCGACGATTTCGGAGATTTGCGGCAGAAAATAATCTTCCATCTGCGGCGCAAACGGCACGGGCGCATCAATCGAAGCGACGCGGATGACGGGCGCGTCGAGCCATTCAAACGCTTCTTCGGCGATAATTGCCGAAAGCTCGCCGCCGATGCCGCCCGTTAAACTTGATTCGTGCAAAACCATCACGCGGTTTGTTTTTTTGACAGTATTTAGAATCGCATCTTTATCGAGCGGCGCGAGCGAGCGTAAATCTATTACTTCGACTTTTAAGCCGTCCGATTTTTCCAATTCATCAGCCGCGTCGAGCGCGTTCAAAACCTGCGCGCCGAAGGTGATGATTGATAAATCTTTTCCTTCGCGCGCCACACGCGCTTTGCCGATTTCGACGATATAATCGTCTGCGGGCAATTCTTCGCGCAGACGCGGCAAGCGGTAAAGTTTTTTATGCTCGAAAAACAAAACCGGATCGGGATCACGGATCGCCGCTTTGATTAAACCTTTCGCGTCATACGCCGTCGAAGGCTCGACCATTTTCAATCCCGCCGTGTTTAAGAAAAAAGATTCGGCGTTCAAAGAATGAAACGGTCCGCCGCGCACGCCGCTTCCGCAAGGTCCTCTGAAAACCGCTTGAATCGAACCGCAGCCGCGATAACGCGATTTCGCCGCATAGTTCGTCAGCATATCGAAGCCGCACGAAACGAAGTCAATAAACTGAAATTCGGCGACCGGCTTCATTCCCATCAACGCCGCGCCGCACGCCGCGCCGACAATCGCCGCTTCGGAAATCGGCGTGTCAATCATCCGCTCCGCGCCGAATTCGTCAATAAAACCTTCGGTCAGCTTAAACGCGCCGCCATACGCGCCGATGTCTTCGCCGATGACGAAAACCGTTTCGTCCGCCGTCATTTCCTCGTAAATTCCTTGCCGAATCGCTTCAATCAGCGTCGCGCCTTTTTCTTTTGCTGCCATTAAAAATTATTTTTCCTGGATTTTCGCGTCTAATTTTTCGGTGTCGAATAATTCATTGACCGAGGTCGGCGCGGGCGGAAGTTTCTCGTTTGAATCTGTTTCGTTTGATAAAAGCGGCGGTTCGATGCCGTTTATAAATTGCAGAGTTTGTTCGACGGCGCGTTGGGCGAGTTCAAAATCTTCGCGGCGGATTTTCAAACTGATACGACCGTTTTCGCTCGGAAGCTCGCTGACTTTCGTGAAATTTTTCAGGCGCAGTTGAATTCGCGCGAAAAATTTGTAAACGCCTTTGCGAAATTTGATGTCGAAGATTTCGTCGAGCGTGACGCGGACTTCCTTGACTTCGCCGCCGATGATGCCGAAAAGACGCGACTCGAATTCAAACACGATGCCGGCGGGCGAAAATTTCGCAATGCCGTTATATTGCTTCATCCCGTTGCTGCCGTCGGCTTTGAACGGAACGCTGATGAGTCGGGAATTGATTTTTCGGTCGTTCATCGGGCTTTGTAAACTAACGATTAAAAAATTTCTGCGAAGCGGCAAGCATAAAAATTTCGCTTCCGTTATAATTCACGCTTCATTATTATTAAACGAATCACAGAGGAAATAAAAGATGACGGAACTTTTTAACCGGGAGATTTTCAAAGACGAACATATTGTTGTAACCGGCGGCGGAACGGGTTTGGGACGCGCGATGGCGATGCGCTTGGCGACGCTCGGCGCGAAAATTACCGTGTGCGGCAGGCGCGAAGAGCCGCTGGTTGAAACGGTGAAAGAAATAATCGAGAACGACGGCAGAGCCGAAGCAATTTCGTGCAATATCAAGGAAAGCGAAGCGGTCGAAGCGATGATCGTCGAAGCCGAAAACCGGCAGGGAAACGTCACGAAATTAATCAACAACGCGGCGGGAAATTTTCTCGCGCCGACCGAGCAGTTAACGCCGAACGGTTTCGACGCGATTGTCAAAACGAATCTTTACGGCTCGTTTTACGCGACGCAAAGTTGCGGCAGACGCTGGATCGAACGCCGACACGCTGGAAGCGTTTTATCAATCGTCACGACTTACGCCGAACACGGCAGCGCGTTTCTCGTTCCGTCAGCGGTTTCAAAGGCGGGCGTGATCGCCTTGACGAAATCTTTGGCGGCGGAATGGGGCGTTTATAATATCAGACTAAACGCTATCGCGCCCGGACCTTTTCCGACCGAAGGCGCGAATTCGCGTCTGATGCCGGACGAGCGTTTAGCGGAAAAAATGTATAAATTGATTCCTTTGCAGAGAGTCGGCGAACACAAAGAATTGACCGATATGACGGTTTTTCTGTTGTCGGATTTGAGTTCGTATCTGACGGGCGAGGTGATTTATTTAGACGGCGGCGCGTCTTTGACAAGTGCGGGACAATTTAATTTATTCACCGAACTGCCGAGAGAAAAAGTGATGCAAATGTTTGAAATGCTGCGACCGAAAAAATGAGATTCGCGCTTTTTTAGTTTGAACGAATCAAAATTCATCGGCAGCCGAAGAGATTTATGAAACCGATTTCAAAAACGGCGTTTTACACTTGCGGCATCAGAATGCGCGACGCGGAAAGCGACAATTCCGTGTGCGGCGACGTTTACGCCGTAAATTTTATGAACGAGGACGGACGGCGAATCCTCGAAGCGTTTAAGGAGGAGACGGGTCCGAACGCGACGATTGTCGCCCGTCATCGCATTATTGACGATTTCTTGAGCGAAGAGCTTTCCGTTAGTCCCGATTTGTTCGTGATTTTGGTCGGCGCGGGATTCGACAGCCGCGCCTTTCGGCTCGAAGGCGGCGCGTGGCTCGAACTCGATGAACCGCAACTTATCGAATATAAAAACGAGCGTTTGCCTGCTGCCGCTTCCGAAAACGATTTGCGCCGCGTTTCGATAGATTTTTCCGTTGATTCGCTCGAAGAAAAACTCGGAGTTTTTTCAAATCACGTTTCGGTTGCCGTCGTCGTCGAAGGCGTTTTTATGTATCTGGAAGAAACAGAGATTAAAAAAATGCTCGAAACTCTGCGCCGCGTTTTCCCTCGACACCGCTTGATTTGCGATTTGATAAACCGCGCGTTTTTTGAAGAATACGGGAAAACACTGCACGAAAAGCTAAACGGCATCGGCGCGTCGTTTCATTTTACCGCCGATGACCCGGAAAAACTTTTTACGGAGAACAATTACCGACGCTTAAAAAAAATCTCGATTGTCGAAAAGGCGGTTGATTTCGGCTCTCTGAATATTCCGAAAATCGCTTTTCAAACGTCGCTTCAAACGCTGGCTGAAGGCAATGCCGTTTATGTTTTTGAAGCGCGTTAGTTTGCAAAAAGGAAAAATTCCGCGCGTCGTTTGAAAGATTTTTATCTGTTTTTAATCTAATTTTTTATCTGTATCGTCTGCGCCGTTCAAACGGATTTTCCTTTTGCGCGAATTGTTCGATTTGGCGGTTGAAATTTCCTTCGCCGTCGAAGAGCGGAAACAATTGCAGATTCGGCGCGAGAAAAGCGGCGCGAAGCTCGACCGGGCGCGTTCCGGCGCGGTTGATGACGCGCACCGTCGTTCCGCGCACTTCTCCGATCCACGCGGCAAATTCGTCGGCGTTGCCGATGGTTGCCGAAAGCAAAAGCAGACGAATGCGCGGCGGCGATAAAATAATCGCTTCTTCCCAGACGTGACCGCGATCTTCGTCCGCCA
>CAXTMQ010000305.1:0-5296 GCA_964245305.1 uncultured Pyrinomonadaceae bacterium
GATGCTGCAACTCCTCAATATGACTCTCGGCTTGCTCGGCGCGTTCGCGCTCCGCTTGCTCGGCTTGTTCGGCGCGTTCGCGCTCCGCTTGCTCGGCTTTGGCGGAAGTTAATTTTATGTCGTTTAGGTATCGTCGGTAGGTCATATAAACGACGATGCCTACGCCCAAAGCCAATAACAACAACCGGCTGTTAAATTCTATGTGAGATTTTATTAAAAGCCCGGTAATCATCGCGGCGGCGATATACATCACCAGTACATTTACACAGTATTTGAACCAAACTTCCCAGAATGTTCCGAACGGGTTTGCGGATTTTAACGCTTCCCGGAAGGAAACTCCGAGCGAGCTGCCGAGAAATTGGACAATCGCCACAAACATCAGCATCACGCCGAACCCGGCGACTGACTCTTCGGCGATTATTTTGTTCGGAACAAATATCAGATGCAGAGCCAAAGCCGTAAAATATGTGGCAATCGCCGTGACGGAGATATTAAACAAAATAGTTCTGTTGGTTTTGATGACGTTTTTGCGGCGGGAAATTAACGACATATAGAGCATTTCTATCGCGCCGACGATTACTGCCGCGCCGCTTCCGTAAACGAGCAAAATGAAAAATATGAGAATGTCCGAAACCGTAAAATGAATTTTCGTGCGCGGCAATTGAATTTGCAGATAAGGACTGAGGAAAACGCCTACGACCGAGATAATGAAAAATTCGACGTTGAGATTTTCGCTGCTGATACTCAAAGCCGACGAAACGCACACAGTCGCGCCGCCCAGCGTCAAAATCGCCAGATAAAGGTCGGAGACAAAATTGTTATTCGTTTTTTGACTGCTCATCAAACGGTTACGAAATAAAAGAATTTTGATAATGACGCGCGGGATGAATTGCGGAGATTGAAACAAAGCCGATTATCAGCCGTTTTTAGTATATGTTAAATAATGTTAAATTTCAACAAAAAATTATATCGCCCGAATTAATTCGGGCGATATAATTTTTCGGGAAATATTTTTTAAGTCGTTTAATTCATTGACGGCGTGTTATCTCCTTGAATCATCGGCAAACTGCTGCTGAAAGTGCCGTCGCTCATAAATAATCCGTCGCTCATAAATAAACCGTCGCTCATCATCAAGCCCAGACCGTAAATTTTCTGATAATCGGTGATGAGTTTTGTTCCCGTTCCGAAACCTTTGTCGAAGATAACGCCCTGCGACCAGGTTATATTTTGACCGGCGATCAGCGATTGCGGTGTCGGCAGAACTGTCGTCGTCAGCATCGGCGTTCCGAGCGGTGTTGAATTAGTTAAATTCTGTTTGACCGATTTCGAGAGCCGGATCGCGCCTTCGACATTGAGTTCGCCCGCGCCTTGTTCGAGCATATTAAAGCCCGCAAGCGGCTGCGCCGTGTATTCTAAAATCATTTTGACCATATTCGGCGTTAATTTCGGATTGGCTTGCAGCATCAGCGCGGCGGTTCCGGCGACGAGCGGCGTTGCCATCGAAGTTCCCGAAAGCGTCATCATCAATTCTTCTTTGGCAGGTCCGGCGACGAGCGCGCGCAAACTCGGATTTTCTCTGAGAATCGTATTTTTGTCGCTGGCGACCGAAATCAGTTTGTTGCCGGGCGCGACCAGATCGGGTTTGACGACGTGATCGTATTTTTTCACGCCGAGCAGGTCTGTGTAGAACGAGCGCGTCGGACCGCGCGAGCTGTAAGTGGCGATGCCGTCGTCGCTGCGGACATCCGTTCCGAAAGTATTCGTCGCGCCGACGGTAATCACCGAAGGCTCGTTGCCCGGCGAATGAATCGTGCCGTAAAGTTTTTGACCGGCGGCGTTTTGGCCATTGTTGCCGGCAGCGGCAACCACGACGATGCCCGCGTCAACCAATTTTCTGGCGGCGCGGCAGATCGGATCGTTGCGATACGATTCGATTGCCGCCGTGCCGAGACTCATATTGACGACGCGAATGTTGTAAGCGGCGCGATTCGCCAAAACCCAATCAATTCCCTGCAAAAGTTTCGCCGAAGTTCCCGTGCCGTCGCTTTTCAAAACGCGGACGTTGATAATTTTGGCGTTCGTCGCAACCCCGACGTAATTTAATAAATTTCCGTTTCCCGCGCTTCCGGCGGCGAGTCCCGCGACGTGTGAGCCGTGTCCGTAAAGATCGCCCGTTCCGCCCGAATCGCCTGTAAAATCAATGCTTTTGACCACGCGGTCATGTCTGTCCGAATCTAAGAAAGATTTATGATTTTCGTAAACTCCCGAATCCAAAACGGCAATTCCGATGCCTGTGCCGTCGAGCAAAGCGTTTTCCGGCTGCATCCGCATCGCCGCCATTCCGGTCGTCACCGCGATATGTCCGAGGCTTTCGACTTCTTTGTTCAGCGAGATATGTTTCGCGCCTTGCAGAGTCGCGACTTGTTCGGCGGCGGCAACCGGCAAATCAACGATTAAAACATTCAGATTTTCGATGCGGTCTTTAATGCCGGCGTTATTGCGTTCCAGAACCGCCAGCAATTCGGGATTTTTGATGTCGTCAGATTGCAGAATAACTTCGACTTTTTCGTCTTTTTTGGCTTTCCCGATTATCTCGCGCAAATCCGGCGAAAGTTTATCGCCGACAAAATCATTTGCGTCTTCGGTGTTGATTAAAACTTTGCGAAACTGATTTTTCAAATCCGCGTCCGCCGCGATTTGTTCGTTGTAATTCTGCAAATTCGCCGAACTGATGACGCGAATTTTTCCTTTCGCCGCCGAAGCGCGAATTTGCGCGGCGACGGCTTCGCCGAACAGCGGGTTATATTTGGCGAAGACGGCACTGTCTTCGACGTATACAAACGCGCTGCCCTTAGTTTTTTCGACTTGCGCTAACGCTTCGCTCACTCGCGCCGAAACTTGTTCGGCGTTGACGGAATCGGCAAAAATTCCGCCCAAATTTAATTTCAAAATTCGTTTGCCGCGCAGATTTTTCGTCGCGCCCATATTCAAGCGTCCGGCAAGATTTTCGACGACCGAAAAGCCGTTTGAATTGTTCTGGTCAACGATAATCGCGCCGCTTGTTCCGAGAAGAACGCTTTCGAGTTTGTCGGCTTGCCGCGTGATATTCGAGTCCAAAATTATCGCGCTGTCCGACATCTGCGCGACATCCTGCAAATATTTTGAACTCAGATCGTTTTCCGAAGTCGCCTTCGATATTTTCGGCGAATTTTGTTCGGGAGCGTTTGTCTGCGCCCAGGAAGCCGAAACCATCATTTGAGAAGCAATGACGATTGAAGATAGAACTGATGCGATTTTTTGACGTTTCATTTATTATTTCCTGTCTAAATTTTTTCCAAGATTTACGCGGAAACGAATTTCCGTCGCTTCTCTGTTACAAACGATGTGCCATTTAAAGATATTGCTCGAAACCGCCTGTTTACGGGCAATATTTTCGTTTTCAGGTTTTTAGACGAATAAAACGAGGTAAAAAATCGGTCAGATTGAACGAGCGTTTTCAATCAGTCTGACCTGAAAATTTTGAAGACGCTTTGATGGATTTTTTTATCAAATCAGCGGGCGGCGTTTCGAAACCGATTTTCTCGAAACGGCGTGAGGAAAAATTCCGACGGATTCGCAGCTTAGATTCGCAAACCGTTCTTTTACAAATCTTTCGCGCGTCGGAAAAATTTTCCGACTGTGGCGTTTTGGTCGTTTTTTATCATATTTGCCACGCTTCGCTTCGCTTTTTGCCTGCTCGCTTAAAAATCTAATTTATTGTAACGACGACGTTTAGCCGGTTACAAGCAATCTTTTGGCAAGGCATTGTCTTTGCATCAAGCCGTTTTGGTTGAAGTTTACCGAGCTATCGAGTCTCGAGGACTTAATTTAAATGAATCAAATACAAATTCCCGTTTTTTACACACCGAACGGCAAGCGTTGGAAAAGAATCAGAAATATTAGTTTTTCAGTCGGCTTGATAATCGTCGCGCTTTTTGCCGTTTTTTTCGGCAGCCTTTTGCGAAAACCTTTTTTGCCCGATTTTAAGATTCGCGCGAAAGCGATTGTGCCGCAGGGCAACGCCGCGCCGTCGGCGCAGACAGTTTCGAGCGACGTGGAAATTCCTTCAAACGCCGTCGCAACGAGCGCGGCGCGTCCGAAAACAATCGCTTTTTATGTTAATTACGACGATACGAGCTACGCTTCGCTCAAACGCAATATTCAAACGATTGACTGGCTCGCGCCCGAATGGATTCGTCTACAAATTGGCGATAATCCGCTTGTTCCGGATTTTGATCCGAAGGCTTTGGAATTGATTCATAAGGAAAAACCCGAAATGCCGATTCTGCCGCTCGTGCAGAATTACAAAAACGAAGAATGGAATTCGCAGATTTTAGCGCAGGCGGTCGCCACTGCCGATTCGAGGCAAAAATTGATTGACGCGCTCTCGAAAACGGTCGAGACGAATAAATTCGCCGGTTTGACGATTGATCTGGAAGAAGTTCCGAAATCTTCGCAGAAAAATCTGTTCGAGTTTATGAAATCGCTGCACGCGGCGTTTCAGACGCGCGGCTGGCTCGTCGCGCAAGCCGTTCCGTTCGATAATCCCGATTGGAATTACAAGGCATACGCGGATTTTTCCGATTATCTGATGCTGATGGCGTATGACGAGCATTGGGCGACCGGACAGCCGGGCGCGGTCACTTCGCAGAATTGGTTTGACCAGATTTTAGCCAAACGGATGAAAGAACTCGATCCGCAAAAAACCATCGTTTGCATTGGCAATTACGGTTACGATTGGTCGAATAAAGAGAAGGAAGCCAAAGAAGTTTCGTTTCAGGAATCGGTGCTTTCGGCGCGCGATTCCGAAGCGAAAATCAATTTCGACCAGGCGGCGAAAAATCCGACGTTTTCATACGACGAAGACGACGGCTCGCATCACACGGTCTGGTTTCTCGACGCGACGACGGCTTTTAACGAAATCAAAGCGTCGCAGAAATTTCAGCCATACGGCTACGCGCTCTGGCGTTTGGGTTCGGAAGACCCGAGTTTGTGGGACATTTTCGGCGGCGACGCGACGGCGAATCCGCAGGTCGCCAACTTAAAAACTCTGCGCTACGGTTACGACATTGATTTTGAAGGCACGGGCGAGATTTTGCAGGTTTCCTCCGAGCCGCAGGACGGCAGCCGCGTTTTTAATTTCGACAAACAAGGCGCGATTAACAGCGAAACTTTTACCGCGACACCTTCGAGTTATGTCATACAAAGAACCGGCGATCATCCGGGAATGGTCGCTCTTACTTTCGACGACGGTCCC
>CAXTMQ010000306.1:0-5246 GCA_964245305.1 uncultured Pyrinomonadaceae bacterium
TTCAAAAGCACGACCGGCGATTGTTCCGCCGCCATAATTTTCGAGTAAAAATCTTTGACGGTATTGTATTTGTCAACCGGCACGACGGTTCGCGTCGTCGTCAAAGAGCGCGTGAAAACGAGTTTGTTGTCTTTGACTTCGTATTTCGTCGAATATTTTCCGAACGGCGTTTCGAGCGAAACCGCGTCGGGCATTTCGTCAACAACGAAGCCGTCAGGCAAATTGAACGTAACCGTTTCGCGCAGCGCGTTCGAGTCGAGCATCACGGGCTGTTCGCGTTTCGGTTCAGTCAGGGAAACTTCGCCGCGTCTGCCGACGATTGCCGGTTTGAAAACGAGCAGGCGATTCTGCATCAATTGCGCGTAACGCGGCGCGGTGAATTCGACATCCAAATCGAAACTCGCCTCGCTGTGTTTATCGTTTTGCGTAATTTTGCCGAGCTGCGCGCCGGTCGCGCCGCGCGTCAGCCAGTTTTCGATCAGTTTTTTATAAGCGTCCGACGAAAGAAGTCGTTGCTGCGCGCGAAAAATCGTAGATTCCTGTCCGCTGGCAATTTCTTTGATCGTGCCTTTGATACTGCCGTCGTTTGCCAGACTGACTTCAACTTTCCGGTCGAGCAGATTCGTTTCCGGCGGTGTAACCGGCATTTTTATCAAACCGCCGCTGTCGCCCGCTTCGATTAGAGCGAAACTGCCTTGCAGATAATCGGGCAGATCGCCGACCGGTGTATACGGATCGGTCGCGTCGAAAATAAGCAGCCGTCCGAGTTTCGGATGATTCAAAATCGTCGGCGCATTCGTTTCATCGCTGACTTTAACGGCGATAATCGCGTGATTAAACTGGCTCGGCGATGCCCATTCTTCGCGGACGTAATTCGGGTCGCCCGAGTAAATCGCAATCGGATACGCTTCGATTTTCAAGGCTTTGAGCATTGCCCGCATCAAGTTCGCTTTATCTTTGCAGTCACCGTAACCGCGACTCAAAACCGTATTCGACGGTCGCGGCTTCATTCCGTTGCCGTAGCCGACACCGATGTCAATCGAGATATATTGCAAATTCTGCACGAAAGTTCCGACGGCGCGAATTCGTTCGAGTTCGGTTTTGGCGGTTGCCGTCAATTCTCTGGCTTTGGCGGCAACCGCGTCGTCAACAATCACCTGCGGATCGCTCATCGTGCTGCCCCAGCGCGAAACCGCCGTCCAATCGGCGAATGTCCGCGAAGCGTCCTGCGTTGCATTGCCCGGCGCGTAATTGACGGCAACGCGCGGCGCGATATTTCTGACCGACGGACTCATCGGTTCGGGCGTAATCGGCGCGAGATTGCGGACTTCCCAGACGTAGCTCGAACCGTTTATCTGCGGCTTGATTTCCGAATAATTAAAAGTGATGCTCGACGCTTTCCAATTTGTCGGCAGATTCAGCGCGTAACGCGAAACGACGACCGGCAAACGGTCGGGATTTTGAAACGAGTGATTGTCTTGATAAAAAAGCGGACGATCTTCGACAACGGTCGTATAACCGAAAACGTAACCGGCATCAACGTCGTCCGAAGCGTCAATGACTTTAACACGACCTTCGTTATAAACGTCGTCCGAATCGGAAATAACGTCGAGAACCGATTTTTTATCGTATTCTTTGACTGAACCGTCGGGGCGAATCAGCCAGCCGTTGATGTCGCGTACCTTGTTGTAGCTCATCAAATAAAAAGCGATGGCGACGGCTGAACGTCTGCCGTCGCGCGTCAGAATTTTAACGGCATAATTCCGCGTCGTTACTAATTTTCCTTCGCCGTCAAGCGTAACTTCTTCCGAATCCAGCAAAACAACGCCGGGAACATCCTTTGCATAAACCGGAGTATTCGCCGCCGCCGCCTGCTTTAACCAATTCGGCGCGCTGCCGTCGGCGAAAGCGTTCGTTAAAAACAAAATCGTTAAAAATGTCGAAAAAATAATTCTAAAAAATAGAGTCATAAAACCTCCGAATCAATCGGCGGCGAATCGAAATTCTCGGTTCGCCGCCGTTTAGATTCAATTTTGCTTGAGCGTAATCGTGTGCGAGTCGGCTTTGTGAAATTCGTCGAACAAGCCTTTTAACGGCTTGTAAGACGCGGACGGAAATAAAATTCTGCCGTCGCCGCCGAAGTAGAAATTGCGGTTGTATCTCAATGTGTTAGTCTCTTTGACGATACCCATTTTGATATTGAGCGAGCCGATTTTTCCCGGATCGGCAATCGGCGCGGGCGAGTCGGCGTTGTCCAGAGAAAAGCCTGTCGGCAATACGATTTCGACCGAATCGTTCTCCGCCCAAGGATAATTAAAATAAATGTCGTATTTTCTGGTCGCTGTCGAAAACAGAGGGTTTTCGCCGTATTCAAAAAATCCGGGCTGTAGAAAAAGACGTTTGCCGGTTTTCTGCGCGTAATTCGGAACGCGCACTTTGTATTGGTAAGCGACCGGTTTTTCGGGATCGCTGACGTTTTCTATCTTTACGTCGGAGATTTCCGCCGTGCTGATGCGCGCTTTGATGTCGTTCTTTAAATTTTCTTCGCGCTTGTCAGCCGATTCGTCGTAATTAGCCAATTTATAATCGAGTCCGCTTTGTCCGGTAAGCTCGACATTAACCGTTCCTTCGAGCGTTCCGTCTTCGAGCAGTTTGAAGTTTCCGGTTCGTTTAGCGGTCGAATCCTTTGCGTCGGCGAGCGGCGTTTTCGCCCACGCCGAGCCGTTTTCGCCGACCACCAAAGCCCAAACATCCTGTTCATACCAGACGAGTTTGCCGAACGGCAGAAAGCTCATTCCCGGATTAAAAAATCGCCATTCTTCTCCGATTTTAACGGCAACCGCGCCCGGATGAATAAAAGATTCGTTCGTCATTTCCGGCGAGAAAAACATTTGACTGCGGTCAGCCATCATAGCGACGCGAGTTTCAAAGCCGAGCGAATTCGCCATCGCGCCGAAGAGCATATCAACAAAGGGCGACGCAGCTGATTTGTTTTTCAAAACATCGGAGAGCGATTTTGTTTCCGGCAATTTTTTGCGCTGGTCGTCGGTCAGCGTCGGGTCGAAAGTCGTATTTTTGATTTGCGTCTGGCAAAAATCGTAAATTTTCCGTAATTTCTCTTCGGGTGTTGCCGCGCCGGCGGTTATTTCCGTCGCCGTCCGCTTAATATCTTTGTCGGACTTATTCATAAATTTAGCGAAAAACATATTTTCGCGTCCGACCGAACCCCAGTAACTGCTCGGATTATTCGGGTCTTTAATAGTGAACTGATAGGAAAAAGCCGTCTCGCTGACGACGTTGACGCTAACGCCCTGCAAAAGCATCCAAGGGCGCACCGTATTGCTCGGCGGCATTCGCGGTTCTTCTTTGAAGGCGGGAACATTCGTTCTCTGCGCCAAATAAAATCCCTTGTCGTCTTTGACGAATTTCGTATCGGTGAAGTTAAACGATTGATAGTTAGGCTCTCTTTTATTGTAGGGTTTGTAATAATAAGAAAGGTTTTCCACCGGAATATCGCGCTGAAACGCTAAGTCCATTCCCTTCGCGCCGGCATCTTCGATCACTTCGCGGTAACGATATTCGACAATCACGCCCGGCTCGATATTCGGCACGGCGAACGATTTGGCTTTAATTTTGGCTTTGTTCGCTTTGACGATTTCGCGCTCGAAAATATCCTGTTTGCCGATTTCGACGGCTGAACCGTCGGCTTTGATGACGCGCGCGGCGATGTCCTTAATCTTCATTCCGCGCGTGAACGGAATATCGAATTTGCTGTATTTTTCGCGTCCGCGTTCGGTGAAAATCTTCACGCGCACGTAATGTTTGAGCGCGAGTTCGTCCGACGCGCTGTCGTCCACTCGAACTTCCCAGAAAATCGCTTCCGCGTCGGCATCCGGCTCGACCAGCGGCGTTTTCATCGCCAGTTCGCCGGAAGAAACTTCGCGCCAATTTTTGTCCTGAGCGGCGACAAATTTCGCACCGAACAAACATAAACTTAAAACAGAAAGCAGGGCAATACGCCTTCCGATAGTTAAAAACATTATTTAATACCTCTTAATTTTTAATTGTTTCACCGCGCAATAAAAGGACGCGGGCTAATGACTATGGGAAACAACCGTCAAATGGATTTGACGACTTTGTTCAAGAGAAATTTCCAAAAAAGTCTAACATTAAAAGATTGTTTGAAGCAAGGAAATTTCATCAATGAAGCGAAAATGACTGTTTATGGTATAATTTGCACGAAAAACGCTTTTATAAACGCAATCATACAATAATAAGGAGACTGTAAATGCCGGTTGATTTCCATAAAATTCAAGAACTTCTCGGCGCGGATGCCGAAACGCTTTTAAGTTATACGACGAAAACGATTCCGAAGGAAAATCTGCAAATTCCGGGCGCGGATTTTGTTGACCGCGTGTGGTTAGCAAGCGACCGCAGCCCGAATGTTTTGCGCTCTTTGCAAACTCTCTTCGATAACGGACGGCTTGCAAAATCCGGCTATCTTTCGATTCTGCCGGTTGATCAAGGCATCGAACACAGCGCGGGCGCGTCGTTCGCGCCGAATCCGCAGTATTTCGATCCCGAAAATATCGTCAAACTCGCCATCGAAGGCGGTTGTAATGCCGTCGCTTCGACGTTCGGCGTTCTCGGAATCGTCGCTCGCAAATACGCGCACAAAATTCCGTTCATCGTCAAAATCAATCACAACGAACTTTTAACTTATCCGAACAAATTCGACCAAGTAATGTTCGGCACAATTGACCAATGCCGAGATATGGGCGCGGTCGCCGTCGGCGCGACGATTTATTTCGGCTCGGATGAATCAACGCGCCAAATCGTCGAAGTTTCGCAAGCCTTCGCCTACGCGCACGAACTCGGAATGGCGACGATTTTGTGGTGCTATTTGAGAAATCCCGCGTTCAAAACCAAGGAAAAAGATTTCCATACGGCAGCCGATCTGACCGGACAGGCGAATCATCTTGGCGTAACAATTCAAGCCGACATCATCAAGCAAAAACTGCCGACGAACAACGGCGGTTTTAGCGCACTCAATGTTGAAAGCAGTTACGGCAAAACGAATCCGAAAATTTACACCGAATTGACGACCGACAATCCGATTGATCTGGTGCGGTATCAAGTCGCCAATTGTTACATGGGACGCTGCGGCTTGATCAATTCCGGCGGCGAATCAAAAGGCGAATCGGATTTAGCGGACGCGGTTCGCACCGCCGTCATCAACAAGCGCG
>CAXTMQ010000307.1:0-881 GCA_964245305.1 uncultured Pyrinomonadaceae bacterium
TAATAGTGCTGTCCGACCAGCGAAAAAAGCAATCCCGCCATATTGCTCTTAAAGGAACTCTTCGCCATCCAGCGTTTCGCAAAACCCTCGGTCGGTTGAAGCAACGCGCCGACGGAGACTTCGAGCCACGGATTTTTATTCTGCACTTTCGGATGATAAAGTCCCGGCAAATCGCCCTTGATCGCCGGCGCGTCTTTCATCGGCGGATGTTTTATAAAATCTACCAGTTTGATCTTTTCGATGCCGCGAATCTGTTCGGTCGGCAGAAACGCGATGACGTTGCGGATATTTTCTTCCGCCTTTTTCGGCAGCGCGATGCTCGAAGCGTTTTCGATTTTTATTTCCGTCGGTTTCGCCGTTTTCAAACCGGCTAATTGTAATGCCATAACTTTTCTCTAAATTGTAAATCGGAAAGCGTCAATAGTAAATCGCGCCACAAAATTGATGCTGTTTTGCGACAGTTCTTTGGTTCTGGGTTTCGGTCTTCGGCTTGAAATCCTTTTCGTCATTGATTTAAGCGTTGTTCATTGGTTTGGCACGAACATTGTTAGATTTTCGTTGTTCGACACTCCAAAAAATGAATCAAACAACTATTGCACAATCAATCTCGACTAGCGGCATCGGCTTACATACAGGCGTAGAAGTAAATTTAACGCTGAAACCCGCGCCGGAAAATTCCGGTTATACTTTCGTCCGAACCGATCTGGACGATTTTGAAATTCCCGCGTCCGTCGAATACGTTTCGCATTGCAGTTACGCGACGACGCTTTTGCGAAAAGGCGTTCTGCTTTCGACGTGCGAGCATTTGCTGGCGGCTCTGCGCGGCTCGAATATTGATAATTGTTTTATCGAACTCGACAGCATCGAGATTCCGATTCTCG
>CAXTMQ010000307.1:891-2010 GCA_964245305.1 uncultured Pyrinomonadaceae bacterium
ACTGGCTGGAATTGATCGAACAAGTCGGCACGACTGAACAAAACGCGCCGCGCCATTTTTTGAAGATTTTACGAAAAGTCGAATTTGAACAGGGCGACAGAAAAATGTCGGTCGAACCGGCGGACAATTACGAAATCGAATGTTTGATTGATTTTCCGCATCCGTTTATCAACCGGCAAAAATTTAATTTCACCTTGACCGACGGCGCGTTCGGGCGCGAGATCGGTTCAGCCCGCACGTTCGGATTCACGACCGAAATCGAAATGCTCCGCAAAGCCAATCTCGCGCTCGGCGGTTCGCTCGACAATGCGATTGTTTTAACGCCCGACGGAATGCTCAACGAACAGCCGCTGCGCTACAAAAACGAATTCGTCCGCCATAAAACGCTCGACATCATCGGCGACTTCGCTCTGCTCGGAATGCCGATTCTGGGCAAATTAAAAGCCGAAAAAAGCGGTCATTCGGTTCACGCTTCGTTGATGAGCAAACTACTGAAAACCGAATCGGCGTGGGAGATTGTCGAAGGAAAACGATTTTCGTCCACAGATGAACGCGGATAAATCATTTTCTTAAATCTGTGTTTATCCGTGTTCATCTGTGGATAATTTTCCTGCTTTGCTATAATTTTCTTATGGTAACAGCAGCAGGCGGAATAAAGCGCGAAAAGTTTGAAACCGAAATCCGGCGCGTTTCAAAAAATGATTTTTCGCCCGTCGAAATTGACGCGCTCGCCGTCGAAGAACCGCTTGAAATTCGTCTCGGCTTTCGGGGAAACGGCAAACCGATTCACCGCGCCGTTTCCGTCACGATGCGAACGCCGGAAAACGATTTTGAACTCGCCGCCGGATTTCTCTTCACCGAAGGAATTTTAACTTCCCGAAACCAAATCGAATCAATCAAATTTTGCGGCAAGTTTCCGAACAATCGAAACACCGTGCGGATTGATTTGTCACCGGAAACGGCGATTGATTTCAAACGGCTCGAACGAAATTTTTATACGACTTCGAGCTGCGGCGTGCAAACCGCCGGTTTTGTCGAAAACCTTCTGGCGTTCGCGGATTTTGGCGGGCAATTCGTGAATCGTCGCGGCGGAAACGCGCGGAAAATCTTTTCGCGCAA
>CAXTMQ010000307.1:2020-4802 GCA_964245305.1 uncultured Pyrinomonadaceae bacterium
GCACAACGCGGTTGATAAATTGATCGGAGCGCGTTTTCTGGAAAACGATTTGCCGCTCGCCGACAAGATTCTTTTTTTGAGCGGACGCGCCAGTTTCGAGCTTTTACAAAAGGCGGTGATGGCGCAGATTCCGATAGTCTGCGCGGTCGGCGCGCCGTCGAGTCTGGCGGTCGAGGCGGCGCGAAATTTTAATGTAACATTACTCGGCTTTGTCCGCGACGGGCGATTTAACATCTATCACGGCATCGAAAGAATAGGAAATCAAGGGTTATGAGCAAGGATTACACACAAAACGAAGGTTTAGGCGATTTGGAAGTCGGCGAAATAAAACGCATCGCTTCGGGTTTGCCCGCAATTACCGACACGATAAAAAATACTTTCGGCGAGATGGGAGCGGCGCGAGCGACGTTCGCGCTGCTTAATCTCAATCAGAAAAACGGCATTGATTGTCAATCCTGCGCGTGGGCAGACCCGGACGAGCGCACCGTCGCCGAATTTTGCGAGAACGGCGCGAAGGCTCTCGCCGACGAAGGCACGACGAAGCGCATCGGCGCGGAATTTTTCGCCGAATACACGATTGCCGAATTGAACGAAAAATCCGACCAGTGGCTGAACGCGCAAGGCAGAATCACCGAGCCGTTAATCCGGCGCGAAAATTCAAATCATTATGAGCCGATTTCGTGGGACGAAATTTTTGAACTGCTTACCGAAAATTTAAATGCGCTCGCCTCGCCCGATGAAGCGATTTTTTACACTTCGGGCAGAACGTCGAACGAAACTGCTTTTTTGTATCAGCTTTTCGCCCGACAATTCGGCACGAACAATCTGCCCGACTGCTCGAATATGTGCCACGAATCAACGTCGGTCGGCTTGAAGGAATCAACCGGACTCGGCAAGGCTTCCGTGCGGCTCGAAGATTTGGAACACGCCGATTTGATAATGATTATCGGGCAAAATCCGGGAACCTGCGCTCCGCGAATGCTTTCATCCTTACAGGAATCGAAACGCGCGGGCGGCAAACTGATCGCCGTCAACCCTCTGCCCGAAGCCGGTTTGATGAATTTCGTCAACCCGAACCCGCAGCATTACCCGAACCCGATAATGTTCCCGATTGATGTTTTGGGAAATCGCCCGACACCGCTCGCCGATTTGTATCTGCCGATTCGCATCGGCGGCGATATGGCTTTTTTGAAGGGCTTGATGAAGATTTTGCTCGAAAAAGAAAAGCCGATCCCGGTTCGATTTTCGACAACGATTTCATCAAAGAAAAAACCGAAGGCTGCGACGAATTCATTAAAAATCTCGAAATGATTTCGTGGAGCGACATCCTCGAACAGAGCGGTTTATCGCGTGAAGAAATTGAGGAAGCCGCCGAATTATTTGCGTCGGCGACGCGCATCGTAACCTGTTGGGCGATGGGCATCACGCAGCACAAACACGCCGTTGCGACGATTCAGGACATCGCCAATTTGCATTTTTTGGGCGGGCAGATCGGCAGACCCGGCGCGGGTTTGTGTCCGGTGCGCGGGCATTCCAACGTGCAGGGCGACCGCACGATGGGCGTTTGGGAAAAAATGTTTCCCGAATTTCGCCACGCGCTCGAAAAAGAATTTAAGTTTACAACGAAAGCGGAAGACGGTTTCGATTCGGTCAAATCGCTCGAAGCGATGCACGACGGCAAAGCGAAAATCTTTTTTGCGATGGGCGGCAATTTTCTGCTCGCCGTCCCCGACACTCTCTATGCGGAAAAGGCTCTCGAAAATTGCGAAATCGTCGCGCAGGTCATCACGAAATTAAATCGCACCGCATTAATTAATCGCAAAACGTCGCTGATTCTGCCGTGTCTCGGACGCTCGGAAAAAGATTTGACGGGCGGCAAGGAACAGTTTATAACGACAGAAAGCACGATGCTCAACGTGCAGCAGTCGAGAGGCATTCTCGAACCGGCAAGCGAAGATTTACGCAGCGAAACGTGGATCGTCTGCAAATTAGCCGAATCCGTTTTGAAGGAAAACACGACGGTTGATTGGGCAGCGATGCGCGAAGATTACGATGTCATCCGTGAATCAATCGGGCGCGTCGTCGCCGGATGTGACGATTACAACGATAAAGTTCGCGTCAAAGGCGGATTCTATCTGCCGAATAAACCGCACGAGGGCGAATTTCCGACCGAATCGGGCAAAGCCAAATTCATCGCGTCGCCTTTACAGAAAATCGAATTAAAAACCGGCGAATTATTGATGACGACGATTCGCTCGCACGACCAATTTAATACGACCGTCTATAAAGAAAACGACCGCTATCGCGGCATCAAAGGTTCGCGGCGGATAATTTTTATGAATGAAACGGATATTGCCGAACGAGAATTGCAAGCCGGACAAGTCGTAAATTTAACGAGTTATTTCGATGACGGCGAACGCTTTGCCGAAAACTTTATTGTCGTGCCGTATCCGATTCCAAAGGATTGCTGCGCGACTTATTACCCGGAAACTAATGTTTTAGTGCCGCACGGCAGCGTCGCCGAAAAAAGCAACTGCCCGACTTCCAAATCAATCGTGATTACCGTCGCGCCGCATTTGCACGACAATCAAAAAGTCTTTTCGGGCGAATTTAGCAGGCAAAATTAGTATGGCTTTTGATAGTTTTTCCGGTTTCGTTCTCGCGGGCGGAAAATCTTCCCGGATGAGAACCGACAAGGCGTTTTTGGAAATCGGCGGCGCGACTTTTGTCGCACACGCTATCGAAACGCTCTCGACCGTTTGCGAAAATCGCGTCAAAATTG
>CAXTMQ010000307.1:4812-5236 GCA_964245305.1 uncultured Pyrinomonadaceae bacterium
TTCTCAACCGAACACAGACCGATTTTATCGAACGCCTTCCCGCCAACGCGCCAAGCGTTTTCGATGTTTATGAAAATCGCGGCGCGCTCGGCGGCATTCACGCGGCTTTAACAAACTGCGCGACGAAATATGCAATGATTCTGGCAACTGATATGCCGTTTATTACAAGCGAGGTGATTGAAAAATTAGCTGAAATCACGCTTTCGTCAAATAAATTTATCGCCGTCGCGCCGCGTCAAACCGACGACCGATTGCAGCCGTTATGCGCCGTTTATCACGCCCGTTATTGTTTGCCCGCGCTGGAAAATTTATTGTAAACGAACGATTCCGCATCGGTAAATGATTTTCTCGACCTGATAATGCCGCGCGTCGTCGCGCAGACGCTCGACTTTAAGCCGGAACTAGTGCTGGAGCACGCTGAACT
>CAXTMQ010000308.1:0-5218 GCA_964245305.1 uncultured Pyrinomonadaceae bacterium
AAATATTGGACACGTCCAAAATTTACGAAGAATTTTTAACTCGTATTTAGACGGTGCGCCAAGCAAGTTATGCGGTTTGCTCGGATTCTGCTTTTTATTCCTCAGAGCTGTCTGGCGGAAGGCTTTCGGAAACAGAGCGAGTGTTGAGAACGACTTTTCTATTATATTTGCTGATTCGATTATAAAGGATTAAAAAAACGAATTATTCTGACGTGAAAGTTAAAGTGTGTGTTGAGAAAGAACATTAATAGTCGGCAATGCGACTGTTAATGTAAAGCTCGAAGGACTTAAAAGCAATACGTGAAAAATGAATATCCTCAAAATTTTTATTTTCTTTGGAACTACCTCGAATGGGGCGGAGCGCAGGTGCTTTTTTTCGGAATAATGAAACGGGCGAAAATAATCGGGGAAGTAAAAGCCTTGATACCAGCCGGCTCGAATCAACAACTGCTGGGGTTTCTCGACAATCTTCAAGTTGATTATGAACTTTTTAATTCTCATACCGACAGCAAACCGGCGCATACGATTAAACGAAAACTTGAAAGACATCGAAATAAACTTCGATCCGAATATAGAATGATCAAATTTTTGAGGAAATTTGATTTTCGGAATGCCATTATTCACACCGAACTTACTCCTTGGATGTCATTACTCGCTTTACTTTGGCTTTGCCGGAAAACACAGGTTTTCATCACGATGCATAATGCGCTTCCGCCGGTCGCCAAATGGCGGAATTATCTGTTTAAGCTGAAGTTCGGGATTCTCGCGCGAACAAAAAATTTTCATCTTTTTACGGCGAATCTGGACACGAAAGAAAAACTTGCCGAATTCGTTCCGGCGAAATTTTTGGAAACGGTCAAAATAATTTACGCAAACGTCGATGCGGAAGAAATTCAAACGGCGTTGAGCGATGACTTGAACCGGCGAGAAAGGTTGGCGAAACATCGGATTCCCGACAAGAATTTTTTGGTATTTTGCGTCGGGCAGTTTATAGACCGCAAAGGTCGCTGGATATTTCTCGAAGCGGCGCGAAAGTTAATCGAGAAAAACCCGGATATGGCGTTCGTCTGGATTTCCAATTCAAAAACGAGCGCGGTGGAGATGGAACGGGCGCGAAGTTTCGGACTCGGTGAAAAATTCGTTTTTATCTCCTCCGAGCAAATCGGAACGGAACACGTAGATTTATTTAAATTGATGCGTTTAGCAGACGTTTTTGCTCTGCCGAGTTATCTCGAAGGTTTGCCGATTTCGATTCTCGAAGCGATGGCTCTCGGAATTCCGACGATTTCGACCAATATTAATGCCATTCCCGAAGCTGTCAGACATTTGGAAACCGGCATATTAATCGAGCCGGGCGACAGCGACGCTTTAGCCGGAGCGATTCAAAAGCTGAAAGACGAACCAAAACTGCGCGAGCGTTTAGCGAAAAACGGTCAATCTTATATTCTGGAAAATTTCGAGGAAAAAGCCGTTGCGAAAATCGCCGTCGAAACTTACATCAAGGCGTTTCAGGCAAGAAGAATCTAAAATGCGTCTGCTAAGATAGATTAAATGAAAACGACGACGAAAAAAATTGCGATGGTTGACCGCGTTGATTTTATCAGAAAGGCTTGCGCGGGAAAAAAAGTTCTGCATCTCGGATGCACGGATTATCCGTTCACCGAAACGATGATAAGGAACGATATGCTGCTTCATTTTGAATTGCAGAAAACGGCGAAAGAACTTTACGGCTTCGATTTCGACCGGAACGGCATTGATCTTTTATCCGCAGCGGGCGTGAAAAATCTTTATCGAGCCGATCTCGAACGACTCGAAGAAGTGGATTTGGACGAAACTTTCGATGTCATCATCGCCGGCGAAATGATCGAGCATTTGTCGAATCCGGGACTTTTTCTGAAAGGCATCCAACGCTTTATGACACCGGCGACCAATTTGGTGATTACGACGATCAACGCCTACTGCGGAATGCGTATGTGGATTTACGGCTTGCGCGGGCAGGGCGGTTTTCAAGAACCCGTTCATCCAGACCACGTCGCTTATTATTCATATTCGACTTTGAAGGTATTAATCGAACGCGAAAATTTAAGAGTTGATAACTTTTACTTTTACAATACGGGCGAGCAGCACCGGAATCTCGCGCGTTGGAAGCAAAAACTCGCCAACGATTTAAGCGTTTTTATCGCCAACCAATGGGCTGACGGAATTATCGCGGAATGTAGTTTAGCAGCTAAATGAGAAATTGGGCGCGAAGCGCGTTTTTCGGTCTCGGTTCTTGGGGAATTCCGCTCGGATTGACTTTCTTTGCCACGCCTCTGATCGTCAAAAAATTAGGCATCGAAGAATACGGACTTTACGCGCTCATTACAGGATTTATCAGTTTTTCCTTTACATTCAGCATCGGACGCGCCATTACCAAATATGTTGCCGAATATAGGGCTTTAGGACGCGACGAATTAATAAATGAAGTTTTAGCGGCGACGCTTTGGATAAATTTCATCGTCGGTTTCTCCGGCACTTTAATAACCTGCGTTTTCGCCAGATTTATCGTCGTTTCACTGCTTTCCATCGAGCCGGCGTTGCAGGAACAGGCAATCATCGGTTTTTACATCGCCAGCCCGACGGTAGTTTTAGTGATGCAGGCGCAAATTTTCGGCAGCATCGCGCAAGCCGTCCACCGGCTCGATATTTATTCGGGATTAACGACGATTGTTTCGATACTCGGCATCGTCGGCAATATCGTCATTGTGCTGTCCGGTTACGGTTTGATAACGCTTTTTCTATGGAATGCGGTCAACGTAATTCTGAGTTGTGTATTTTTTTATCTCGCCGGCAAACGACTTTTGCCCGAAGCGAAATGGAGATTAAAATGCCGCCGGGAAATTTTTTTAAAAATTGCCAAATTCGCCGTCGGCACATCGGCGCACCAGCTTATTTTTAATTCGCTTCTGCTTTTGGAAAGAGGTTTGATAACCCGCCGGCTCGGAACGGAAAATTTGACATACTATGTCGTTCCGATGAATTTGACCATTCAAATTCATATGCTCAGCGGCAGTCTGCTGTTAATGATTTTCCCTCTGGCGAGCGATCTCGGCGCGCGTCTCGAAATCGAAAGGCTGCTGGCAATCTACAAGCAGGCGAACCGTTATTTTTTCGCCATTGTCACCTTCATCGTGCTTTCGGTTTCAGTCTGCGAATACGAATTTTTCAGTCTTTGGCTGTCGCCGGAGTTTGCCGATAAAACTTTTTACGTAGTAATTTTTCAAGCCTTGATCTTCGGCACAATCGCCGTGAGCAGCATCGCCTGGCAGATTATTGAAGGATTGGGATACGCCCGTAACAACGGCTTGATTTCAATCCCTTGGGCGATTGTAAGTTTTCTTCTGATGCTGCTTTTGATTCAGCGATTCGAGCTTGACGGAGTTGCCGCCGGAAGATTGCTGGGTTGCTGTATCTTGGTAATTTATATTAAATTTTCCGAAAAAAAAATATTCGGAGATTACTTGTGGCATTTTTGGACGCGAATTTTTCTTCTTTTATTCATACCGGCATTTGTAACCGGATTAACGGAATTCGCCGCGCTCAGGTTTTTGATAAAAGGATGGACGGGACTATTTGTCGCCGGTTTGACCGGCGGAACGGTTTATTCGCTTCTGCTGCTAATCTTCAAATACGTGACTTTGGAAGACCGGCTCGTTTTCAAAAAGATATTCTCCAGAAGATGACTGTTCTTCGCTTGGAAAGCGTTTGAAAAGCACTATTTATTAGTTTTCAATGCTCGTCTCGAAAGTGAAAACCCGCGGCTGTCAGGGCGCGACGTTTATTTCCCAAACTTCGGTAATATTGGCGGCATTGTCGTTAACGCCTTCAAAGCTGTCCAAATTTTCGACAAAATGATAATTGGCGTGAAGAAAATCAACTAACGGCGGCAAATTCGATTCAATCGCGCGGTCAACGCCGGAACGCTGCCAGATACCGTTCCAAACGATATATCGCGGTCGTTTTTCCCGCAGCCCGCTGACAACCGCCTCGATCTGTTCGGCGGAAGTATAATTGTTCGGGCGAATCATCGGAATCGGAGTCGGATTCTTCAATTGAAACATCATATACAAACTCGAATCATATGCGTCGTATAAATAATCAAAAGGTTTTGAATGCGTATCAGTCCAGCGATAGCGCGAACAAACATCCGAAGTGAAACAGGTAATAGTGCCGGACGGCGTATCTAAATATTCAACCGCAGTAATCTGCCTCTGAACAGAGTAAGCGATGCCGAGCAGCGCGAAAACCGCTGCGATGGCGAGGGTTAATTTGGATATATTAAAAAACTGTTGATAAATCCAAACCAGCAAAATAATTCCGATCTGCGAAACCAGATACAGACGACCCGAGGACGGAGCGGAAAAAACACCGGCAGCCATAAAAAAACCCGTCAAATTCAACAAAATCAATTGTAATTTGAAATCAATCGCCAGCGCGCGCCGTTTCAGCCGGAGGATTATCGGGAAAAAAAGATAAATTGCGGGAATCAGAAAATATATGAACAACGAAGGCGCGTGAGTTCGCAAAAATAATGATAAAGGCATCGAACCGAACGAAGGAATATCTTTAAAATAAGAACCCGGATTATTCCAGACATCAGCCGGATAGTGCTTGATCGGGAAGACGAAGGTTGAAAAATAATAAGTTTCGTAACCGGCGGAAGCTATAAAGTAGACGGAAATAAAAACGATTATCAAAACGAACGGAATAGAAACGCAGAATATCGAACGACAGAGAGCGGAGAAATTTTGGTTCGTATAAAATTTTTCGATTATAAGAAAAATTACGATGCCGGCAATGAGGGTTATGCCGCGCGGTTGAGTAAAAGAAGAAGCTATGCCGCACAGCGCGCCGGCGATTATTAATCTGCCGAAACTTCGTTTGGTAATCAGAACGGCAACTGCCGACACGGCGAAAAACGCGCTGAAAAGCCGGTGACTGCCGTGCGTTCCGAGCGTTCGAAAACAAAATACGATAAAAATTAATGTCGGTATATAAACGGCGAAACCGCTCAAAAATTGCCGCGAAATATAAAGTCCGACAGTCGCCATCGCCAGGTATAAAAAGAGCATCGTGAGATTGAAAAGAACTATTTTTACTCCGAATAATTTAAATAAAAACAAATAAAATAATTCGGCTCCGGGAAATGTAAAAAGAGAAAAATCTACAAAAGCGGTCT
>CAXTMQ010000309.1:0-2790 GCA_964245305.1 uncultured Pyrinomonadaceae bacterium
AATCGTTATTTTGCACGGCAATTCTTCGGGAATCCGCGCCGTCAAAGCGACTTGCGGTCGAACCGTTACTCGTTTCAAAAGCGTCTGCACATCGCTGCGGTTTATTCGTTCATTCGTGTATTGTTCCGGGTATAAATCGCCGTCGAGCAAAGCGACGGCGACCATATATTTCAGATTATGATCGGCTTGCTCTTTAATTTTCGGGTCATCTTTCGAGCCGTATTCGCCGCCGCCGATGACTTCATACGCGCCGCCGGGAACGTCCAGCGTGATTGATTCGATATTGCCGCCGTCCAGATTATTTTCGCGGCGCATATCGAGCGCCGTTTCGATCACGGTCTGCGATTGAAACTCGCCGTTGTATTTCTTTATCGAACAGCGCGCCGCAACATCCAAGCCTTCTTTGCTCCAATCAATGTTCGGTTCGCTGCGAACGAGTTCAAACAGTCCTTTCGGTCCGTCAAGAACGCTCAAAGGTCCGGTGATTCCGGCGCGTGCGAGAAATGTGTTATGAACTGAAACCTGCGCTGTTCCGGCAGACGATAAGCCTTTCCAATTCGACAGCGGTTCGGCTTGGATATTCGCCAGCGCGAGATTGCTCACGCCGCCGAGCGCGACGGCGTTGGCAGTTTGCGTTTGACTCAAACCGAGAAGTTTCGCCGCGCCCGCCGCCACCGCATACGCTTCCGGCACGGTGTTTTGCAGCCCGAATCGCATCGTCGGCGTTTCTTCAATTAGACGGCAGTGAATTTGATATGCGACCGCAAGCGCGACAAGCAAATCCTTTCCGCTTCTATTGGCAAATTCGGCAACGGTCAGCATCGCGCCGAAATTTACCGCCGGATGACAAACTTCGCCTTTCGCCGCGAAATTGTCCATAAAATCCAAATAGCGAACGAGCGCGACGTTATAAAGCGCGGCGCGGTCTGCGGAAATTTTGCCGCCGCCAATCATTGTGCATTGCTCACGCCCGCCGAATTCTTCGTTAACGAAACGAATTTTTTGAACCGGCTCGCCGCCCATCGCGCCAATCGCGCAGCCCAGAGCGTCGAGAACGCTCAATTTCAAACGCTGTTTCGCTTCCGCCGTAAAATCCGCATCGCCGGCACGCAAGGCGAAAGCAGCGATTTGTTCGGCGGTTTTCGGTAATTTTTCTTTTATTCGTTCGTCCTGCTCAATCATATTTTCGGATGTTGCCGGGCGCTCGCCGAACGCCGTTCGGGTGGCGACGAGCGCAGCGCCGACGGCAGCGGCATTTTGCAAAAAACCGCGGCGCGATATGCCTTTATCGTTCGACGGCGAATAATCTCCGCCGGACGCATCATTGAAATTTTTTAGCTCATTTTTCATTCTCTCGTTTTAATTGCCGTAAATTTTTTGCTCCTATCGCAATCTGACGGGCGCGCCGTCGATTTTCACGCGAAACAGGCGATACGGTTTCTGCCGTAAATCGCGCCCGTCGTTGTAACCGGCTTGGCGATGCAGTTCGTTGCCGGTGAAATACAGATAGCCGTCGGCGGCAACCGACATCGTGTCCGTCCAGTAAATCGGCGCGATTTGCGCGATAATTTCAAATCTTCCGCCGTTCGCGGCACGGCGTGTAATCGCGTTCTGTTCGTAAGCAGTCGAATAAATTCTGCCCTGCGCGTCGGATTCGAGTCCGTCGGCGGCAGGCTTTGAGCCTTCGTCTTGAACAGCGGCGGCGACTTCGGTTTCAGACAAATTTGCATTTAAAAGCGTTGCGGTCGAAACGCTGTAAAGTTTGCGCGAAGCGAGCGGACAATAGTAAAGCCGCGAGCCGTCCGCCGAAATAGCGATGCCGTCCACGCCGAGGCGAATGTGCATCGGCGGGTCATTCGGTTTGTCCTGTTTCACGTCTTTGCCTTCGACCGTCGCCGTGAAAAGCGGTTCAGCCGTCACCGACGAATGTCCGTTCAAAACGCGGCGGCTTTGTCCCGTCGCCAAATCAACGACGACCAGAGCGTTCGGTCCCATCGAACTCGAATCGGTCAGATAAGCCGTTCCTTCCGCACCTTTCCGCAAATCGAAACGAATGTCGTTCAAATAAGTCGTCGGCAAAACCGCGTCAGACGAATCAAAGCGAATCGTTTTGATAATTTTGTTCGTCGTCAAATCGACGCAGACGAGCTTCGGCGCGGACGTGGAGACAATCGGCATCAAATTGATGCTGCCGGTGTCAACAATCCACAATCTATCAAGCGGGTCAACGACTACCGATTGGACGGAAACGAAAGTCTCGCCCGGATTTTGCAGGTTAAGGCGATTGATATTTGCGTCGGGAAACGGAACTTCGCGCCCGCCGACGATTTCGGCGACGGTGAAAGCAACCGGGTCTTCCCAGCGCGGATAATTGACGAAGATTCTGCCCGACTGCGAGACCGTTACGCCGGTCGGCATTTGATTTTGGAAAGCGAAAACCTGCTCGGCGCGCCCGTTCGTCTGCGCGTCTGAATTGCGAGTCTGCGCCGTCGAATTCGTCGCTGCGAGTGTATTGACGATGAAAAACAGCGAAAATAAAACGGCAGACCGTTTTATTTCACGAAATTTGTTTGTCATTGATAACCTTCCCTTGTTCGTTTTATTAAACCGAAATTGCCGGCGGCGAAAATTTATTCACCGAGCAGCGTTTATCTCTATGTAAATCTGCGGCTAAACAGCTTTTGATTTTCCGTGCCTCGCCGTGCAAAAAACATTAGTCGTCGTTAAATTCGCTCCATTGCTCGCGTCCGTTCATTTCTTTCGGCTGCGAGAGAAGCCCCGCCGCGATGC
>CAXTMQ010000309.1:2890-5185 GCA_964245305.1 uncultured Pyrinomonadaceae bacterium
CATTGCTCGCGTCCGTTCATTTCTTTCGGCTGCGAGAGAAGCCCCGCCGCGATGCCGAACGCGCCCGCGACGAGAAAGGTATTGCGCGCCCGTTTGTCGCTTGCAAAACCGAATAAAAACGGCGCGCTCGCCGCGAATAATCCGTTGGCAACGTCGAGAAAAAGATGCGTTTTGAATGAGATTGCGCCGACTAATCCCCATTCGGCGCGCGTCAAAAGGCTCGACGTTAAAATGCCGGCGGCGAGTATTCTGCACAAAGTCGTCGCCGTCTCATTATCCTTAAATCCGACGGTTTCCGGCGCGGTCGAGATGAGCGCGACATACGGGTAATCGGTAATTAAACCGTGCATTTGTCTTGAAATAGGTTTTGTCATAAGTTCTCCGATGTAACATTTGTTGCTGAATTTCCTGGCAGGAATTTCTATGGCTTCAGGACGATTTTGATGCAGCCGTCCTGTTTCTCCTTAAACATCTGATAGCCTTCCGCCGCCTTATCGAGCGGCATTTCGTGCGTGATGATAAACGACGGGTCGATTTCGCCCGATTCGATTTTGTCGAAAAGAAGCGGCAGATATTTATGAACGTGCGTTTGTCCGGTTTTTAAGGTTAAGCCTTTGTTCATCAGCGCTCCGAGCGGAAATTTGTCGGCGAATCCGACGTAAACGCCGGGCATCGAAAGCGTGCCGCCCTTGCGGCAGCTGAATATTGCCTGCCGCATTACGTGCGGTCTGTCCGTACCGAGCATCGTCGCCGTTTTCACCGCGTCTAAGATGCCGTCGAGTTTTCCGCCCGCGTGCGCTTCGCAGCCGACGGCGTCCATACAACTGTCGGGTCCGCGCCCGTTCGTCATTTCCATCAGCTTTTCGTAAACGTCCGTTTCGCTGAAATTGATGATTTCGGTTTTGCCGTCCGCCTGCGCCATCGCAATCCGTTCCGGCACGTCGTCAACCGCAATCACTCTGCCCGCGCCGAGCATCCACGCGCATTTGACCGCGAGTTGTCCGACGGGACCCAAACCCCAAATCGCCACCGTGTCGCCCGGCTCGATATTGCAGTTTTCCGCCGCCATATAAGCTGTCGGGAAAATGTCCGACAAAAATAAAACCTTTTCATCCTCGATGCCGTTCGGAACCTTAAACGGTCCGACATCGGCGAACGGCACGCGCAAGTATTCGGCTTGACCGCCCGGAAAACCACCGAGCATATGCGAGTAGCCGAAGAGCGCGGACGGCGATTGTCCCATCGCTTCGGCGGCGATTTTCGCGTTCGGATTCGAGCGGTCGCAGAGCGACCACAAATCTTTTTTGCAGAAAAAACACTCGCCGCACGCGATTGTGAACGGCACGACGACTTTATCGCCGATTTTCAGATTGGAAACGCCCGAACCGAGTTCGACGACTTCGCCCATATTTTCGTGTCCGAGAACGTCGCCTTTTTCCATCGTCGGCATATAACCGTCGTAGAGATGCAAGTCCGAGCCGCAAATCGCGGTCGAAGTGATTTTGATAATCGCGTCGCGCGCGTCCTCGATTTTCGGGTCAGGAACGTTTTCCACGCGCACGTCACCCGTTCCATACCAGCATAATGCTTTCATAATTTTCCCCTTGTCTTAGAAATGAACGAGAGAAAAAGGAACCGAAAAACAGTTAATGATTTTCTCTCGTTCGTAAAATTAATTTATTTTTCAATTTTTGCGGCTTTCACCGCCTTCGTTTTTTCGTTCAAGTGCTTTTATTCGTCGGGCGCGCCGATTCGATTAACCGACTACATCGAACCGCCGCCGTGTCGAGCCAGCGTATTTAAAGAATCTTTAAATTGCGTCATATCCTTTTCGCTCGTCGTCCATTGCTCGATGGCTTCGTCCGCCGTTTTATTGAGCCGCACGGTTTCATCAGAATCTACGCTTTCGACCCACGCGGTCGGGATTTCGTGGTGCATTCCGGCGGCGTTGGCGTCCCGTTTTCGCAGTTTGATTCGGTCGCCCAGGTCGTGGTCAACCGTCCCGACGTGCGCGCCGTCCGAGCCGACGACTTCGGCGTGTTCGGCGATTTTCAGGTTTCGGTTCGGCTTAAAATTCCTCGCGCCGTTTACACGATGTTTTCCGTTTTCGCCGTTTTTCGATTTACCGCGCGCACCGAGCAGGGCGGCGATGCCGAAGCCTGCGCCGAGCAGAAGTCCGACTGAAATGAGCGGGTGCAAATTGGTTTGTTGATAAACGCTGTGTTCGCGGACAAAGCGGTCTTGCGAGCCGCGCTCGTTTAGTTTTGAGTTCGGCTGGTAAAGTCCGTCCGGGCG
>CAXTMQ010000310.1:0-5119 GCA_964245305.1 uncultured Pyrinomonadaceae bacterium
TCTCGCGCCAAAAAGTCGCCGTCATTGACCGCAAAAAATTCGCCGATGCCAAAGGTTTGCACAAAGGCGCATACGTTTTAGCCGAAGCCGAAGACAAAAAAGGCGCGAACATCGAACCGAAATTAATCATCATCGCCACCGGCTCGGAAGTCGGCTTGGCGATGGAAGCCCGAGAAAAACTCAACAATTCAGGTACGCCGACGCGCGTCGTCTCGATGCCGTGCTGGGAATTTTACGAACAACAATCCGCCAAATACAAAGAATCCGTCCTGCCTTCAACCGTCAAAGCGCGTCTGGCAATCGAAGCCGGAGTTTCGTTAGGCTGGTCAAAATACGTCGGCGATTCCGGCGACACTCTAACGGTAGATAAATTCGGCGCGAGCGCGCCCGCCGCCGATGTTTTCCGCGATTATGGTTTTACGGTTGAGAATGTCGTAGAAAAAGCGAAAAAGTTGTTATGAGGTTTGAACTTATAGAACAGAAGATGATACGGCGTGCTGTCGAAATAGCTGCGATACATTTCGAGCGGTTTTAAGATATTTTTATCAACGTAAACTTCGTAATCGTCGCCGGAAAGTCGTTCGATAATTTGTCCGAGAAAAACGATTCCCAAATTTGAATAACTGTATTTGCTTCCCGGTTTGAAAAGAACTTCGGTGAACGGCAGCATCGCTTCGATTTGCGCGTATTCGGTCGGCTCGAACGGCTGCCAGTCTTTGCCGTTTTTGTATGGAAAAGTCGAGTTGCGAAATCCCGCGCTGTGATTCATCAGTTGGCGAATCGTGATGTCCGACATTTTGCCGAACGGATTATACACCTTTTCGAGTTCGGGCAGATATTTCGTGACGGAATCGTCGAGCTTCAATAACCCTCGATCACGAAGCTGCATAATCGCAATTCCCATGAACGGTTTTGTGTTTGAAGCCCAATGATAAATCGTGTTCTCGTCAACCGGCTGATTTTTTTCGAGATTCTGCGAGCCGTAAAAATCTTCCGCCGCGATTTTGTTATCTTTCAAAAAAACAAAGCTGCTGCCGACGATGCCGTTTTCTTTTAATTCTTTTTCGTAAAGGTTTTGAATTTTTTGTAGCCGGCATCAAAGCTCGGATTTGGTGAAATTGTCTGCGCGTTCATCGAAATTATTGATAAACCGAAAACGATTAAAAATAAAGCGCGGCTTCTTGTTCTCATAAAAATTATTTTATCTTAGAATTTGTTTGGAAATTCAAAAATAAAATGCGTTTTTTTAAAATTCTAAATCTCCGAAATGTTTTCTCAATTTTGTGCATCGCCGCCGGAGCGTTTTTTCCGGCGTGTCGCGCGCTCGAATCGGCTAATGTCGAAACGGACGCGCCTTCTGCGAATCAAGCGGATTTTTCCGTTCCCGCTTCGACGATTAATTTGGCGAAGCCGCTGGTGATTTCGCAGAAGGCGGAAGATGTCGAGCTGGCGAAACGGATTGACGAGACAATCGAGCGAAGCGAATTTGCCAACGCGCGTTGGGGCGTTTTCGTCGTTTCTTTGAAAGACGGTCGCATCGTCGTCGGGCGCGACGCGCGGAAACTTTTCAATCCGGCTTCGATTGAAAAAACTCTGACCGCAATCGTCGCGCTCGACAAACTCGGCGCGGATTTTCGCTGGCGCACTTCGATCTACGCGGCAAGGGAAATCGAGGGCGGAATTCTCGACGGCGATTTAACGCTCTACGGACGCGGCGCGCCGGATTTTGACGACGCGAGCCTTGAAAATCTTATCAATCAATTGCAGGCGAAAGGCGTTAAGGAAATTAAGGGCAGCATCGTCGGCGACGAAAGCTATTTCAAAGGCGACGACATCGGCGACGGTTGGACTTGGAACGATTTGCAGTGGCATTACGGCGCGGAAGCGGGCGCGTTGACTTTCAGAGAAAACACGGCGGACGTTTTTATGAAAGACGGCGTACCGGCGGCTTCGACCGATTATTTGCAGGTAACGAGCGAACTCGAACCGAAACAGGCGGACAAACCCGAAGCCTTCGGCATCAAGCGCGGGCTTGCCGACAATCAAATTTACGTTTGGGGAAACGGCGATAAATTAGGCGGGCGCGTCGCCGTGCATAATCCGGCACTCTGGGCGGCGAAAAGTTTCAGGGAAGCGTTGGAAAAACGCGGCATCAAAGTCGGCGGCGAAGCAAAGTCGGTTGATTGGAAATCGAAAAACCGTCTCGACGCGAACAAAGCGGTCGAATTAGCTTCAATCGAAAGCAAAACGCTCGCCGAAATCGTTCAAAAAATGAATAAGCGTTCGGTCAATCTATACGCCGAATTGATTATGCGAACGCTCGGCAAAAATTTCGGCTCGAGCGCGCCCGATGAAAGCCGTCAGATTACCGAATTGCGCGGCGACGATTCGGCGGGCGCGTCGGTTATCAGAAAATTTCTGCGCGAAAATAATGTCGCCGCCGATGAATTGCAGATTCACGACGGTTCGGGGCTTTCGCGGCTCGATTTCGTAACGCCCGAATCATTCGGACGCGCTTTGATTTTCGCGGCGCAGTCGAAATTCTCCGATGTTTTCGTCGGCTCGCTGCCGATTGCCGGAACGGACGGAACTTTAGGCGGAAGGCTCGGCAATGCAAAGGGAAAAATTTTGGGAAAGACCGGCACGGTTACGTTTGTCAGTTCGCTCGCCGGTTACGCGCAAGCCGCGAACGGCGAGATTTTCGCGTTTGCGATTATCGGAAATAATGTCACGCGAAATGCGGACGCGGCGCGGATTGTTGACCGGATCGCGCTCGATTTAGTTATACCGGATTCAGCGGAAAAGAAAAACGAAAAACAGGAACAGCCAAAAAAATAGAAATAAAAACGGCGCGGCGACCATCGCCAAAAGACAGCCGACGTTCGCCCAAGATTCCTGATTCCAACTGTAAGGCGCGGGACAATGCGGGCAAATTTCCTTGATTGCCAGAAAGGGACGCTTACATTTCGGGCAAAGTTTGATCTGCATAAATCTTCCCGCGAAAAAGTCGGCGGACAAAGACAGATTAGCATAAAACGAGGCGAAGATTTAACGCGCTTTTGAAACGCGCTCGTCAAATTCGCCGGATGAAAACCGGAGTTTTGCGCGGCGGTTTTTTTGTGATAAGTTAAAGCGTTCCGCACAACGAAAAAGGAATTTCATATTAGAAAAATGGTTGAAGAATTTGCGTTCGACAATACTGAAGAACGCTGTAAAAACAGACAGAACGGCGCGGGCTGGATCGAAGTCATCGTCGGTTCGATGTTTTCGGGCAAATCCGAAGAATTGATTCGCCGTCTCAAACGCGCGCAGATCGCCCGTCAAAAAGTGCAGGTTTTCAAACCGAAGATTGACGACCGTTATTCAATCGAGCAGATCGCTTCGCATTCGGGAATGACGCACGTCTCGAATCCGGTGATGACGGCAAAGGAATTGATGGCGCAGATCGAGCCGGACACGCAGGTCGTCGGCATTGACGAAGGGCAATTTTTCGACGCGGGAATTATCGAAGCGGCGACGCAGCTCGCCAACGAAGGCAAGCGCGTGATCGTCGCCGGACTCGATCAGGATTATATGGGTAAGCCGTTCGAGCCGATGCCGCAGCTTCTTTCCATCGCCGAATTTATCACGAAAACACACGCCATCTGTGTCAAATGCGGCGCGACGGCGAATTATTCACAGCGCACGTTCGATTCCGAAGAATTGGTCGAAGTCGGCGCGAGCGGCAAATACGAAGCCCGCTGCCGCAAATGTTTCGTGCCGCGCTCGGACGCGCCGACGATTCACGATTAAGGAATTTCTGATAAACTCATCCAATGAAAACATCGGCGAAAATCGGAGTGAAAGCGATTGCGGTTTTTGAAGCGTTCAAAGGCTGTATCGGTTTGATCGCGGGGTTCGGGATTTTGTCGCTGATGCACCGCGATATTGCGGATTTTGCCGAAGATTTGGTCGGGTTTCTGCATCTTAATTCCGAAGGCAGACTCGCGCACCGCATCGTCGAAACCGTTACCAAACTCAATCCTTCAAATATCAAATTGTTCTTTGTTCTTTCGCTCGTCTACGCGACCGTGCGGTTTGTCGAGGCGTATGGTTTGTGGCGGCTTCGGGCGTGGGCGGAATGGTTTGCGATTATTTCCGGCTCGCTTTATATTCCGTTTGAAATTTACGAATTCGTTCAAAAACCGACGTTTACCCGCGCCGGAATCGTTCTGATAAATATCGCCATCGTCATTTATCTTTATTCGTTCCGCAAAGAGCAGGTTCACGAAAAGGAAATTCACGAAAGCCAATTACAGGCGACTCAACCAAGCGCGCTCGACGATTCCGCGCAAAAATAAAAGCATTCGAAGACGTTTTTGCTTAAAAACTATTCTCTGTTCACTATTAACTGTTCACTGTCGAACAAGTGTTTCCCGTTTTTATAGTGAAAAGTTAATAGCTAATAGTGAACAGTTGGTTTTGGACAACTTACGGCGTTTTGATCACGCGCGCCGAACTTAAATTCGTTTTTCAATTCCCAGGGCGCGCCCAAATATCGCCATAACTGCAAGCCGGCGGCAACACCCTTTCGTTCGCGCCAATACGATTGTAAATTTTCAAAAAGTTGTTTGGCTTCGACGGGCGCGACTTTATTTTGGATTGTGATGTGCGGTTTAAATTTTTGACGGTCTTGCGCGGTCAGCCAATTTTGCCAAGCGGCGGCGAGCGTCGAACGGATTTTCAGCAAATTCGGCGATTCGATTTCCGCCGCCGTTCCTTTGCCTAAGAAACGCAGAGACGGAAACTGCAATGCAAACGATTCGTATTGATTACAAATCGTTTGCAAATCCGCTTCGATCCGCGAAATCTCCGACGCGGGCAGATGATGAAAAAGCGTTACGTGCGCCCGCAGAAAATTGCGTTCGGGCGGGAAATGTTTCTGCCGCAATTCGTCGAAAAAGTCGAACGAAGCGGCATCGAGCTTTAATGTGACGATCAAAGGCGGCGACATAAATTTTGTGTGTCTTCTCGATCTTACACAAAAGCGGAACGAATTCTAATGACGCGAATTTTATGCGAAACCGTCGCGGCTCGATTCTCTGACGAATCAATTTTTATTTCGTTTCCAGACGCGGCA
>CAXTMQ010000311.1:0-5076 GCA_964245305.1 uncultured Pyrinomonadaceae bacterium
TGCAGTCTTGATTACTAAAATCACCATTGACAAATAGCACCAATAAAATTTTAGACACCTTAACAAACGGGTCGAAACATCGTAAAATCAAATAAAAAGTTTTCTAATCAAATAAAATCTGGAGAAATTTAAAAAATGAAAATCGGATTACCGAAGGAAATCAAAGATAACGAATACCGCGTCGGGCTGACACCGGCGGGTGTGCAGGCTCTGAAAGATTCCGGACACGATTTGTATGTGCAGAAAACGGCGGGCGAAGGCTCTGGATTTTCTGACGAGCAATATGTCAACGCGGGTGCGTCGATGCTCGACACGGCGGACGAAATCTGGCAAACCGGCGATATGATCGTCAAGGTCAAAGAGCCGGTCGCGCCCGAATATCCGCGAATGCGCGAAAATCAACTGCTTTTTACCTATCTGCATCTCGCGCCGGAACTCGAATTAACCAAGCAGCTTCTCGAACGAAAAGTTACCGGCGTGGCGTATGAAACGATCACCGACAAACGCGGAACTCTGCCGCTTTTAACGCCGATGTCGGAAGTCGCGGGCAGAATGGCTGTTCAGGTCGGCGCGACGTTTCTGGAAAAAATGAACGGCGGCAAAGGCATTCTTTTAGGCGGCGTTCCGGGCGTTCCGGCGGCGAACGTCGTTATTCTCGGCGGCGGCGTAGTCGGCACGGAAGCCGCGAAAATGGCGGTCGGTTTGGGCGCGAAGGTAACGATTATTGATATTAATTTGGAACGTCTGCGCCAGCTCGACGACATCTTTTTGTCGAAAGTGCAGACGCTCGCTTCATCGCGTTACGCGATTCACGAAGCGATTTCACACGCCGATTTGGTCATCGGCGGCGTTCTCGTCGTCGGCGCGGCGGCTCCGAAATTAGTAACGCGCGATATGCTCAAAGACATTCCGAACGGCGCGGTTTTAGTTGACGTGGCGGTTGACCAGGGCGGCTGTTTTGAAACGACGCACGCAACGACGCATTCCAATCCGACGTTTTACGAAGAAGGCGTTTTGCATTATTGCGTGGCGAATATGCCCGGCGCAGTTCCGAGAACTTCGACGTTCGCGCTGACGAACGCGACTTTGCCGTATGCACTCGCGCTCGCCAACAAAGGTTTCGAGAAAGCGATTCAGGACGACAAAGGTTTAGCCGAAGGCGTAAATACATACGCCGGAAAACTGACTTACGAAGCCGTGGCAGCTTCGCAAAATCTTGAATATACGCCGCTCGATTCGTTAATTGACGGCATCGCAAAGGCAACAAATAACTAAAACTGAATGGTGAAAAAAATTAAACTTCCGATTCTTTTCGCCACTCACTTTTAATTTTTCACTAAAAAACCGTGACCGCGAGAATAAAGATTTTGACCGTTTTTTATGTCTTTATTCTCGCGGTCATCGTCTTTTTAGCCGATTCGCGCGGCACGAACTATTTCGCGTTCGTCGGATTAATTCCGTTCGGCGACAAAATCGGGCATTTCTGTTTGACGGGAATTTTTTCGCTGCTCGTCAATCTCGCTTTCGGGGCGCGAACGCTTCAAATTTGGAAGATAAATATTTTGCTCGGTAGTTTGCTGGTCGCGCTCGTCGTCGCGCTCGAAGAATTTTCGCAGATTTTGATAAGCGACCGCCGCACGTTTGATTTGTATGATTTACTGGCTGATTTGGCGGGAATTTTTATTTTCGGCGAGATTGCGCGGTTAGTTTGCAGAAAACTCAAGCGATTTTAGATTTTTCTTTTATCAAACGATTGAGCGTTGTCGCTAATTCTTCTTTGAGATTCGCGCTTTTTACCAGATAAGCATCGGCGCAGTCGTGTTCGACATCAGCCGTAATCTCCTGTTCGAGACCGCTTAAAATAATCAGCGGAATTTGTTTGAAATCAGGATTTTGACGCAGAATGCGGCATAAATCGTGTCCGGTCAAATTGGGCATTACCGCGTCGGTCACAACCGCGTCGAACATTTCCGCCAGCGCGATTTTCATCGCCGCCAAACCGTCTTCCGCGAGCGCGGTTTCATAGCCGCTTTTTTGAAGCGCGACTTGCAGAAAACGGCGCATCGCAGCGTCGTCTTCCGCCAGCAGAATTTTTAGTTTTGTTTTCTTTCGGTCGTCCATTTGAGAACTCGCCCGCTTAACGCTCGTTGCGGCTTATCTGTTAAAATTGTTTCGTTGGGGCTAGGGGATTCGGATTCAAGATTACAGGCAAAAGTTTTCTTTTGTCAACAAACCCGAATCGAGCCGCGCACATCTGAAAAAGTTTGCGATGTATGAATTTGCAGTTACACCGGCGATTACGCAGTTAAGACGACCCGGCGTTTTAATCACGGAAGTCACGCCCGAATCTTTGGCTGAGGAATTGGAACTCGCGCCGAACGACAGAATCGTGCGCGTCAACGGTCGTGTCGTGCGCGATTATCTCGATTTTCGCTTTCAAACCGCCGGTGAAACCGATTTGACTTTGCTCGTCAAAAAGCCTTCCGGCGAAAGTTGGGAACTCGAAATCGAACGCGAAGAAGGCGAAGATTTCGGTTTGATGTTCGAGCAAATCGTGCCGCGCCAATGCGCCAACGAGTGTCTTTTCTGTTTTTGCAAAGGCAATCCCGACGACGCGCGACCTTCACTTTTCGTCCGCGACGAAGACATTCGCCTGTCGTTTCTCTACGGCAACTACACGACTTTAAGTTCGATTACCGACGACGAAATGAAGCGCATCGTCGAACAGCGTCTGTCGCCGCAATACGTTTCGGTTCACGCGACCGATCTAAAAACACGCGCTTATCTTCTGGGCGTTGACGAAAAACGCGCCGATATTTCCGGCAAACTAAAATTTCTGCTCGATAACGACATCGAGATTCACGCGCAAATCGTTTTATGTCCGACGATTAACGACGGCAAACAACTCGAAAAAACTCTGCGCGATTTAGCCGCCAACCATCCGAAAGTCGTTTCGGCGGCAATCGTTCCCGTCGCGCTGACGCGCTACAACACGGATGAAAGATTAACCAAAGTTACGCCCGAATTTTGCCGCCGGACAATCAAACAAGTCGAAAAACTGCAAAAAGAATTTCGCCGAACGCTCGGCACGACGTTCGCTTTTCTCGGCGATGAAATTTATTTGAAAGCCGATTTACCGATTCCTTCGAGAAAACATTACGGCAATTACCCGCAAATCGAAGACGGCGTTGGAATGATTCGCTCGTTTACGAATTCGTTTGAAAAACTGCTCAAGAAAGTTCAAGGTTCAAGGTTTAAGATTCAAAGTTTTTCCGATAAAAATGTCCGAACGCACGAATTAGCAATTAAGCCGAAAAACCGAAAACCGAAAACCGAAAACCGAAAACCGAATTCACTTCACGGAACAATTCTCACGGGCGAAATGTTCGCTCCCGTCCTGCGCGAACAAGTTGAAAAATTAAATGCGATTGCTCATTCAAACTTAAAAGTCGTCGCCGTTCCGAACACATATTTCGGCGGCGATGTCGCGGTCGCCGGACTGCTGACAGGTCAAGATTTTCTCGCCGTCAGAAAGGAAATCGAAGGCGATTTCGTCGTTATTCCGAAAACCGTAATCAAATCCGACGAGCCGATTTTACTCGACGGAATGCGGTTTGAAGATTTAAAAGCGCAGTTCGACGTGCCGATTTACGATATGAATATCGAAGATTTTATCAGGGAATTTTTAATTTGAATTTTTCACCGCGACGATTTCCGCCGCAATCGAAACGGCGATTTCAAAAGGCGTTCGACTGTTGATTTTCAACCCGATTGGCGCGTAAATTTTATCTAATTTTTCTTTATCGAAATTTTCTTTTTCCAGATTTTTCAAAAGCGTTTTTATCTTCGCCTCGCTTCCCAAAACGCCGAAATACTTAAAATCTTTATCAAACAATTTACGAATCACGATTTCGTCGAATTTATAGCCGAGCGTCATTACGACGACGAAATTATTTTCTCCGCTTTCGATAAAATCGCCGATATTTTCGTATGAATCAATGATTCGTTTCTCGTGAACGAATTCATTTTTCGCCAAAGTATTCAAATCCGCGCGGTCGTCGAAAAGCGCGATATAAAAATCCATTTTTGCCGCAATTTCCGACAACGCCAGAGCGCAATGTCCGCCGCCGATAATAAAAAGTTTGTTTTTGAAATTGAGATTTTCTTCGTAAACAAATTCTTTTTCCTTTTTTTTAAATCTGAAATGCGCGTTCCGCTTCTTTGCTTGGGAGATTTTTTCCGAAATTTGTAATTTGTAATTTGTAATTTGTAGTCCGCAAGGCTGATGTTTTTCGAGAGCGGCGATGATTTGTTCAACTGCTTGCAGATGCGAAGAATCGAGTTTGTATAAAATAACCGTCTGTTTTCCCGAACAAATCATTCCGCTCGAATTTTCAGAGTTTTTCCGGTGAATCTGTTCGACAATTTCCGAAGCAATTCGTAATTCGTAATTCGTAATTCGTAATTTGGCTTGCTCGACAAGCCGCATTTCCATCACGCCGCCGCCGACGCTGCCGCGCATTTCGTCTTTGGCGGCAATCATTTTAAAGCCTTGTCTGCCCGGCGAACTGCCCGAACTTTCGGCGACGACGAGCAAAATTATCGACTCATCACGCTGCAATCTTTCTGCCGCGAACCGCCAAATGTCCAGTTCATTATTCATCGTCCGGCTTTCATCTTTTTGACATCTTCGCTGTATAAATTCATCAAAACTTTCTCCGGCGTAAACGGCGCGTCGAATTTTATAAAATCCTGTAAATTAAACGCTTTGACCGCTTCACGGATCGCAAAATACGCGCCGATGCCATACATCAAAGGCGGTTCGCCGACCGCCTTTGAATTGAAAATCGCTATATTTTCGCGCGAAGTTTTGAGCGGCAGAATTTCGATTTCTTTCGGCACGGAATAAATGTCGGGAATTTTGTAAGTCGAAAGCGCGTTCGAGCGCAATCTGCCTTCCGAATCGTAAAAAATTTCTTCCATCGTCATCCAGCCGACACCCTGCACAATTCCGCCTTCGATTTGTCCGAAATCAACCGGCGTATTCATCGAACTGCCGAAATCGTGACAGCATTT
>CAXTMQ010000312.1:0-4984 GCA_964245305.1 uncultured Pyrinomonadaceae bacterium
CGAAAACATTTCCCTCTTTGACAAGTCGCGGCAAAAGCTCGTGTCCGTAATCTTTTAATTCTTCGTTTTTTCGCTTCAAATCCTTGAGCGTTTCAAGCAAAATTTTCGCGTCGTAGATAAAAATTTCAGTCGCAATTAAATCGCTCGAAGGTTTTTCGGGTTTGTAATCGAATTTCGTAACGCGCCCGTTTTTCGCCGTTTCGACGACACCGAAACGGCTTGCGGATTCGCCTTTCGGAACTTTAGTCGTCACCATCGTTAAAGCCGCCTTTTTTTCGAGATGCGTTTCAATCGCGTCGCGGAAATCCATTTTATAAACGTGGTCTGCGCTGAGAACGATTAAAATGTCGGGCGCGAAGTCTTCGATAAATTCAACGTGGCGATAAATCGCGTCGGCATTTCCCTCAGCGAAACCGCCTTTATCCTCCGATTTTTCGTTTTCCTCGAACGGCGGCAAAACCTGTAGACCGCCGTAAGTTCGGTCTAAATCCCAAGGTCTTCCGTTTGATAAATGTTCGTTCAAAGAATGCAGCTCGTATTGTTCAACGACCCAAACATCCGAAATCCCGCTGTTGACGCAGTTGCTCAAAGCGAAATCAATCAAACGATACGCGCCGCCGAACGGCATCACCGGCTTGGCGCGATCTGCGGTCAAAAGCCCGAGCCTGCCGCCCGCGCCGCCCGCCAAAATCAAAACTAAAATTTTTCCCCTGAACATAACTTTTGCGAAGCCTTTCAAATATATTATCATTCAAGCGATTCGATTTTCAGTTTTCAAATTTCGATTAAAAATTATGTCAAAAAAAATCCTGATTTTATCGGCGGCGGTCGGCGCGGGACATCTTCGCGCGGCGGAAGCAATTGAAAAAAAATTCAAACAGCAGCATCCGTCGGCGGAAGTTAAAAACATAGACGTTTTGAATTACACGAACCCGCTGTTCCGTCGGCTTTACGGCAAAGCATATCTCGATATGGTCAATCGAATGCCCGAAGTTCTTGGCTGGATGTATGACTCGCTCGACAAGCCCTGGGAAAATGAAAGAAGAAGACTCGCGCTTGACCGCTTGAACACGCTGCCGCTGATTAAATTCTTAAAAGATTATCAACCCGATCTCGCCGTCTGTACGCATTTTCTGCCCGCCGAAATTATTTCGTGGCTGACGGCGAAGGGAAAGATTTCGTTTCCGCAAGCCATCGTCGTAACCGATTTCGACGCGCACGCGCTGTGGCTTTGTCATTATTACGAACGCTATTTCGTCGCGCTCGACGAGACGAAAATTCATCTCGAAAAACTTGGCATTCCCGAAAAGAAACTCGTCGTTTCCGGCATTCCGATTGATCCGAATTTCAGCGAAACGAAAGACAAAAACGCGATGCGCGAGAAACACGGATTGGAAACGGATAAGCTGACGATTTTAGTTTCGGCGGGCGGCTTTGGTGTCGGCAATATCGAAAATCTGCTTCACGCTTTGAGTGAGTTGCAAACGCCTTCGCAAATTCTGGCGATCTGCGGGCGAAACGAAGAAATGAAGTCGAATCTCGAACGAACGGTGAGGGAGAAATTAAACAGCGAGCGCGTCACTTTCAAGCCAATCGGCTTTACGCGCGAGATGGACGAATTGATGTCGGCGGCTGATTTGATCGTCGGCAAACCGGGCGGCTTGACGACGAGCGAAGCGTTGGCGAAAAATTTGATTTTCGTCGTCGTCAACCCGATTCCCGGACAGGAAGAACGCAATTCCGATCATCTTCTCGAAAAAGGCTGCGCGATAAAATGCAATAATCTGCCGGTTATCGCTTATAAAATTGACGCTCTCGTGAACGACGAAAAGCGTTTTGCGGCAATGCAGCAAAACGTCCGCAATTTCGCGCGTCCCGATGCGGCAAAGAATATCGTCGAAAATTTGGCGACGATGTTTTAACGAATTCTATTTTCGATTATGAAAAAATTTATCGCTTTAATTTGCGCGATATTCTTAATTGTTTCGGCAGTAAAAGCGCAAAGCAAACAAATTTTGTGGGAACAAGATTTCAGAAAATCGCTTGCCGCCGCGCGTGAAAGCGGCAAGCCGGTTTTGATTTATTTCACCGCGCCGAACTGCAAAATTTGCGATGAAATGGACGAGCAATATTGGAATGGCGCGACGGTTATCGAATCAATGAAAAAATTCATCGCGGTTAAATTAAATCTCGAAAACGAAAAATCGCTCGCCGCGAAATTCAACGTCACCGACGCGCCGTTCGTCGCTTTTACCGATCCGCTCGGCAATCTGATTAGTTTCCGGCGCGGTTTCGACAAAGACGCGACGCGCCGTCTGAACGTCGCGCTCAAAGACGCGACCAAAGATTTTTCCAATCTCGAAAAAGCGTATCGAGCCGTCGAGCGCGACAAAAACGACGGGAAAGCCTTGCTCGAAATCGCCGATTCTTACCGCGCTTCGGGAAATTTATTTTTGAGCAGCGAATTTTACAAACGAGCCGTCAAAACGCCCGAAGTCAGCGGCAACGCCGAAACGAAAGAGCGCGTCAATTTAGCGCTCGGCATCAATGCCGTCGGCTATCGTGATTACAAACAAGCGATTGATTTTTTAGAAGATTATTTAAAGGATTACCCGAAGGGAACGTATCGTGAAACGGCAATCACTTTGTTGATCGTCAGCAGTGCCAATCTCGAACAATTCAAAGAATCCGACAAATATCTGGCGCGTTTGAAAGCAGAATTTCCCGACTCAAAAAATATCGTCATCGCCGTCAAAGCCATTGAAAACGCCAAAAACAAATCTCGAAAATAAAAAGGAAGATTGAAAATTCAAAGTATCCTGCTTGTTTGGCTTTAACCAATAACAGCCGCGTCGTTCACGGCGTGGTTTGGTCGCGCGCCTAAAGCGAAAGGACGTTGAAACGCCCTTTTTTTGATGCGAATTTGTTTACCACGCCGTGAACGACGCGGCTAAAGATTTTTCACTCGACTAAGACACTACCTGAGAATTCAATCTTTTTTTAACAAACTAAATTCTAAAGCGATTTCAGAACCCAACCATTCGGATCAACTTCATATTTTCCGTCAGCCGGAAGCGCGATGCCGCCTTTGCCGTCTTTCATTTCTATTCGTTTCATTTCGCCGCCGATTTTTACTTCGACGGGCATCGGGAACGGCAGATTGTTCGGCGTTTCCCAACGCAAATTCAAAGTGTTTCCGCTTGTTTCCGAAATTAGTTTTGGCAATTTCGGCTGGCGCAAGTAGACTTCAAAAAACCATTTCAAATCTTTGCCCGATTCTTTTTCCGCCGTCCGCATAAAGTCGTCGGTCGTCTCGAAATGAAACTGTCTGCCGTCGGTTACGCTTTCCATTTTCGGGTCTGGATAAGTCGTTCTTCTCAAAGATTTGAAAAACGCATCGTCGCCGATATAAAAACGCAGACTGTTGAGAATCAACGCGCCTTTGCCGTAAATGTCGCCGTCGCTGTTTTTATAATCGGGCGGCAGCATATAAATTTGCGTCGTCGTTTGCGGCTCGCGCGGCGCGACGGGTTTGACGTTTTTCAAGTTTTTCTGCCTGGCTTTCATCGCCGCGAAATATGCGTCTTTTCCCTTCGTCGTTTCGACGTAAAACGTATCCATAAACGACTCGAACCCTTCGTGAATCCAAAAATCGTTCCAATCCGGCGCGGTGACGAGATTCGCCCACCAATCGTGTCCGTATTCGTGGAAAAGCAGCCAATCATCGCCGTCGGCATTGTATTTGAATTCGTTGCCGTAAGCCGTGATCGTTTGATGTTCCATTCCGAGATGCGGCGTTTCGGCGATGCCGATTTTATCGGCGCGAAACGGATACGGTCCGAGATATTTTTCAAAAAACGCCGTATATTTCTTTGACAATTCGACGAGCGATTGCCCTTTCGCTTCGTCTTGCGGCAAAACGTAAAATTCAATCGGAATCTGCTCGCCGGTAATTGATTTGACCGAATCTTTAATCACTTTATACGGCGCGACGTTCAGCGCAATGCAGTAATTTGAAATCGGCTGCGACACTTCCCAATTAAAAGTTTTCGTGCCGTCTTTGTTGTCGTCAACGGATTTTAGTTTGCCGTTCGACGCGGCGACGAGATTCGCCGGAACGGTAAAATGCAGCGACGAAGTTTCCGGCTTGTCCGATGGATGATCTTTAACGGGAAACCACAAGTCCGCGCCGTCGTTCTGCACGGCGGTCGCAAACCAGGGTTGTCCGTCCGCCGTCTTCGACCAGACAAAACCGCCGACCCAAGGCGGACGCGGCGCGACTTTCGGCTTGCCCGAATACGCGACTCGAACATTAACCGTTTCGCCCGATTTTTCGATCTTCGGAAATTGAATCCAAATCTTGCTTTCTCTGCGCTCGAACTTCAAATCCGTTTCCTTTTTCCCTTCGACGAGCGTCGCTTTTGAAACCGTGAACGGATAATCCAAATCCAGCACGAAATTATCGAGCGGTTTGACAATTCGCGCCGTCGCCGTCAAAACGCCGCTGATGGCTTGATTGGGAATATCAACCTTGACCGCCAAATCATAATGCCGCACGTCGTAAGCCGCCTGCTCGGGCATCAAAACTCCGCCCGAATCCGTCGGTCGAACGCCTAATTCCCTTTGCGCGAACGCAAACGCAGTGAACGCCAAACCGCATAAAAACACGCCGAATAATTTTCTTAGCATATTAAATTTTTCCTTTTCTTTTATTTTCATCAATTCGTCCGCATATTTCAAATAATCTTCAGCGCGAATTGATTATCAATTCTTTTGGAAACTCTTTTTTACCGACTTTTCTCTTCATTATTTTCAGACAAACCTGCTCGATTTGTTATAATTTCACGGAAAACGGTAATTAATTTTTATCAAGATATAAAATCACGAATTCTTTCATTTTTTGGGGCAATAATGGTTAAAAATCAAAGTCGGCTCGGAATTTTGATAAGCGGATGCGGCGGCGCGGTCGCTACGACAACCGGCG
>CAXTMQ010000313.1:0-4958 GCA_964245305.1 uncultured Pyrinomonadaceae bacterium
TTTTTAACGCTGCTAAATAATTTCACATATCCGAACTTAATCATTGGGCATTTGATTAATGATTTCCATCGTTTTAATGCTGACGGTTGTAACCCGTTTTAATAAATCTATGACCTGTTCCTTATAATCCGCGAATTTGTAAGTGTTAAATTTTTCCCGAATCGTCGCGTCCTGCGGCGTTTTTTCTTTGTATTGGTCTAAAATCCATTCGAGCGCGGAACGGTTTCCGAGTTTATATTCCCAGGCGAGCGCGGGAACGCCCGTTAAAGTCGTGTGCGAATCTATCTCGATTGTTCCTTCGCTTTTGTCGGCGCGAAGTTTGGTTTTCGGTTTGGCGATAAAGTTTTCGTCTTCCGCTTCCGACTTGCCGCCGAATAAACTTTCCTGCTTGATTTTCTTTTTCGCGGTCGAATCCAAATCTTTTCTTCCGAGCGCGAACGCATCTTGCGTTTCGTAATTGATATGCAAATCCATCAACTGTTCGCCCCATTGCTTCCATTGAAAGAAATCATCATAAAACGGCAGACGCGGAAACTCGCGCTTTAAGTTCTGCTCGTATTTCTTGCGATAAACAGGCGAATGAAGCACCGCGTAAACGTAATAAAAAATATCCTGCTTCGTAATCTTCGCGCCTTTCGATTTTTTGTAATGATTTTGAAACTGATTCAATGCCCAATCGGTGATGTTTTCGTGGTTTTAATTCGACTTTATGTCAAATAAAAGTAGTGCAGATAATTTTTGGGTTTCGTAATCGCCGTGCGGAACTATTGATTAGATATTCAATTTTTTCCTTTGATTTCATGACCGAATTTTTGAAGCAGCCAATTTAATACAGCCTGTTGATCGGTTATTGTTGCGCGGCGGATTTGAGCAAGCAAATGAATTTGGTCTGGTTTCGGCAAAGCTGTATTTTGTAACCCTTCATTACAGTTATTGCAAACCGCTCGCAGGTTTTGTGGCGTATCATCTCCGCCTTTTGATTTGTCTATAATATGCCCCATTGTCAGCCGGACAGTTCTACTTCCGCCGAATGGGTCTGGATCGCCCGCCGCCACGCCGCACATCTGGCAAGTATAACCGTTCCTTTCCAACACCCAAGCGCGAGTTTCCTTCGAGATGCCACGCTTGAAAGCAGGAACACGCTTAATGGTTTCCATCAGATACTGATTTGGTTTGAGGTTGGCGCGGTCTTTGTGCGTGAGGATTTGATACCCGTCTTCATTGCGTAATTCACGAACACGCCGCGCCCATTCGGACGCGCCGCCGCTTGCTTGCTGAATATCTTTAGATTCAAGCACGTTGCCGATGTTTTGTAGAAAGAAGTCAAGGATTAGTTGTTTTGAGCCGGGCTTTCGAGTCATATTGATTTAAACGCTAAATTGAGTTGACAGTCTTTGATTGCAAATTTGGTTGAATATATTCAGCGCGAACTTTGCTTTTCTCGACGTAATCCGAATTTAATTCAATAAGAACAGCGTCTCGTTTGAGTTCATTAGCCGCAATACCAGTAGTTCCTGAACCACTGAACGGATCTAAAACAGTGTCGCCTTCGCGTGAACCAAGCAAAATACAACGTCTTGCCAGTTCTCGCGGAAAAGTCGCTGGATGTCCGGTTTTACTTGAGTCGGGCTTCAAATTCCAAAAGTTACGAAGATTCGCGCCGCTTTCTTCTCTGACTCCATTGGAATCATAAAAATACTTGATTGACTTAGCGAACATAAAAATTTCTTCGGTCGCTGTAGTCGGTCTGTTTTTAACGCTTTCGGGCATTGGATTAGATTTAACCCAAGTTATACGCGATCTTAAAATCCAACCGTCAGCCTGTAAAGCAAACGCTACGCGCCAAGGCAAGCCGAACAAATCCCTATCCTTTAAGCCCCAAACATTGGGAACTTTGCAATTGCGCTTCTGAATCAGCTTCTTCGTGTTGCCGACAACCGCATTCGGTCCGTGATTGCCGTCACCTCCATTGCGCGCATAACCGTCACCGACGTTCAACCACACAGTTCCGTCTTTACGAAGCACACGGCGAACTTCTTTAAACAGCTTCACGAGATTTTCAACGTATGTTTCCGGCGACGACTCGCTTCCGATTTGTGACGAATGTTCGTAATCGCGTAATCCCCAATAGGGCGGCGACGTAACGCAACACTGGATAGACTCAGCCGTTAATGTAGGCAAAATTGTGAGACTGTCGCCGGTCAAGATTTGCAATTTTTTCATTTCGTTTATTATTTTGACTTAAAGTTTACTTCTAATCAATCAATATACGAGCCTTTGCGCTGTTGATAGGTGTATTTGATGTTGAGATTGGCGATGTAATACGGCAGAATGGCGACTTCGTTGGCGTGCAGTTCGTTCGCGTATTTGTATTCGAGGTCGTGAATGTTGATTTTATCAATCAGTTCCGCGATGAATGTTCCCGTTCCGGTCGCGGGGTCGAGAATGTCCACGCCTTTGTCCGAGAGAGTTTTATTAAAATGCTTGTCTAACAGCCAGTCGGTGCTGTCAATCATAAATCTGACGATTTCATTCGGCGTGTAAACGACTCCGAGTTTGTCCGCGCCCTTCGGATTATAAACTTTGTAGAAGTTTTCATAGACGGTCTTGAGAAATTTCTGCTTTTCGTGGTTATCCGTAATGCCCGAAGCCGCGTCACGAATCGTTTTGTAATAGTTTTCGATGCTCGATAAGTAATTTTTCCGAACTTCGCGGCTCATAAACGTCTCGATGACCGCTTCGAGTTCCTTAGCGATGTTATTAAACTTATGAAAATCGGCATCGCCGAAAACATTGGTGAAAATATCTTCGGTCAGAATGTGTTGAATTATCATTTCGCGCACATCTTCCGCCGTGATTTCGGGATTGATCTCGTTTCTGGCGATTTCCAAAAAGCCGTCTCGCTTTTCGCGGAAGAATGTGTTCTTTTCCGCTTCGTCTTCCATTAGATGACGCAAGCCTTCGACGATGGACGGCACATCTTCCTTAAAATGTTCGAGTGCTTTGTTGAATTCTTTAACTTCGGAAGGTTCGTAATTGATAAATTTGTCGAGTAAATCATCGAGCAAATTCCACTCGCGCATATTCACGCGCATTACTTCCACGTTTTCCTGAATTAAAACAGCGGTATTTGTGTCTTCAAAGATAATGTTTTTGTTCGGATAACCGTCAATGTTGAGTTTTTTGTTGATTTCGTAATCGAGTTTGTCGCCGCTGTCCTTAGCTTCCCAATATCCCAAGTCAATGCCGCCAAAATATTTGATTGTGCCGTCGGGACGAATGCTTCTACCCGTGCGCCCGCTCATACTTTTCTGCTCGACCAGCAACAGATTTTTCTTTTCCGCGTAAGAACGCAGAAGATTAGCAAAAGCGTGCGTAATTGCGCCTTCGTTCCGCGCGCCGCCCGCGCTGATAGTTTCGTGCAGTTGGTTATAATACTTTGTGATTAAGGGTTTTGACATAATTTTACCGGCAGGAAGCAAAAGATTGAGCGAAAATTTGACGACACAAGAAAGATAAAAGAAAAGGTCAAGCGATGCAAACGCTTAACCTGATTCGTGATTTTCGATTTTAGCGTCGGATTATCAAAATTATTTTTTATCTTTTACGAGTTTCGCGTATTCGATGGCTTGGCTGATCGTCAGAATGTTTTTCGATTCGGGAAATTCTTTTTTTACCGCGTCGAGATATTTTAAGGCTTCTTTTTCCTTGCCGAGACGGGCGCAGCTGATGGCGAGTATCGAGAGAGCCGTTTCGCGGTTCGGGGTTGACGGGTAATTTTTCAGATAGTCGCTTAACGGTTCGACGGCTTCCGCGTAGTTTTGCGCGAGATAATAATTGGCGGCGATGTTATAAACAATACGTTCCTTTTGCGCGGCATCGTTTTTCAGCGCGTCGGTTTTCAGGGTGCGCTTATAATAATCGTTGGCGAGCGTCACCATTTTCGATTTGGCGTAAAAGTCGGCGATGACGAGCAGTGCCTGACTGTCGTTTTTATCAAGTTCGAGTTTTTTGTAGGCATCTTTCATCAAGGAGAAATCCTTCGGCAGTTCGCTGAAGATTTGGTTTAATTCTCTGGCGTTTCTATCGCCGAATCCGCGCCGGAAAGTTATCATATTGCCCAGCGGATCGGCGACGACGACGTAAGGAATCCCGCGGATGCCGAATTTATTAACTAAATTTTTCTGAACATCGAAATCTACCTTGATGGCGACGAACTGTTTCATCGCCTGGACGACTTCGGGTAAAACCCAAAAAGTTCTGTCCATCTCTCTGCACGGTTTGCACCAGACGGCTGTGAAATCGAGAAGCATCGGGCGATATGTTTCACGCGCCGATGCCTGCGCCTGCTTGAAATCATTTTGCCATTCGATCTGTTCCGCCTGCGCTTTCGCGGCAATATTCGCCGCCAGTATCAGCGCGAAAATAAAAAATAAATTCTTCATAATGAATTTTCCTTTGAAATTACTGCAAAATCGAATTGATCTGAAAAATGTCGAAACGAGTCCGGCGAACGTCAAGAAAATAATCTCACCAAATAACGCGCGGAACGCCAAACACGCGACGTTTTAGTATAAACCCGAAAAAGACGAAAAAGCGATTACGGCGAAAGCGGCGTATTTCAAGGCTTTTTATGTTTGGCACGACCGTTGCTTTTAACGGGACGGAGGTTAGGTTTTATGAAATCAAATATAATTAAAAATACATTAAAGGGAATCGGTTTGAGTGCGTTTATGGCATTCGGGTTAATTGCTTTTTCGAGCGTCGAGGCGAAAGCGCAATATCAAAACCGCGATTACAATCAGGACAGACGCGACGACCGGCAGGATAGACAGGATGACCGTTGGGACAGGCGCGACAACCGCGACAATCGCAACGACGACCGTTACGACCGCAACCGCAGCAATCTGTATCGCGTCGCCAGAGACAACGGTTTCCGCGACGGGCAGAACGAAGCC
>CAXTMQ010000314.1:0-4938 GCA_964245305.1 uncultured Pyrinomonadaceae bacterium
GAATTAAATAGACTTCAAGGGTCTACAATCTATCAAGATTCGACACCCGCTAGATTTGAAACGAGTTTTCAAGTTTGGCGGGTGTTTTTCACTTTAAATTTTAACCAAAACCGCAAAAGCGGAAGCGATATAAATAAAAATTTATGCCGAAATCTTTTTACCAAAACGAAACGGACATTCCCGCCGATCAAAAAGGCGCATACGTCAGTAAAAACGGGCGTTGGGAATTGACCGACCTTGACAGCGATCATCCGACGATTGCGAACAAAACCGAACTCGAAACGACGCAGCGAAGTTTGAAAGGTCAGATCACGACCTTGACGAATCAGGCAAATGATTTACAGCAAAAGCTGACGATTGCCGAGACGAAAAATTTACCGCAGGGAATGGTCGCCGTCGCGCCCGAAATCAAGGAACTCGGCGAAGCGGCTAAGCAAGCGGAAATCGACAAAGACGAGATGCCGACCTTGAAGACCGCGAAAGCCGATTTGGAAAAGGAAATCAATTCCTTGAAAGGCGAGAAAGTTTTCGACGAGGCGGCGGACGCGCTCGGATGGAAGCGAGCCGAATTCAAGCGTTTGGCGAAGGATTTGAACATCGTCGCTGAAGATGTCAAAGACGGCGACGAAACGGTTAAGAAGTTTTTCGTCGCCGGAAAAGATTCGGATAACAAAGAAACGAAAATCGAGCTGCCCGAAGACGAGAATTTCAAGCCGTTTCTGAGCGTTTTGGAAAACGGCGGCGGAAAGCCTTATCCATACCAAAAGCCGACCGGCGGCGGTTCGGGCGATCAAAGAAATCCGGTTGACGCGACGATGGCGAAATACGCACCGCCCGCGTCGGCTTCGATCACGCAGGCAAATAATTAAAAGAGGAAAAATATGCCAAGAGCAACTTATTCAGGCAACACGCAAAGCGCGCCGACTTTTATCGGCGACTTTCTGAGCCGCGACTATCTTTTACCCGGCGGTGTAAAAATCAATGCCGCCGAATTTTTAACCGAGGGATCGGTTAAAATAACGGTCGGCGCAAATGCCGCGGCAGACGCGACAAGCGTTACGGTTGCCGCATTATCCGGCGCGATTCCGAACGGCGCGGTTATTCCGGTCGGCGCGGCGAGCAGCAAAAAGTTTATGACGCTCAACGCCGCCGCCGCCGCCGGAGCGACAACTTTGACGGTCCAGCCGCTCGTTACGGCTTTATCGAACGGCGACACCGGCAATTATACGAGCATGTCGGCGAGAAAGCCGATTCCCGCCGGAACGCGCATCGGTCGCACTTTTACCGAACGCGCTTCCAATACGCCGTTCGGCGCGGCGGCTGATGCTGACGACGAAATCTTTGTCGTCGCTTACGACATTCACGATGCCGCGCTCGTTAACGATGCCGAAGTTCTGCGCGAGGGAACTTTGATTAAAGAAAATCTTTTACCCGGTTGGACGACGGAAACGTCAACGATTAAAGGCAAAGTCCGGGCGTTTTATCAAACCACGACAGGCACGGGAGGTGTGAGCTAATGGCAGATATTGCAGGACTTATCGCGCAGGCGAATACCGAGAAGCGTTTTACTCAACTGGCGAGCGATCCGTTTTCCCAATTCGGCACAAACGCCCGCCGTTACATCGGCGCGGAGTTGTTGCCTGAAAAACAGGTTGACGAGTATATGTTCAAAGACGAAGCCTTTCGTCTGCTGTCCACGCTCGCTAACGACGAATCGAGACACAGCCCGCCGACGATGCAGAAGATGGCGGAAACCGCCGCCATCGACGTTGTTTTGGGCGATTCGGGTATTGCGACTCAGTTGAACACGCCCGAATTCGAGGCACTTCGCAAATATCTTGAACGCGGCGAAAGTATGAGCGCGATGCAGAGATTACTGCAGTTTCCGGAAAAGCTGAATATGGCTTTACAGGAATTAAACGAGCGACAGCGTTGGCAGATTATCGTCAATTCTCAGATTGCCCGTGAAGGGGATAACGGCTACGTGGAAACGGTTGCGGTCGACGCGCCGAGCGGTCATCGGGTAAACGCCGGAGCGACTTGGACGGGCGATGCCACAGTGCGCGATCCGTTCACCGATATTCTCGCCGGAGTGGATTTTCTCGCCTCGAAAGGAAAGACGGTGCGCCGTATTATCACGAGCCGCAATGTCAGTTCGATTATGGCGTTGAATGCGAAGATGATGGCGCGAACCGGCATTACGGTTGTTAACAACGTCGGCGCGATTTCCGTCTCGCCCGCCAGAGCGACGCAAACCGGCGTGTCCGACGCTTTCGCCCGCGAAGGACTGCCCGCGCCGGAAACTTATGACTTGATGTGGAAGAAAGGCGCGACGAGCGGCTACTTTCTCGCCCGTAACGTCGTGGTAATGATTGCGACGACCGATACATCGGAAACGGTCGAAAGAAACGGACAGGCTTTCACGCTTGACGGCACTTTAGGTTACACCGCCATCGGCAGAGTCGCCGGATTCGATCAGCCGGGCAGACAAATTCAGGTTAATTTCATTAACGACATTCCGCCGCGTATCGAAGGTAAAGCGAAACAGGCGAGCTTTCCGGTTCTTCAAGACCGCGAAGCCGTGTATGTCATCGGTTCGATCACTTAATCATAAGGGCGGAATTCTCGCCCTTTAATCATTAAATTTATGGCTAAACATACTTTTGGAAAAATGACGGTCATTGGCGATAAAACTTATTTTGCCGGCGAAGCCGAATTGTCCGAGACGGAAATGAAGGCTTTGGGCAAGTCGGCTGAGGTCCAACCCGAAGAGTCCGCCGCGTTTCCCGAAGATTATCCGGGCTTTGAAGTTCTCGGCGCGGTGGAAGGAATGACGCGCGAGAAATTAGAAGCGATGTCGGACGATGATATTTTGAAAATTAAAGGCATTGGTAAAAAAACGCTCGAAGATATTCGCGCTTATAAATAAATGTCTCTGACCGCCGACCAAATCAATGCCGCCGCCCTCGCCGCTCTGACGACCTACACAGACGCGGCAAGCCGGGCGGCGACATTGAACGCGACACAGGAAACGGCTCTTGTTGACCTGCTCGACAAGTGGGATGCGGTGAAGGACAAATACAGTTATTTGAACGGCAAAATCGCGGGTTACGTGACGGAAACGGGCAAAAAAAGGATCGCCATTCGTAACGACGTTCGCGGAATTTTAGGCTTGCCGCGCAACGCCGCCGAACTCGAAAGCGTTTCAATCGGCTCGAACACAGCCGCTCCGGTCTCGTCGAGTAATTCCGTTTCGACGTTTGAATTTTAATGAGCGCGAACGAAGAGATCAGAGACAACATTGGCGAAGCGTTCGACGAGTTGAGGGCGGAGTTTTTTCCTGGTTCGCAAGCCTGTTTGTTGAAGATTTCGGACACGGCGAACAATTGGGATGTTGTGTTAGAGGTTCAAGGTAAATGGTTCTTTTGACTTTCAGTTTGACGGCAAATGGTTCTTTTGGTTTTCCGTTAAACAGATTCCGAAGCTACTCATAACCAAACGGTTTAAGTTTGCGCTTCGCGGGCAAGCCCTGCCCGATTAAGAATGACTTGCGCTGAAACTATATCACGGTGGTTTTCATAACCACATTTCAAACATTTGTGATGCCGAATGGATAGTTTTTTCTTTACTATTTCTCCGCATACGCAAGTTTGAGATGTTCCGCTTGGATTGACTTTTATCAGTTGTCTGCCAGCGTTTTCAGCTTTGTAGGTCAACTTTTGAAAAAAACTACTCCAAGCGACATCGTGAATTTGTTTAGACAGTATGCCTTTCGACATACCCAAAATATTAAGTTTCTCAATCGCTATCAAATCAAAATCTTTAATGATTTGCGTTGAAACTTTATGTTGAAAGTCATTCCTTTGATTGCAGATTTTTTCGTGAATTTTGCGGAGTTGCAAAACGGCTTTTCGTCTTTGATTCGAGCCTTTTTTACGCCGCGAAACTCTGCGCTGTGCAACCCGCAATTTCTTCTGAGTGGATTCAAAAAATTTTGGGTTTTCAATCTTTGTGCTGTCAGAAAGAGTGGCAAAACTTTCTATGCCGACATCAATGCCGATTTCTTTACCCGTTTTCGGCAAAGGTTCGGCGATGGTTTCAACCGAGAAAACGACAAACCATTTATCAATTTCCCGCTTTATAACGCAAGTTTTAACTTTTCCAACAACAGGGCGCGAAAGATTTATTTTGATTTTGCCGATTTTAGGCAAATTAAGTTTATTTGCTTCAAGATTCACGGCGCAATTACTTACTTGCGGATAAATAAAACTGTTAAATCTATTAGACGATTTAAAGCGGGGAAAACCAGCGTTCGTGCCTTTCTTAAGGCAAGAGAAAAAATTCGCAAAACTTTTATTGATTCGGTTCAAAACATTGCAAAGAACTTGCGAATGAACATTGCTAAATTCTTGCCGCTCTCTCTTTATTTCCGGCAGTTGGTTTTGTTGGTCGTAATATGAAATCGAAATTCTATTCAATCGCCAAGCATCGCGCCTTTCTTGAAGCGCGGCATTGTAGAGTTCGCGGCAAAGTTCGAGCGTCGTTTCGAGCGTCAAAATTTGCGCTTTCGTCGGATAAATTCTGAATTTGTAAGATTTTCTAATCATTAAATTTTAATCTATGAACGCTGAAATTCAAACTGAAACAAAGGTTTTGCCGAACAAAAAACCGCAGCCGGATTTGCGGGAAAAGTTAATGGACATTCGCCGCAAATCTATGGCTCTCACCAACGAACTGAATAAACTTCTCAAAATCGAATCTTGCGAAAAATGCGGCAAGAGAAAATGACGCGCTTCCATTGCCGCTTATTCTGAAAGCGCGTCTTTGCTCATCTTTTCACCTTCAAATCCCTCTCGACTCTCACCACCACGCCGAGCATCTCGACTTCCGAGCGAAAGAAAGTCTCGGATAATCCTTTGCCGTTATGCAGAGTGATTT
>CAXTMQ010000315.1:0-4912 GCA_964245305.1 uncultured Pyrinomonadaceae bacterium
ATATCGGTCGCCGCGTCAATCCGTTCACCTTTGGCTTGTTCGGGTGACATATAGCTGACCGTTCCCAAAATAATGCCTTTCGCTGTTTCGTTTTGCTTAATGGTTGATGCCTCGAATCCGAAATCTTTCCGCTCGACGAGCTTTGCCAGACCGAAATCGAGAATCTTCACGAAACCGTCCGGGCGAATCATTATATTTTCGGGTTTGATGTCGCGGTGAACGATATTCGCGCGATGCGCGACGACGAGCGCATTAGCGATTTGAATGGAAATATCAAGCGTTTCCGGCAATTTTAGTGACGCTTCGACGATAATTTCGCGCAGCGTTCTGCCTTCGACAAATTCGCTGACGATAAAATTTACTTCGTCAATCGCGCCGATTTCGTGAATGATTAAAATGTTCGGATGATTCAGAGCGGACGCGGCTTTCGCTTCGGCGACGAATCTGTTTAAGTTTGATTCGTGACGGCTGAATTTTTCGTTGAGAATTTTGACGGCGACTTGTCTTTCGAGTTTCGTATCGTTTGCCAGATAAACTTCGCCCATTCCGCCCGCGCCGATTTGTCTGACGATTTCGTAATGCGCGAATCGTTTTCCGGCTTCGAGCGGTTTAGGCGGCGCGATGTTCAAATTGGCGACTTCGACGGCGGCAGGTTGTTCGAGAAAATTTTCCGATTCGTTAAATGCGGCGAGCAAATTTTCGACTTCGCGGCGTAAATCAAAATCTGCGTCGCCGGATTCGGCGAGAAATCGTTCGCGCTCAATCGGCGCGAGTTCGACGACTTGATCGAATAATAATTTAACTTTCTGCCAGCGTTCGGAATTCATTTCGTAATTTCCAGATAAAGCCAAGCCTTTGCCGATTTTCATTCGGTTTTCACCGTCGCGGGCGAGATGCCCGGAGCTTCGGCGGTTTCTTCGATGCTCAATCCGCCGAAATAGCGAAGCTCGACGATTTGCGTCTGTCTTTTATCCATCGCGGCAAGCCTCGTTAGGGCTTCGTCGAGCATTTCCAGATCAACGCTTTTTTCTTCCGAAATTGCCACAATTACTTCGTCAAGCGGCAAATTTTCATCTGCGCCGCCGCGTTTTTCACGATGTCTCTGTCGGGCGTAATCAACCAGAATGCGCCGCATTGTCTGCGCCGCGATGCCGAAAAAATGCGCGCGATTCTGCCATCTGACTTCGCGCCGGTCAATCAATTTCAGGTAAGTTTCGTGAATCAGAGCGGTCGTCTGCAATGTGTGTCCGGCGCGTTCGCGGCGCAGATAGCGGGCGGCTTGCCGGTGAAGTTCTTCATAAACGAGCGGCAGAAGCGCGTCCAATGCTTTGGTTTTGCCGTCGCTCCAATCGCGCAGCATTCGCGTAATTTCCGACGATTTTTCGGGTAATCGCTCCATAAAATTTTACGTTTTCGCCTTTAAAGAATTATGTCGCCCGCGCGTGTCGAGTCAATCAGTTTTCAAAAATAAAAATCGCCGCCCGAAAAAATATTCAGCCTTTTTGCCATCATTCGTCGCGTTAATAAACAGAGGCGAAAAAAGAGTCTGAAAAAATTATAAGGAGCGGAATTATGAAGAAACTGTCTCAAAAATCAAAAATGTACAGTTGAGAGGCGCGGCTGTTTGATTTCGACGGCGACGCGCTTTGAATAAATTATCACGGCGAAATGCGGCGGCGAATTTCTTTTAATCGGTTCGGCGATAAACGATTTTTCCGCCGACGATTGTCGCAACTGCCGCGCCGGTAAAGTTTCGATGGTCGAACGGCGAATTTTTCGATTTCGATTTTGAATCGGCGTTGCGATACGTCCAATTCAAATCAGGATCGAGAATCGTTACGTCGGCAATCGAGCCGACTTTTAATGTGCCGCGACTCTGCAAATTGAAGATTCGCGCCGGATTCGTCGAAAAAAGTTCGACGAATCGCGCCAAGTCAATCAAGCCTTTGTGAACGAGTTCGTCGAAAGCCAAGCCGACGGCGGTTTCCAAGCCGGTAATGCCCATCGGCGCGCGGTCGTATTCGAGAGCTTTTTCGTCCGCGTGATGCGGCGCGTGGTCGGTCGCAATCGCGTCAATCGTGCCGTCTTTTAATGCTTCGAGAATCGCTTCCAGATGTTCTGCGGAACGCAGCGGCGGCGACATTTTCGTGTTCGTGTCGTAGCCTTCGACCAGCTTATCGGTCAAAGTAAAATGATGCGGCGTAACTTCGCAGGTTACTTTTACGCCTTCGTTTTTCGCGCGGCGGACGGCTTCGATGGCGTTTTTCGTCGAGATATGCGCGATGTGAATTCTCGCTCCGGTTTCCTTCGCCAGAATAATATCGCGCACCGCGTCAATTTCTTCGGCGAGCGCGGGCATTCCCTTTAATCCGAGCAGAAGCGACAATTTTCCTTCGTGCATCACGCCGCCGCCCGACAAAGATTTGTCTTCGCAATGGTCAACGATTGGCAGATCGAAATCCTTCGCATACTGCATCGCGCGGCGCATCATTCCGGCGTTCGGCACGGGTCGCCCGTCGTCGGACACGGCGACCGCGCCCGCCGCTTTCATCTCGCCCATTTCGGCTAACTCGCCGCCGTCCGAAGATTTCGTAATCGCGCCGACCGGAAAAACATTCGCTAATTGAGCGCGTTCCGCCTGTTCGATCATATACCGCGTAATCGCCGCGCTGTCATTGACCGGCGATGTATTCGGCATCGGACAAACCGACGTAAAACCGCCCGCGATTGCCGCCGCGCAGCCCGACGCAATCGTTTCTTTATGCTCCTGTCCCGGCTCGCGCAGATGCACGTGCAGATCAATAAAACCCGGCGCGACAATCAACCCCGTCGCGTCGAAAACTTCCGCGTCTTCGGGCGCGCTTTCATTTTGATTGAGCCACGCGATAACTCGTCCGTCTTCGATTAAAAGATTCTTTCCGCTGTTTTGTTTTTCGGTCGGGTCAATCAAATGACCGTTGGCGATTAAAAGTTTCATTTTTATGCGGCGTATTCGGTGTAGGATCTGATGTTCGGCGGCTGAAAGCCAAGCACGATGTCGCTTTTCGCAACGCCGTGTTTTTCCAGATCAATCGCTACGCCCTCTTCCGTGTTGTCTTCCTGAATCCAGATTTTATCGTTAATTATTTCGATGTGAATCAGTAAACTGTGAACGCGCTGACCGGCTTTCCAACCGGAAAACAAAAGCAGGTAACTGTTATTTTCGTCGTCGAAAACAATTTTCGCTTCGAGTTTTTGATTCTCCGGCTCGATGCGCGGCGTGAGAAATTCCTGCCATTCGAGCAGAGATTTTCTGACCGCTTCGCGCAAATGTTTTATCTTATCCATCGCACAATCTCCTCGCTTTCAATTGAAAAGCAAAACACCTTTAACCCTTCGTCGCTCATCACGATCTCGCCCTTTTCGCCTTCAAATAAATCCGCGAAAACCGTGTCCGGCACGGCGAGATATAATTTTCTGTCTGTGTCCGCTCGCCGCATAACAGCATAATATAACGAAAATTGTCCGAGTGCCTTTTCCAATTCGGCGGTTTGCGAACGCCCGACGAAACTTTTGATTTCAACCGCAATTTTTTCGTTCGCCTTTTCCGCCGCGATAAATCTTTCCGCCGCCAAATCAACAAACAAAGATTCTTTGCCCCAAACCAAAGTATAAGGATCGGCGGTTATCGTCCAACCGTCCTTTTTCAAGCGCGTTTCGCACATTATCGTGAAATAAATCTTTGGCGGGCATAATTTTACGTCGGGTTAATTGAGCGCGGCTGCCGGCAATTAATAATTTCATTTATATTCACCATTAATAAAAGTAACTCTTTTGCCGGGCATTTTGTCGAACCATTCTTTTCCGTTTTTAGGTTCTTCTTCTTTAGGCTGACAATCTTCGGGTGTTAAAATCTGCCAATTTTCGTCGCGTTTGTAATTAACATTTTCAACAGTTCCGTCTTTGTATTTCTTGGTAATTTCTATTTCTTTTATTTCAACGGGATATTTTTTCAAAACTGCCGCTTGAAGTTGACATAAGCTAAATTTATTCGCGCCGATTTTGATTGCAGGATACTGCTTTTGAACCGGATCACCTTGCCAACTGCAAAAATTGCAGATAGAGGCAATGTCCGGTGATTGGATTGTGAAAAAACCACAAGCTGGGCAAGAATAATTATTTTCCGACATATAATTTTAACCTATAAATTCGCTAATAACTTCAATCTCTCCCACAATGTTTCGGTTAAATTCGTCTAAATCTTCCGCCAAAATCCAGTATTCTTCGTGCGTTCTGCCGCCGACGATCTGAATTTCGTAATTGTCGAGAAACGATTTACGAACGGCGAACTTTGTCACGTAGCCGCGCTTGTCTTCGTTATGTTTGGCGTTCCATTCGCGGGCGATTTGCGTCGCGTATTCTTCGTTTAAGACCGGATAAAATATCGGCTGTTCGGGCAATCGCGGCGGAAAAGTCTTAAATTCGCTCGCTTCGATCAACGCTAACTCTTTTGTGCCGACCGGACGAAACAAAATTATCGTCTCGGCAGAGGTTAAATCATTCGTTTCTTTGTTTTTCATAAGAGATTCTTCGTCTCAGAAGTCGAATTTTCGACTTGAAGCGATGTCGCGCCGACTGCGAGCCGTCAATTCTCCAACGCAAGCCTTCGATTCTTGTCTGTAGATTGCCGATTCTCTACTGTAAGTCATCATTTCTTTACTGCAAGTCATCAATTCTCTAATGTAAGTCGCCGATTCTTCGCTGCAAGCCGTCAATTCTTCGACGTAAACAACCAATTCTCGAATGTAAGTTCTCGATTCTTCACTGCAAGCCGCCGGTTCTCGACTGCAAACGGTTGATTCTTGACTGCGAGCCGGCAATTCTTCGTTGTAAACCGCCGATTCTTTATTGCAGATGACTGCGCGGCGAATGA